>NC_021505.1:5845356-6156701 GCF_000412675.1 Pseudomonas putida NBRC 14164 | reverse complement strand
TTTATATGTCTCTTCTTTTTTTTCATGTTGTCCCCGATTCGTGTGTCCGATCAAGCATCCCCTCGAGGATGGACGAGCAAGCACCGTCCATCACACGCCCTATAGGGAAAGGCTGGTTGGAAATTGACCTATGGGCTTGCTTTCTCTAGAATCGCCGGTCTCTTAAAAAGGGGGCCATCCCGGCCCGTCGTCGACAAACCAGGTAACACGCCATGAAACGTACTTTCCAACCAAGCACCATCAAGCGCGCCCGCACCCACGGTTTCCGTGCCCGTATGGCTACCAAAAACGGCCGCGCCGTTCTGTCGCGTCGTCGTGCCAAAGGCCGTAAGCGTCTGGCCATTTGATTTTTCGGCACAGGTGGTGAGTCAGGACTTCAGTCGGGAAAAGCGACTGCTTACACCCCGACACTTCAAAGCGGTCTTCGACTCCCCAACCGGCAAGGTTCCAGGGAAAAACCTGCTGATCCTTGCTCGCGAGAACGGTCTCGATCACCCTCGTCTCGGCCTGGTGATCGGCAAGAAGAGCGTCAAGCTCGCCGTTCAACGCAACCGCCTCAAGCGCTTGATGCGCGATTCCTTTCGCCTGAACCAGCAGTTGCTTGCCGGGTTGGACATCGTGATCGTCGCGCGCAAGGGATTGGGTGAGATAGAAAACCCGGAATTGCACCAACACTTTGGCAAACTCTGGAAACGTCTGGCGCGCAGCCGGCCAACTCCAGCAGTCACCGCCAATTCCGCAGGGGTAGACAGTCAAGATGCGTAAACTGGCACTCGTTCCGATCCAGTTTTACCGTTACGCCATTAGTCCTCTGATGGCCAACCACTGTCGTTTTTTCCCCAGTTGCTCCTGTTACGCTTATGAAGCCATCGAAAACCATGGCGTCTGGCGTGGTGGGTGGCTGGCCGTTCGTCGCCTGGGGCGTTGTCATCCGTGGAATGACGGCGGTTTCGACCCCGTTCCACCCGCTCCTTCCTCCCGAACTTCTTCGATAGCCGAGTAATCATGGATATTAAACGCACGATCCTGATCGCCGCGCTGGCAGTCGTGTCCTACGTCATGGTCCTGAAGTGGAACGATGACTACGGCCAGGCTGCCCTGCCGACTCAGAATACTGCTGCCAGCACTGTTGCGCCGGGCTTGCCCGATGGCGTGCCGGCCGGTAACAACGGCGCCAGCGCCGATGTACCGAGCGCCAACGCCGAATCGAGCCCTGCCGAACTGGCACCGGTCGCACTCAGCAAGGACCTGATCCGAGTCAAGACCGACGTTCTGGAACTGGCTATCGATCCGGTCGGTGGTGACATCGTCCAGTTGAACCTGCCGAAGTACCCACGCCGTCAGGACCACCCGAACATTCCGTTCCAGTTGTTCGACAACGGTGGTGAGCGTGTTTACCTGGCACAAAGCGGTCTGACCGGTGCCAACGGCCCGGATGCCCGCGCCAGCGGCCGCCCGCTGTATGCCGCCGAGCAGAAGAGCTACCAGCTGGCCGACGGCCAGGAACAACTGGTGGTCGACCTGAAGTTCAGCGACAACGGTGTCAACTACATCAAGCGCTTCAGCTTCAAGCGCGGTGAGTACGACCTGAATGTCAGCTACCTGATCGACAACCAGAGCGACCAGGCCTGGAGCGGCAACATGTTTGCCCAGCTCAAGCGTGACGCCAGCGGCGATCCGTCCTCGAGCACTGCCACTGGCACCGCCACCTACCTGGGCGCAGCCCTGTGGACAGCTTCCGAGCCTTACAAAAAGGTCTCGATGAAGGACATCGACAAAGGTAGTTTGAAAGAAAATGTGTCCGGCGGCTGGGTTGCATGGCTGCAGCACTACTTCGTGACCGCCTGGATTCCGGCCAAGTCGGACAACAACGTTGTCCAGACCCGCAAGGACAGCCAAGGCAACTACATCATCGGCTACACCGGCCCGGCCCTCAGCGTCCCTGCTGGTGGCAAGGTCGAAACCAGCGCCATGCTGTACGCCGGCCCGAAGATCCAGTCCAAGCTGAAAGAGTTGTCCCCAGGCCTGGAACTGACCGTCGACTACGGCTTCCTGTGGTTCATTGCCCAGCCGATCTTCTGGCTGCTGCAACATATCCACAGCCTGCTGGGTAACTGGGGCTGGTCGATCATCGTGCTGACCATGCTGATCAAAGGCCTGTTCTTCCCGCTGTCGGCTGCCAGCTACCGCTCCATGGCACGTATGCGTGCTGTTGCGCCCAAGCTCGCCGCGCTGAAGGAACGCTTCGGTGACGATCGCCAGAAGATGTCCCAGGCGATGATGGAGCTGTACAAGAAAGAGAAGATCAACCCGCTGGGCGGCTGCCTGCCGATCCTGGTGCAGATGCCGGTATTCCTGGCCCTGTACTGGGTACTGCTGGAAAGCGTAGAAATGCGCCAGGCTCCATGGATGCTGTGGATTACCGACCTGTCGATCAAGGATCCGTTCTTCATCCTGCCGATCATCATGGGCGCAACCATGTTCATCCAGCAGCGCCTGAACCCTACGCCGCCGGATCCGATGCAGGCCAAGGTGATGAAAATGATGCCGATCATCTTCACCTTCTTCTTCCTGTGGTTCCCGGCTGGTCTGGTTCTGTACTGGGTTGTGAACAACTGCCTGTCGATTTCGCAGCAGTGGTACATCACTCGCCGTATCGAAGCAGCCACCAAAAAAGCTGCTGCTTGACGGGCTAGTACGCTAGCCTGTGAATAAAAAACGCCCCCTAGTGGGGCGTTTTTGCTATCTGTCGTTTTTGTCGTAGAGGCTTTCGAGCATGAACACTGTGCGTGAAACCATCGCCGCCATCGCTACCGCCCAAGGCCGCGGTGGTGTGGGTATTGTCAGGTTGTCCGGCCCTTTGGCCAGCAAGGCCGGGCAGTTGATCACCGGTCGTACGCTGACCCCTCGCCATGCCCATTACGGCCCGTTCCGCGACGATGAAGGGCTGGTGCTTGACGAGGGGATTGCGTTGTTCTTCCCTGGGCCGAACTCGTTCACCGGCGAAGATGTGCTCGAACTCCAGGGCCACGGTGGCCCAGTGGTCCTGGACATGCTGCTGCAGCGCTGTGTACAAGTTGGCTGTCGCCTGGCCCGCCCGGGTGAATTCAGCGAACGCGCGTTCCTCAACGACAAGCTCGACCTGGCCCAGGCCGAAGCCATTGCCGACCTGATCGAGGCCAGCTCCAGCCAGGCGGCACGTAACGCCCTGCGCTCGCTGCAGGGGGAGTTCTCCAAGCGTGTGCACAGCCTGACCGAGGCGCTGATCGCCCTGCGCATCTACGTCGAGGCAGCAATCGACTTCCCCGAAGAGGAGATCGACTTCCTCGCCGATGGCCACGTACTGTCGATGCTCGATGCAGTGCGCGGCGAGTTATCCACCGTGCAACGTGAGGCCGGGCAGGGTGCCTTGCTGCGTGACGGCATGACGGTGGTAATCGCCGGGCGGCCGAACGCCGGCAAGTCGAGCCTGCTAAATCAACTGGCTGGTCGGGAAGCCGCCATTGTCACCGATATCGCCGGCACCACCCGGGACATCCTGCGCGAACATATCCACATCGACGGTATGCCGCTGCATGTGGTCGATACCGCCGGTTTGCGTGATACCGATGACCATGTGGAAAAGATCGGCGTGGAACGCGCCCTGAAGGCCATTGGCGAGGCCGATCGTGTGTTGCTGGTGGTCGACTCCACAGCGCCCGAGGCCAGCGATCCGTTCGCTTTATGGCCCGAGTTTCTCGATCAGCGGCCCGACCCTGCCAAGGTCACGCTGATTCGCAACAAGGCCGACCTGAGTGGCGAGCGGGTGGCGCTGGAACAGTGCGATGACGGCCATGTGACCATCACCCTCAGTGCCAAGGGCGACGACTCTGGGCTGCAACTGCTGCGCGACCATCTGAAGGCCTGCATGGGTTACGAACAGACGGCGGAGAGTGGTTTCAGTGCCCGCCGGCGGCACCTGGATGCCTTGCGCCAAGCCAGCGAGCACCTGGAGCACGGCCGTGCACAGTTGACCTTGGCGGGCGCAGGAGAGCTGCTGGCAGAGGACTTGCGCCAGGCACAGCATGCCTTGGGGGAAATTACCGGGGCGTTCAGCTCGGATGACCTGCTGGGGCGCATTTTCTCCAGCTTCTGCATCGGCAAGTAATCCACAGCCAGGCAAGGCCAAGCGCCGCTCCTTAGGGAGCGGCTTTTTTTTGCCTCAAATTCGTTGCAGGAGATGACCACAGCGAGGTCAACAGCGCACCTGTGGGCGCGGGCAAGCCCGCGAAGACGCCAGTACAACCGCTAGATCTCTATGGCTGGGCCGACGCTTTTGCGGAAAACCGGCTGTCGCCTTGTCCGCGTCGCTCGCGATCTTGAGTATTTTTTCATCCACAAGCTGAAAACTGCGCTCAGGAGCCCTGTGGAAAACCCATCTTCAGCTCAGTTGATAAGCAGGCTTTTTTCCTGAGGAGAAATCCGCCTGTGGGTAAATAGGCATTTCATCCACAGGCTAAATGACGTTATCCATAGCCCTCATGGCACTCCAGACACAGGGTTTAATTTCTCTCTACACATCGCAATTCATGGCCTACAGAGCTTTATCCACAGATATCGTTGTGCATAAGAATAAACATAAAAACAAAGCTTTTATAAATTTCTTCTTGTTGATTTCTGTTGTCTGCCACTCATCCACAGACTGGTCAAAATTTGCGCAGACGGTTTCTTTAAAGGGGGTGAAGTCCCTATACTTGTCGGCTTACCTTCTCTATTCGCAAAAACAGGCACGAGGTGCGTGGTGGATTTCCCTTCCCGTTTTGAAGTGATCGTCATCGGCGGCGGCCATGCCGGTACCGAGGCTGCGCTTGCGTCTGCACGCATGGGTGTGAAAACCCTGCTGCTGACCCATAACGTGGAAACCCTCGGTCACATGAGCTGCAACCCCGCCATCGGCGGTATTGGCAAAAGCCATCTGGTCAAAGAGATCGATGCCCTCGGCGGCGCCATGGCGCTGGCCACCGACAAGAGCGGCATCCAGTTCCGCGTTCTGAACAACCGCAAGGGCCCGGCGGTACGCGCCACCCGTGCGCAGGCCGACCGCGCCATCTACAAGGCGGTGGTGCGTGAAATCCTGGAAAACCAGCCGAACCTGTGGATATTCCAGCAGTCCTGCGACGACCTGATCGTCGAGCAGGACCAGGTCAAGGGCGTAGTTACCCAGATGGGTTTGCGTTTCTTCGCCGAATCGGTGGTACTGACCACTGGTACTTTCCTCGGCGGGCTTATCCACATTGGTCTGCAAAACCATTCCGGTGGCCGTGCCGGTGATCCACCCTCGATCGCCCTGGCCCACCGCATGCGTGAACTGCCACTGCGCGTCGGCCGCTTGAAAACCGGGACTCCGCCACGCATCGATGGGCGCTCTGTGGATTTCTCGGTGATGACCGAGCAGCCAGGTGATACGCCGATCCCGGTCATGTCCTTCATGGGCAATGCCGAAATGCACCCACGGCAGGTGAGCTGCTGGATTACCCATACCAATGCGCGTACCCACGAGATCATCGCCTCGAACCTCGATCGTTCGCCGATGTACTCGGGTGTGATCGAAGGCGTCGGTCCGCGCTACTGCCCATCGATCGAAGACAAGATTCACCGGTTCGCCGACAAGGAAAGCCACCAGGTGTTCATCGAGCCGGAAGGCCTGAACACCCATGAGCTGTACCCCAACGGTATTTCCACATCGCTGCCGTTCGACGTGCAGCTGGAGCTGGTGCGTTCGATCCGCGGCATGGAAAACGCCCACATCGTCCGCCCGGGCTACGCCATCGAGTACGACTACTTCGACCCGCGTGACCTCAAGTACAGCCTCGAGACCAAAGTCATCGGTGGCCTGTTCTTCGCCGGGCAGATCAACGGCACCACCGGTTACGAAGAAGCCGGTGCCCAGGGCCTGCTGGCCGGGACCAACGCCGCATTGCGCGCACAGGGCCGCGAAAGCTGGTGCCCGCGCCGCGACGAAGCCTACATCGGCGTACTGGTCGACGACCTGATCACCCTGGGTACCCAGGAGCCGTACCGCATGTTCACCTCACGTGCCGAGTACCGCCTGATCCTGCGCGAAGACAACGCCGACCTGCGCCTGACCGAGAAAGGCCGTGAACTGGGCCTTATCGACGATCAGCGCTGGGCCGCCTTCTGCGCCAAGCGTGACGGCATCGAGCGTGAGGAACAGCGCCTGAAGTCGACCTGGGTTCGGCCGAACACCGAACAAGGCCAAGCCATTGTGGATAAGTTCGGCACGCCGCTCAGCCACGAGTACAGCCTGCTGAACCTGTTGGCGCGCCCGGAAATCGACTACGCCGGGCTGATCGAGGCGACCGGCGGTGACGCAATCGATCCACAGGTCGCCGAGCAGGTCGAGATCCGCACCAAGTACGCGGGCTACATCGACCGCCAGCAGGATGAAATCGCTCGCCTGCGCGCCAGCGAAGACACCCGCCTGCCTGTGGATATCGACTACACGACGATTTCCGGCCTTTCCAAGGAGATTCAGGGCAAGCTTGGCCAGACCCGCCCGGAAACCCTGGGCCAGGCTTCGCGCATCCCGGGCGTGACCCCGGCGGCGATTTCCCTGTTGCTGATTTACTTGAAAAAACGCGGCGCTGGCCGCGAATTGGAGCAAAGCGCTTGAGTTCCCTGGTCACCCCGCAACACGCTGAAGAGTTGTCCACAGGCGCGCGCCAGCTCGGTGTCGAGCTGAGCGCCGAGCAGCACGAGAAACTGCTTGGCTACCTGGCCCTGTTGATCAAATGGAACAAAGCCTACAACCTCACGGCCGTGCGCGACCCGGACGAGATGGTGTCGCGCCATCTGCTCGACAGCCTGAGCGTCATGGCGTTTATCCACAGCGAGCGTGACAACTGGCTGGATGTCGGCAGCGGCGGTGGCATGCCGGGTATTCCGTTGGCTATCCTGCATCCGCACAAGCGCGTGACGGTGCTGGACTCCAACGGCAAGAAGACCCGCTTCCTGACCCAGGTGAAAATGGAGCTCAAACTGGACAACCTCACGGTTATCCACAGCCGGGTCGAAGCCTTCCAGCCGGCGCAGCCGTTCGACGGAATCATCTCCCGCGCTTTCAGCAGCATGGAGAACTTCACCAACTGGACCCGCCATCTGGGCGACACCGGGACGCAATGGCTTGCAATGAAGGGGCTGCATCCTGCCGATGAACTGGTAGCATTGCCCGCAGACTTCACAGTGGAAAGCGAACAGGCCCTGACCGTTCCAGGTTGCCAGGGCCAGCGCCATCTGCTGATACTGCGCCGCAAGGCATGACTGGGAACACGCGCATCAATGGCTAAGGTATTCGCAATCGCGAACCAGAAAGGTGGTGTAGGCAAGACCACCACCTGTATCAATCTCGCCGCCTCGCTGGCCGCGACCAAGCGTCGTGTGCTGCTGATCGACCTCGATCCGCAGGGCAACGCCACCATGGGCAGCGGTGTGGACAAGCACGAGCTCGAGCACTCGGTCTACGACCTGCTGATCGGGGAATGCGACCTGGCCCAGGCCATGCATTACTCCGAGCATGGTGGGTTCCAGTTGCTGCCGGCCAACCGCGACCTGACGGCCGCCGAGGTGGTGCTGCTGGAAATGCAGGTCAAGGAGAGCCGTCTGCGCAACGCACTGGCGCCTATCCGTGAGAACTACGACTACATCCTCATCGACTGCCCGCCGTCGCTGTCGATGCTCACGCTCAACGCCCTGGTCGCTTCCGATGGCGTGATCATCCCCATGCAGTGCGAGTACTACGCACTGGAAGGCCTCAGCGACCTTGTGGATAACATCAAGCGCATCGCCGCCCGGTTGAATCCGGAGCTGAAGATCGAGGGCTTGCTGCGGACCATGTACGATCCTCGCCTGAGCCTGAACAACGATGTTTCGGCGCAGCTGAAGGAACACTTTGGCCCGCAGCTGTACGACACGGTCATTCCGCGCAATATTCGCCTGGCCGAGGCCCCCAGCTTCGGCATGCCGGCCCTGGCCTACGACAAGCAATCGCGCGGCGCGCTGGCTTATCTGGCTCTGGCCGGGGAACTGGTTCGCCGCCAGCGCCGTCCATCACGCACTGCACAAACAACTTAAGGAATCCGTATGGCCGTCAAGAAACGGGGTCTCGGACGTGGGTTGGATGCACTGCTCAGTGGTCCTTCCGTCAGCGCGCTCGAAGAGCAGGCTGTGAAGATCGACCAGAAAGAACTGCAACACCTGCCGGTCGAGCTGATCCAGCGTGGCAAGTACCAGCCGCGTCGGGACATGGACCCGGAGGCGCTGGAAGAGCTCGCGCATTCGATTCGCAGCCATGGCGTCATGCAACCGATCGTGGTCCGCCCGATTGGCGACAACCGCTTCGAGATCATCGCCGGTGAGCGCCGCTGGCGCGCGACCCAGCAGGCCGGCCTGGACACGATCCCGGCCATGGTCCGCGAAGTGCCCGATGAAGCCGCCATTGCCATGGCGCTGATCGAGAACATCCAGCGCGAAGATCTCAACCCGCTGGAAGAGGCCATGGCCCTGCAGCGTCTGCAGCAGGAATTCGAGCTCACCCAGCAACAGGTGGCCGACGCCGTGGGCAAGTCGCGGGTCACCGTGGCCAACCTGCTGCGCCTGATCACCTTGCCGGAGGCGATCAAGACCATGCTCGCCCACGGTGACCTGGAGATGGGCCATGCACGCGCATTGCTCGGCCTGGACGAAAACCGTCAGGAGGAGGGGGCGCGTCATGTTGTCGCACGTGGTCTCACCGTGCGCCAAACCGAGGCACTGGTTCGTCAGTGGCTCAGTGACAAGCCTGATCCGGTCGAACCGAGCAAACCTGATCCGGATATCGCACGCCTTGAACAGCGGCTCGCAGAGCGCCTGGGGTCGGCCGTCCAGATCCGTCATGGGAACAAGGGCAAGGGCCAGTTGGTTATTCGTTACAACTCGCTTGACGAGTTGCAAGGCGTGCTTGCTCACATCCGCTGAAACAATTCCTGTTGTAGCGCGCAGTCGGAAATCACTACGAAGAGTTGAATAGGGGTTAATCCACCCCTATACTCTGCGCGCATTTTGTCGGCACAAATTATGCCAAGTCATAGCTGACTTGTTGGTCGACTTCCGAGGAGCAGTTGTGATGGAAATCCGCACGCCAAACCGCCTGCCTTTCCATCGCTGGGCGGTTTTTCCGGTACTGCTGGCTCAATTCGTCGTACTGCTGCTGGCAACCCTGGTGTTGTGGCAGTGGAAAGGGGCGGTCAGTGGATATTCAGGCCTTTGCGGAGGTTTGATTGCGTGGCTGCCCAATGTGTATTTCGCCTGGAAGGCTTTTCGCTTCAGCGGAGCTCGGGCAGCACAAGCCATCGTCAAGTCGTTCTACGCTGGCGAGGCAGGCAAGATGATTTTGACGGCAGTGCTTTTTGCACTGACCTTCGCAGGAGTGAAGCCACTGGCGCCGTTAGCAGTATTCGGCGTCTTCGTGTTGACCCTTTTGGTCAGCTGGTTCGCGCCCCTGCTGATGAATAAAAGACTTTCGAGACCTTAGGGCGTTTGAGGCAACCATGGCAGCAGAAACCGCTTCGGGCTATATCCAGCACCACTTGCAGAACCTGACCTACGGTCAACTACCAGACGGCAGCTGGGGCTTTGCCCATTCGGCTGCAGAAGCCAAGGCAATGGGCTTCTGGGCGTTCCACCTGGACACCCTGGGTTGGTCCGTCGCGCTGGGTCTGATCTTCCTGTTCATTTTCCGCATGGCGGCAAAGAAGGCGACTTCCGGCCAGCCTGGCGGTCTGCAGAACTTCGTGGAAGTGATGGTCGATTTCGTCAACGGCAGCGTGAAGGACTCCTTCCACGGCCGTAGCCCGGTAATCGCACCGCTGGCACTGACCATCTTCGTCTGGGTATTCCTGATGAACGCCGTCGACCTGGTACCGGTCGACTGGATTCCTCAGCTGGCCATCCTGATTTCCGGTGATCCGCACATTCCGTTCCGCGCCGTTTCGACCACCGACCCGAACGCGACCCTGGCCATGGCCTTCAGCGTGTTCGCCCTGATCATCTTCTACAGCATCAAGGTCAAGGGCCTGGGCGGCTTCATCGGTGAGCTGACCCTGCACCCGTTCGGCAGCAAGAACATCTTCGTGCAGATCCTGCTGATTCCGGTCAACTTCCTGCTCGAATTCGTCACCCTGATCGCCAAACCGATCTCGCTGGCACTGCGTCTGTTCGGCAACATGTATGCCGGCGAACTGGTGTTCATCCTGATCGCGGTCATGTTCGGCTCCGGCCTGCTGTGGCTCAGCGGCCTGGGTGTGGTGCTGCAATGGGCGTGGGCTGTGTTCCACATCCTGATCATCACCCTGCAAGCTTTCATCTTCATGATGCTGACCATCGTCTACCTGTCGATGGCGCACGAAGATAACCATTAAGACCGCCTGGCGTGTCTGATAGCCTTCCTCGCCTGTTCGGGGGGAGGGCTTAAAAAGTCCGCAAGGGCAGCTGTACTCACGATTTGTTTTACCGCTTCAAACTAAAAACCTAACCAATACGACGTAAAAGTCGGGAGGAAAGATGGAAACTGTAGTTGGTCTGACCGCTATCGCTGTTGCTCTGCTGATCGGCCTGGGTGCTCTGGGTACCGCCATTGGTTTCGGCCTGCTGGGCGGCAAATTCCTGGAAGGCGCTGCTCGTCAGCCAGAAATGGTTCCGATGCTGCAGGTCAAAATGTTCATCGTTGCCGGTCTGCTCGACGCCGTAACCATGATCGGTGTTGGTATCGCTCTGTTCTTCACCTTCGCGAATCCGTTCGTTGGTCAGATCGCCGGCTAATCACTCGTCACCACGAGTTGATGGCTGTATGAATTAAGACCGAGCGAGGTGTTGGCGTGAACATTAATGCAACCCTGATTGGCCAATCCGTTGCTTTCCTGATTTTTGTACTCTTCTGCATGAAGTATGTATGGCCTCCGGTCATCACTGCTCTGCAAGAGCGCCAAAAGAAGATTGCCGACGGTTTGGACGCTGCCAACCGCGCAGCTCGCGACCTGGAGCTGGCCCAAGAGAAAGCGGGTCAGCAACTGCGTGAAGCTAAAGCACAGGCAGCCGAAATCATTGAGCAAAGCAAGAAACGCGCTGCTCAGCTTGTCGAGGAAGCCCGTGAACAGGCCCGCGTCGAAGCTGACCGTGTGAAGGCTCAGGCTCTGGCCGAGATCGAACAGGAACTGAACAGCGCTAAAGACGCCCTGCGTGCCCAAGTGGGTGCTCTGGCCGTTGGCGGTGCTGAAAAGATCCTTGGCGCCACAATCGATCAAAACGCGCATGCGGAGCTGGTTAACAAACTGGCCGCTGAAATTTAAGCGAGGGCGATCATGGCAGAACTGACCACGTTGGCCCGACCTTACGCTAAGGCTGCCTTTGAGCATGCCCAGGCCCATCAGCAACTGGCCAATTGGTCAGCCATGCTCGGCCTGGCTGCTGCGGTGTCGCAAGACGACACCATGCAGCGCCTGCTCAAGGCCCCGCGACTGACGAGCGCAGAAAAGGCCGCCACGTTCATTGACGTGTGCGGTGACAAGTTCAATGCACAGGCACAGAATTTCATTCATGTTGCCGCGGAAAACGACCGTCTCCTGCTTCTGCCGGAGATTGCCGCTCTGTTTGACCTGTACAAGGCCGAGCAAGAGAAATCCGTGGACGTGGAAGTCACCAGTGCCTTCGCGTTGAACCAAGAACAGCAAGACAAACTCGCCAAGGTTCTCAGTGCACGGTTAGGCCAGGAAGTGCGCCTGCACGCGTCGGAGGATGCCAGCCTGATTGGCGGCGTCGTCATCCGCGCTGGTGACCTGGTAATCGATGGCTCTGTTCGCGGCAAAATCGCGAAACTGGCCGAAGCATTGAAATCTTGAGTTTGAAGGGGCAGCAGAGCAATGCAGCAACTCAATCCTTCCGAAATTAGTGAAATCATCAAGGGCCGCATCGACAACCTCGATGTGAGCTCCCAAGCCCGTAACGAAGGTACCGTTGTTTCGGTTTCCGACGGTATCGTGCGGATCCACGGTCTGGCCGACGTCATGTACGGCGAAATGATCGAGTTCCCGGGCGGCGTCTACGGCATGGCCCTGAACCTGGAGCAAGACTCCGTAGGTGCAGTGATCCTGGGTGCCTACGACACCCTCGCCGAAGGCATGAGCGCCAAGTGCACCGGCCGCATCCTGGAAGTTCCGGTTGGTAAGGAACTGCTGGGTCGCGTCGTCGACGCACTGGGCAACCCGATCGACGGCAAAGGTCCTCTGGGCAACACCCAGACCGACGCGGTCGAGAAAGTAGCTCCAGGCGTGATCTGGCGTAAGTCGGTAGACCAGCCTGTACAGACTGGCTACAAATCCGTCGACGCCATGATCCCTGTCGGCCGTGGCCAGCGTGAGCTGATCATTGGCGACCGTCAGATCGGCAAGACCGCCATGGCCATCGACGCCATCATCAACCAGAAAGACTCCGGTATTTTCTGTGTTTATGTAGCTGTCGGCCAGAAGCGTTCCACCGTTGCCAACATCGTTCGCAAGCTGGAAGAAAACGGCGCCCTGGCCAACACCATCGTGGTTGTTGCCAGTGCTTCGGAATCCGCCGCACTGCAATTCCTGGCGCCATACGCCGGTTGCACCATGGGCGAGTTCTTCCGTGACCGCGGTGAAGACGCTCTGATCGTTTACGATGACCTGTCCAAGCAGGCCGTTGCCTACCGTCAGATCTCCCTGCTGCTGCGCCGTCCACCAGGACGTGAAGCGTACCCAGGCGACGTGTTCTATCTCCACTCCCGTCTGCTGGAGCGTGCATCGCGCGTTTCGGAAGAGTACGTCGAGAAGTTCACCAACGGTGCTGTCACTGGCAAAACCGGTTCCCTGACCGCTCTGCCGATCATCGAAACCCAGGCTGGCGACGTTTCCGCGTTCGTTCCGACCAACGTGATTTCCATCACCGACGGTCAGATCTTCCTGGAATCGGCCATGTTCAACTCGGGCATCCGCCCTGCAGTGAACGCCGGTGTTTCGGTATCCCGCGTAGGTGGTGCCGCTCAGACCAAGATCATCAAGAAGCTGTCCGGTGGTATTCGTACCGCGCTGGCTCAGTACCGTGAACTGGCTGCATTCGCCCAGTTCGCGTCCGATCTGGACGAAGCGACCCGCAAGCAGCTGGAGCATGGTCAGCGCGTTACCGAGCTGATGAAGCAGAAACAGTACGCGCCAATGTCCATCGCGGACATGGCACTGTCGCTGTACGCCGCTGAGCGTGGCTTCCTGACCGACGTAGAAGTCTCCAAGATCGGCAGCTTCGAGCAAGCACTGATCGCCTTCTTCAACCGTGATCACGCTGAACTGATGGCGAAGATCAACGTGAAGGGTGACTTCAACGACGAAATCGACGCAGGCCTGAAAGCCGGTATCGAGAAGTTCAAGGCCACCCAGACCTGGTAAGCCGCAGCGGGGGCCCTGGCCCCCGCTTGCTAACCTGATAGGTGATACATGGCAGGCGCAAAAGAGATTCGCAGTAAGATTGCGAGCATCAAAAGCACGCAAAAAATTACCAGCGCCATGGAGAAAGTGGCGGTCAGCAAGATGCGCAGGGCACAAATGCGCATGGCTGCTAGCCGTCCTTACGCGGAGCGTATCCGCCAGGTGATCGGTCATCTGGCCAACGCCAACCCGGAATACCGCCACCCGTTCATGATCGAGCGCCCTGTAAAGCGCGCCGGTTATATCGTGGTGAGCAGTGACCGTGGTCTGTGCGGTGGCTTGAATACCAACCTGTTCAAGGCCTTGGTCAAGGACATGAGCGCAAACCGCGAACAGGGCGTTGAAATCGACCTGTGCGTGATCGGCAGCAAGGGTGCGACTTTCTTCCGCATCTTTGGCGGCAACGTCGTAGCAGCGATCAGCCACTTGGGCGAAGAGCCATCGATCAACGATCTGATCGGCTCCGTCAAAGTGATGCTGGACGCCTACCTGGACGGCCGTATCGATCGCCTCTCCGTGGTTTCGAACAAGTTCATCAACACCATGACCCAGAAGCCAACGGTCGAGCAATTGGTACCGTTGGTGGCAACCCCGGATCAGGATCTCAAGCATCACTGGGATTACCTGTACGAACCCGACGCAAAAGAGCTGCTGGACGGCTTGATGGTGCGTTACGTGGAGTCGCAGGTATACCAGGCGGTGGTCGAGAACAACGCTGCTGAACAAGCGGCCCGGATGATCGCCATGAAGAACGCCACAGACAACGCCGGTGATTTGATCAAAGAGCTTCAGTTGATCTACAACAAGGCGCGTCAGGCTGCGATCACCCAGGAGATCTCGGAAATCGTCGGCGGCGCTGCCGCGGTTTAACGGTTCAAAAATTCAGAGGATCCAGCTATGAGTAGCGGACGTATCGTTCAAATCATCGGCGCCGTCATCGACGTGGAATTCCCACGTGATGTCGTGCCGAGTGTATACAACGCGCTGAAAGTACAAGGCGCGGAAACCACCCTGGAAGTTCAGCAGCAGCTGGGCGACGGCGTGGTTCGTACCATTGCGATGGGCTCCACCGAAGGCCTGAAGCGCGGTCTGGAAGTCGTTGACTCCGGCGCTGCCATTTCCGTTCCTGTTGGTAAGGCCACCCTGGGCCGTATCATGGACGTACTGGGCAACCCGATCGACGAAGCCGGCCCGATCGGTGAAGAAGAGCGTCGCGGTATCCACCAGCCAGCGCCTTCGTTCGCTGACCAGGCAGGCGGCAACGACCTGCTGGAAACCGGCATCAAGGTTATCGACCTGGTTTGCCCGTTCGCCAAGGGTGGTAAAGTTGGTCTGTTCGGTGGTGCCGGTGTCGGCAAGACCGTAAACATGATGGAACTGATCCGTAACATCGCCATGGAACACAGCGGTTACTCCGTGTTCGCTGGTGTGGGTGAGCGTACTCGTGAGGGTAACGACTTCTACCACGAGATGAAGGACTCCAACGTTCTCGACAAAGTAGCACTGGTCTACGGTCAGATGAACGAGCCACCAGGAAACCGTCTGCGCGTAGCGCTGACCGGCCTGACCATGGCTGAGAAGTTCCGTGACGAAGGTAACGACGTTCTGCTGTTCGTCGACAACATCTATCGTTACACCCTGGCCGGTACCGAAGTATCCGCACTGCTGGGCCGTATGCCTTCGGCAGTAGGTTACCAGCCGACCCTGGCTGAAGAGATGGGCGTTCTGCAAGAGCGCATCACCTCCACCAAGGAAGGTTCGATCACCTCCGTTCAGGCCGTATACGTACCTGCGGACGACTTGACCGACCCGTCGCCAGCGACCACCTTCGCCCACTTGGACGCCACCGTCGTTCTGTCCCGTGACATCGCCTCCCTGGGTATCTACCCAGCGGTCGATCCACTGGACTCGACTTCGCGCCAGCTGGACCCGAACGTGATCGGCAACGAGCACTACGACACCGCTCGTGGCGTTCAGTATGTTCTGCAGCGCTACAAAGAGCTGAAGGACATCATTGCGATCCTGGGTATGGACGAACTGTCCGAGACCGACAAGCAACTGGTAGCCCGCGCTCGTAAGATCCAGCGCTTCCTGTCGCAGCCGTTCTTCGTGGCCGAAGTCTTCACCGGTTCGCCAGGCAAGTACGTTTCCCTGAAAGACACCATCGCTGGCTTCAGCGGCATCCTCAAAGGTGACTACGACCACCTGCCAGAACAAGCGTTCTACATGGTCGGCAGCATCGACGAAGCGATCGAGAAAGCCAAGAAACTGTAATTCCTGCGCCCCGCAAGGGGCGCTATCAGGTTGAGGCAAGCAGATGGCTATGACAGTCCATTGCGATATCGTCAGCGCGGAAGGAGAAATTTTCTCCGGTCTGGTCGAGATGGTGGTTGCGCACGGTAACCTGGGTGATCTTGGTATCGCTCCAGGCCACGCGCCGCTGATCACCAATCTGAAGCCAGGTCCGATTACGCTGACCAAGCAGGGTGGCGCCCAAGAGGTGTTCTACATCTCTGGTGGTTTCCTCGAGGTTCAGCCGAACATGGTCAAGGTGCTTGCCGATACCGTGCAACGTGCTGCAGACCTGGATGAAGCGCAAGCTCAGGAAGCCCTCAAGGCTGCCGAGAACGCCCTGAATCTGAAAGGCGCGGACTTCGACTACAGTGCCGCCGCCGCACGTCTGGCCGAGGCCGCAGCCCAGCTGCGTACCGTCCAGCAAATGCGCAAAGGCAAGTAATCGGCCTCGGCTGATAACTTCTGTTGCGATTGAGTAAAAGGGTAGCCTCGGCTACCCTTTTTCTTTTTCTGATTTTTCTCCCCCCGGTCTTTCACTGACCGCCCAGGATTGGTAGCCAGTAATGTCACTCGATATCGTTATTCTCGCCGCCGGCCAAGGCACCCGCATGCGCTCGGCTATGCCCAAGGTGCTGCACCCGGTAGCCGGCAACTCCATGCTCGGCCATGTTATCCACAGCGCGCGCCAGCTGCAGCCGCAAGGTATCCACGTGGTTATTGGTCATGGTGCCGAGCTGGTTCGCGAGCGCCTGGCCGCTGACGACCTGAACTTCGTCATGCAGGAAAAACAGTTGGGTACCGGCCATGCGGTAGCCCAGGCATTGCCGGCCGTGACCGCCGACACCGTGCTGGTGCTGTACGGCGATGTACCGTTGATCGAAGTGGAGACCCTGCAACGCCTGTTGGCCAAGGCCAATGAACAGCAGCTGGGCCTGCTTACGGTATCGCTCGACGACCCGACCGGCTACGGTCGCATCGTGCGTGACGAGCAAGGCCGGGTGACTGCCATCGTTGAGCACAAGGACGCCAACGACGCGCAGAAAGCGATCAAGGAAGGCAACACCGGTATTCTGGCGCTGCCAGCCGCGCGCCTGGCCGACTGGATGGGCCGCCTCTCGAACAACAACGCCCAAGGCGAGTACTACCTGACCGACGTCATCGCCATGGCAGTGGCCGACGGCCTGGTGGTGGCCACTGAACAGCCACACGACCCGATGGAAGTGCAGGGCGCCAACGATCGTCGTCAGCTGTCCGAGCTGGAGCGTCATTACCAGCTGCGTGAAGGCCGCCGCCTGATGGCCCAGGGTGTGACCCTGCGGGACCCGGCGCGCTTCGATGTACGGGGTGAAGTGACCGTTGGTCGTGATGTGCTGATCGACATCAACGTGATTCTCGAAGGCAAAGTGGTCATCGAGGACGATGTGCAAATCGGCCCTAACTGCGTCATCAAGAACACCACCCTGCGCAAAGGCGCGGTGGTCAAGGCCAACAGCCACCTTGAAGGCGCCGTGATGGGCGAGGGCAGCGATGCCGGCCCGTTCGCCCGCTTGCGCCCTGGCAGCGTGCTGGACGCCAAGGCCCATGTGGGTAACTTCGTCGAACTGAAAAACGCCCACCTGGGTGAAGGCGCCAAGGCCGGTCACCTGACTTACCTGGGCGATGCTGAAATCGGTGCACGCACCAATATTGGCGCTGGCACCATCACCTGCAACTACGATGGCGCCAACAAGTTCAAGACAGTGATGGGCGAGGACGTGTTCATCGGCTCGAACAACTCGCTGGTGGCGCCTGTGGAAATCAAGGCCGGCGCGACCACCGCAGCCGGTTCGACTATCACCCAGACCGTGGAAGCCGCCGACCTGGCTGTGGGTCGTGCGCGCCAGCGCAATATCTCGGGCTGGAAGCGGCCGGAGAAAATCAAGAAGAGCTGAGTTATTCACAGCTGTTCAATCGAAAGCCGACTTATGTGAATAAGTCGGCTTTTTTATTGGCCGATCGGCAATCCGGTGTGGGAGCGCAAAATCTGACGAAACTATCCACAGGGCAGCAACTGCTTGACGAAACGAGCGTCTTAGGTTTTGATTGCAACCATTATCTTTCGAAACGAAACTTAAGCGCGAATGTCGAAACGAAATACGCCCCAGCGGCGGCACAATATCCTGGCTTTGCTCAGCGAGCAGGGTGAAGTGAGCGTGGACGCCTTGGCCAAGCGTTTCGAAACGTCGGAAGTGACCATTCGCAAAGACCTCGCTGCCCTCGAAACCAACGGCCTGTTGCTGCGGCGCTATGGCGGTGCGGTACCGGTGCCGCAAGAACTGCTCGGTGAGCCGGCCCAGCCTGTGTCTTCCTACAAGAAGGCCATTGCGCGTGCCGCCGTCGGGCGTATCCGCGAACATGCGCGCATCATCATCGACAGCGGCAGCACCACGGCAGCCATGATCCCCGAACTGGGGCGCCAGCCCGGCCTGGTGGTGATGACCAATTCGCTGAACGTGGCCCGAGCCATTTGCGACCTCGAACACGAGCCGGTGCTGCTGATGACCGGTGGCACCTGGGACCCCCATTCCGAGTCGTTCCAGGGCCAGGTGGCCGAGCAGGTATTACGCTCTTACGATTTTGATCAGCTGTTCATCGGCGCCGACGGCATCGACCTGGGCCGGGGTACCACCACCTTCAACGAGCTGCTCGGGCTTAGCCGCGTCATGGCCGAAGTCGCCCGTGAAGTGATCGTGATGGTCGAGTCGGACAAGGTGGGGCGCAAGATCCCCAACCTTGAGCTGCCCTGGGGCAGCGTGCACACCCTTATTACAGACGAACGCCTGCCCGCAGCGGCACGCGAACAAATTCAAGCCCGCGGCATCAACCTGATCTGCGCCGCGATCAGCCAGGAGCAATAAAACATGTGTGGAATCGTTGGTGCCGTCGCCGAGCGCAATATCACAGCCATTCTGATCGAAGGTCTCAAGCGTCTTGAGTACCGCGGGTACGACAGCGCCGGTCTTGCCGTGCTCACCCAGAGCGGTGAACTGCAGCGCCGCCGCCGCATCGGCAAGGTCAGCGAGCTTGACGCTGCTGTAGCAGCCGACCCACTGGCCGGCCAGCTGGGCATCGCCCACACCCGTTGGGCTACCCACGGTGCGCCAACCGAAGGCAACGCCCACCCGCACTTCTCGGGCGATGAAGTGGCTGTGGTGCACAACGGCATCATCGAAAACCACGAAGAGCTTCGTGAAGAGCTGAAAGGCCTGGGCTACGTCTTCAATTCGCAGACCGACACCGAAGTCATCGTCCACCTGATCCACCACACCCTGAAGAGCACCCCGGACCTGGCCGATGCCCTGAAAGCCGCTGTGAAGCGCCTGCATGGCGCCTACGGCCTGGCACTGATCAGTGCCAAGCAGCCTGACCGCCTGTTGGCTGCACGCAGCGGCAGCCCGCTGGTCATCGGCCTGGGTCTGGGTGAAAACTTCCTGGCGTCCGACCAGTTGGCCCTGCGCCAGGTCACCGACCGCTTCATGTACCTGGAAGAAGGCGACATCGCTGAAATCCGCCGTGACCAGGTCACCATCTGGGATCAGCAAGGCAATAAGGTCCAGCGCGAAACCGTGCAGTACCATGAAGGTGCCGAAGCTGCCGACAAGGGCAACTATCGCCACTTCATGCTCAAGGAAATCCACGAGCAGCCAAGCGTTGTTCAGCGCACCCTGGAAGGCCGCCTTGGCAAGGATAACGTGCTGGTCCAGGCTTTCGGCCCGAAGGCTGCCGACCTGTTCGCCAAAGTGCGCAACGTGCAAATCGTTGCCTGTGGTACCAGCTACCACGCCGGTATGGTCGCCCGTTACTGGCTCGAAAGCCTGGCTGGCATCCCGTGCCAGGTGGAAGTGGCTAGTGAATTCCGTTACCGCAAGGTGGTGGTGCAGCCGGATACCCTGTTCGTCTCCATCTCGCAGTCTGGCGAAACCGCCGACACCCTGGCCGCGCTGCGTAACGCCAAGGAGCTGGGCTTCCTCGGCAGCCTGGCAATCTGCAACGTGGGCATCAGCTCGCTTGTGCGTGAATCTGACCTGACCCTGCTGACCTTGGCCGGCCCGGAAATCGGTGTGGCCTCGACCAAAGCCTTCACCACTCAGTTGGTGTCGCTGATGCTGCTGACCCTGGCTCTGGGCCAGGTTCGCGGTACCCTGGAAGAGGGCGTCGAAGCCGAGCTGGTTGAAGAGCTGCGTCGCCTGCCGACCCGCCTGGGTGAAGCCCTGGCCATGGACGCTACTGTCGAGAAAATCGCCGAGCTGTTCGCCGACAAGCACCACACCCTGTTCCTCGGCCGTGGTGCACAGTACCCGGTGGCGATGGAAGGCGCGCTCAAGCTCAAGGAAATCTCCTACATCCACGCCGAAGCCTACCCAGCCGGCGAGCTGAAGCACGGCCCGCTGGCACTGGTGGATAACGACATGCCGGTGGTTACCGTTGCCCCGAACAACGAGCTGCTGGAGAAGCTGAAATCCAACCTGCAGGAAGTGCGTGCCCGTGGTGGCGAGTTGGTAGTGTTCGCCGACGAGCACGCTGGCATGACCAATGGTGAAGGCACTCACGTGATCAAGGTTCCGCACATCGCCGATGCGCTGGCGCCGATCCTGTACACCATTCCACTGCAGCTGCTGTCGTACTATGTGGCCGTGCTCAAAGGCACCGACGTGGACCAGCCGCGTAACCTGGCCAAGTCGGTTACTGTCGAATAACCAACGCTGATTGTCCGATTCGAAAAAGCCCTCCACAAGGAGGGCTTTTTGCTTTCTGATGCCTACTAAACAGCGCACCCAGACATGTGATTCGGCTGCATCAACCTGGCGGCTCCGCTCAGATCTGCATCGCCATGCCGTCCACATTCATCGCTGCCTGGCGCAAGGCCTCGGAGCGGGTCGGGTGGGGGTGGCAGGTCAGGGCGATGTCTTCTGCCGAGGCCGAGAACTCCATGGCCACGCAGAACTCACCGATCATCTCGCTGACGCTTGGGCCCACCAGGTGCACACCCAGCACTTCATCGGTTTGGGCATCGGCGATGACTTTGGCGAAGCCTTCGGTCTCGTGGTTGATCTTGGCGCGGCTGTTGGCGGTGAAGGGGAACTTGCCTACTTTATAAGCACGCCCTTCGGCTTTGAGCTGCTCTTCGGTCTTGCCCACGGTGGCCAGCTCCGGGCGGGTGTAGATCACGCCAGGGATGAGGTTGTAGTTGACCTCGTGGGGCTTGCCGGCAATGCGCTCGATGCAGGCGACCGCTTCGTCTTCGGCCTTGTGCGCCAGCATCGGGCCGGAAGTGACGTCACCAATCACCCACACACCGGGCACTGAGGTGCGGTGGTGGTCGTTGCCGAGCATGCCGCGCTTGTCGGTTTCCAGGCCCACGCTTTCAAGGTTCAGCCCCTTGGTATAAGGGCGGCGGCCGATAGCCACCAGCACGTAATCGGCCTGCAGCGATTCTGCGGTGCCGCCGGCAGCGGGCTCCAGCGTCAGGCTCACGCCATCGGCACTTGCAGTGGCTTGGGTCACTTTGCTACCCAGCTTGAACACCATGCCTTGCTTGGCGAGTGCCTTTTGCAGGGTCTTGGCAGTTTCCGTGTCGGTACCTGGGCAGATGCGATCGAGGTATTCGATAACGGTGACCTGGCTGCCCAGGCGGCGCCAGACGGAACCCAGCTCAAGGCCGATCACGCCGGCACCGATGACGACCAGGTGCTTGGGCACTTGCGGCAGCGACAGCGCGCCGGTCGAGTCGATGATGCGCTGGTTGTCGATGGTCACACCCGGCAGAGGGGTAGGCTCGGAGCCGGTGGCGATGACCACGTCCTTGGCTTGCAGCGCCGTTTCGCTGCCATCTTCAGCCTTGACCACAACCTTGCCGACGCCGTCCAGGCGCCCCCAACCCTTGATCCAGTCGACCTTGTTCTTGCGGAACAGGTATTCGATTCCCTTGGTCAGGCCGGTCACGCTCTCGTCCTTCTGTTTCATCATCTGGGCGAGGTTGAGGGTGGGCTTGACTTCGATACCGAGGTGGGCGAACTCTTCACCGCTGGCGGCCTCGTACAGCTCGGACGCATGCAACAGTGCCTTGGAGGGCATGCAGCCCACGTTCAAACAAGTGCCGCCCAAGGTTGAGCGGCCTTCCACGCAGGCAACGCTCAGGCCCAGTTGGCCAGCGCGGATGGCTGCGTTGTAGCCGCCAGGGCCACCGCCGATGATCACCACGTCATAGGATTTCATGGGTTCAACTCCAGGATGTAGAAGCGCGAGAGGGGCACAAGGTTAAGCTGAGATGCGAGAATTGTATACAATCTGCTGTGTGGATAAGATCAGTTGGTTCTAGACCTTGGTCTCGTTTAGAGGAAACCTTCCACCAATGAACTACTCTGATCCGGCGACGTTCGAAATATCAGGCGTCGTGGTCAAACACGGATAGGAGGGTTGTTCATGCTCGCGCAACTTCCACCTGCACTGCAGAGCCTGCATCTGCCGCTGCGGCTGAAATTGTGGGACGGTAACCAGTTCGATCTGGGGCCTAGCCCGCAGGTCACCATCCTGGTCAAAGAGCCACAGTTGATCAGCCAGTTGACGCACCCAAGCCTGGAGCAGTTGGGCACCGCGTTCGTCGAAGGCAAGCTGGAGCTCGAAGGCGATATCGGTGAAGCCATCCGGGTATGCGATGAGCTGAGCGAGGCGCTGTTACCTGATTTCGAAGAGGCTTCGCCGGCGCGGCTTGCCCATGACAAAAGCACTGACGCCGAAGCCATCTCCTACCACTATGATGTTTCCAACGCGTTCTACCGGCTGTGGCTGGACCAGGACATGGCCTATTCGTGCGCTTACTTCCGCGAGCCTGATAACACGCTCGATCAGGCGCAGCAGGACAAGTTCGATCACCTGTGTCGCAAGTTGCGCCTGAATGCCGGCGACTACCTGCTGGACGTTGGCTGTGGTTGGGGTGGCCTTGCGCGCTTCGCTGCACGGGAATATGACGCCAAGGTATTCGGCATCACCTTGAGCAAGGAGCAGCTCAAGCTTGGCCGGCAGAGGGTCAAGGCCGAAGGCTTGGCCGACAAGGTCGACCTGCAGATTCTCGACTACCGTGACCTGCCTCAGGATGGCCGCTTCGACAAGGTTGTCAGCGTTGGCATGTTCGAGCATGTCGGGCATGCCAACCTGGCGCTGTATTGCCAGAAACTGTTCGGCGCCGTGAGGGAAGGGGGGCTGGTGATGAACCACGGTATCACCGCCAAGCACATCGATGGACGCCCGGTCGGGCGTGGTGCAGGTGAGTTCATCGACCGCTACGTGTTCCCCCATGGGGAGCTACCTCACCTGTCGATGATCAGCGCCAACATCTGTGAAGCGGGGCTGGAGGTGGTAGACGTGGAAAGCCTGCGCCTGCACTACGCCAAGACCTTGCATCACTGGAGCGCCAACCTTGAGAACCAGTTGCACAAGGCCGCAGCGCTGGTGCCGGAAAAGACCCTGCGTATCTGGCGCCTGTATCTCGCAGGGTGCGCGTATGCCTTTGAGAAGGGCTGGATCAACCTGCACCAGATCTTGGCAGTGAAGCCATACGCCGACGGGCACCATGACCTGCCCTGGACGCGCGAAGACCTGTATCGCTAAGCATGTAGATGCGGATTTTGTGGGAGCGGCCTTGTGTCGCGAAAGGGCCGCTCCCACACTCAGACTGCTTAGCTTAAAGGATTGGCGAAATCAGCCGTGCGATCCTCATGCCCAATTGCTGCAGTCGATGCGTGTCTAGGCTGTCCTCCGCAGTAATTTCCCGCGATTGTTCAAAGTCGTTGATCAGCATGTGCTCGACCTGGTCTGCGAAGCTGCGGTCGACTGTCAGCAGGGTAATCTCGAAATTCAGACGGAAAGAGCGGTTGTCCAGGTTGGCGCTACCGATCGCGCTGACATCATCATCCACCAGCACCACCTTCTGATGTAGGAAGCCCGGCTGATAGCGGAACATGCGTACACCTGCGCGCACCGCTTCGAAGGCGAACAGGCTGGAGGCGGCATAGACCACCCGGTGGTCTGGCCGCGACGGGATCAGCACTCGCACATCGACCCCACGCAGGACTGCCAGGCGCAAGGCGGCGAACACTGCCTCGTCAGGGATGAAGTAAGGGCTGGTGATCCACACCCGTCGGGTAGCTGAATGAATTGCTTCGAGGAAGAACAGCGAGCAGGTTTCCTGCGGGTCGGCCGGGCCGCTGGCCAAGGCCTGGCATAGCACCCCGTTATCTGGGTAGGTATCTGGCAGGATCAGCGGCGGCAGCTGGCGCGTGGCCCAGTACCAATCCTCGGCGAACGACTCCTGCAGGCAGGCCAGCACCGGCCCGCCGATCTGTACATGGGTGTCGCGCCAGGGGGAAAGTTTCGGGTGCTCACCGAGGTATTCGTCACCTACGTTGTGCCCACCAATGAAACCCAGCAGGCCGTCCACTACCACGATCTTGCGATGGTTGCGGAAGTTCACCTGGAAGCGGTTGAACCATCCGCGGCGAGTGGCGAAGGCATGAATCTGTACACCACCGTCGCGCAGCTGCTGGCTGTATCTGGCTGGCAAGGCATGGCTGCCAACGCGGTCATACAGCACGAACACCTGCACTCCTTCGGCAGCCTTGCGTAGCAGCAGCTGCTGTAATGCCTTGCCGAGGGTGTCGTCATGGATGATGAAGAACTGCACCAGCACCACGTCGCGGGCTTTGTCGATGGCGGCGAAGATGGCATCGAACGTGGCTTTGCCATCGATCAGCAACTTCACCTGGTTGTTCGCCAGGCAGGGCATGCGCCCCAGTTTTGGCATTGCGCGCAGGGCTGCATAGCTTTCTGATTCACGGGCGGTCAGGGCTTCTTCCACCCAGGGCCGCCAGTTGAGATTGGCCATGGCCACGTGCATTTCCTGGTTGGCCTGGCGCCTGGCCTTGATGTAGGCATAGAACGAGCGGGCGCCGAAGACCAGGTAGGGGATCAAGGTAAGGTAGGGGATGAAGAACAAGGGCATGGCCCAGGCGATTGCACCTTGGGCGGTACGCACGGTGAAGATTGCGTGCAGTGCGGCGACGATACCCAGTAGGTGAATCAGTCCGAGTAGGTAACCAAAAAAGTAGGGGCTGTGGTAGTCCATATGCATCCTGCTTGCCGAGTACACTTGAGCTAACAGAACACGTTCCCGGTCCGCCTTGCAACCTGAAGGTGGATTTGGCGTCCAAGGTTCAGCCCGGCCCGATTGGCCGGTTTTTTCAGGAGCGATCGTCCATGAAGATTCGTCTGCCACTGTTGGCGTTGGCCCTGGCTGCGAGCAGCCCGCTGGTGCATGCGCAGGTGCTGCAACCAGGTTTGTGGGAGCTGACCACCAGCAACATGCAGGTCGATGGCAAGCCGCTACCCGACATGCAGTTCATGCTCGGTCAGTTGAAAAACCTGCCGCCAGAGCAGCGCGCGATGATGGAAGGGGTGTTGGCCAAACAAGGGGTGACGGTTGGTGGCAACGGCGTGCGTTCGTGCCTGACGCCAGAGCAGGTGGCAACCAACGACATCCCACTGCAGGACCCGAAGTCGGGCTGCACGCAGAAGATCACCGACCGTACCGGCAATGTGTGGAAGTTCCAGTTCAGCTGCCCCAAGGCACAGGGCACTGGCCAGGCCACCTTCCTCAGTGACCGGGAATTCACCACGCAGGTCAGTGGTACCTTCAACGCTTCGGGTGTGCAGCAGCAAGGCAGCATGAACACCCGTGCGGTGTGGCTGGGCAATGACTGTGGCACGGTCAAACCGCGCAGCTGACGTCCCATTGCCATTGGCTGGTGGCGACGGCGTCGTGGGCATGCAGGCTTTCTGCATGCTCCACGCGCAGCTTGAAGGCCGTGCTCCATTGCAATTGCCGTAGCGCCTTGTGCAGGCGTCGTGCGGCGTCTTCACAGAACATCAGGTTCTGCCCGTTGGCCAAGGCGAAGGCTTGCTCGTCCGCACGCTTCACCGCGGTTTGCACAGCGGTCCCCAAGCTTGCCTCAATGCAATCGATCAATTCGGTGATGGGTAATACGTGCTCATTGCTGCGCAGCCTTACTTGAATGTGGGCGGTACTTCGTTGGCTGTGCGGCGTCGCCACAATACCTTCGGCGCTGCCAAGCCACTGCATTACTGCGGACTTTTCGACTTGGTCTTCGCTGAAGTCGTCCAGGAACTGCTGTTGGATCAGCTGGCGTGCAAGCGCAGCTGAGCATGGACAGGTAGAGGAATAGGGTACGGAAACAGATAGTTCCACGTGGAACACTTCGTTTTCTATCCGTGCATCGACCGAAACGGCGTAGCTTTTCCAGCCTGCCAAGGGGCTGATCAAGGCCGGCCTTTTCAGCAGATGCTCAAACCGCAGCCGCAGGTAGGCTGCCGAAGAAAGGCCTTCATGGCTGCTCAGGAAACCGGCCAGTAGCTGTCTGATTGCGAGTGGAGTGAGGGGCTGGTGCTCCAGTGTCTCAAGGGCAAGGTAAAGTCGCGACATATGGATACCGCGTGAACTGCCGTCTACCAGGCTTACCCCTGCATCGATTTTGGCGGCTGCGGTGCGCCCTTCGAATTGCACAGGCAAGGCAATCCCGCACATGCCCACCCAGTCCAAAGGCAAGGTGTACTCCAGGGTTTGTGCTGCGATGTCGGGGAGCTTGAGCTGGGTCATCTGGCTTTCCAAACAAAAAGAGGCATCAGTGGCAACCGCCGATCAGGCTGCAATGCAGCTTGAAGCGCTGCCCACAGGAGCTGGATACGCGGTTCAGGGTCGTCCAGCCAACGCGACGGCTATAACCCACCCAGGCTTCGCCATCGCTGGCCAGGCCGGTAAAAAAGGTCAACGTGCCATAGCGGCTGTTGGTTTGTGCCCACAGGCGCCGGCTGCTGAAGTCGTAGCCGCGCAGGTAGAAGGTATTGCCTTCGCTGCGCACGCTGTAATAGCTGCCTTTGCCGTCCTGGCAGGCAAGCAGTGTCGCGCTGCGTGTACACATCGCCAACGGGCTGTTCTTTGGCATGGCGGTCAGTGAAGTAGGCATGGCGAGCAACAGCAACACCATGGCGCGCAGCAGAATCATTTTCATCCCCGGTGAATACTCGTCCGTCGAGAACGGCTTGGCGAAATTGTATTGTTACTTTATAACATTGTGCAATGCATCGTTTCGAATGCGCTCGCCTGAAGAGGTTTCGCCATGTCCAATCGTCTCCCTGTCACCGTGCTGTCTGGCTTCCTTGGTGCCGGCAAGAGCACACTGCTCAACCATGTGCTGCGTAACCGCGACAACCTGCGGGTCGCGGTCATCGTCAACGACATGAGTGAAATCAACATCGACGCCAGCGAGGTGCAGCGCAACGTCAGCCTCAACCGCGCTGAAGAGAAACTGGTCGAGATGAGCAACGGCTGCATCTGCTGCACACTGCGGGAAGACCTGCTCGAAGAGGTTGCACGGCTGGCCGAAGAAGGCCGCTTCGATTATTTGCTCATCGAGTCCACGGGTATCTCGGAGCCGCTGCCGGTTGCCGAGACGTTCACGTTTCGCGACGAGCAGGGCCGCAGCCTTTCCGACATGGCCCGGTTGGACACCATGGTCACTGTGGTCGATGGCCTGAATTTTTTACGCGATTACCAGGCAGCAGAAAGCCTGGCCAGCCGTGGTGAAACTTTGGGCGAAGAGGACGAGCGGTCGATCAGTGATCTGCTGATTGAGCAGGTGGAGTTCGCCGATGTGCTGTTGTTGAGCAAGATCGACCTGATCGGCCAGCACGAGCGTGAAGAACTCATGGCCATCTTGCGTAGCCTCAACGCCCGGGCACAGATCGTGCCCATGGTCATGGGCCAGGTGCCGCTGGCGCGCATCCTGGACACTGGCCTGTTCGACTTCGACCAGGCTGCTCAAGCGCCTGGCTGGTTGCAAGAATTGCGCGGCGAGCATGTGCCAGAGACTGAAGAGTACGGCATCGCGGCCAAGACCTGGCAGGGGCGGCGGCCACTTCATCCACAACGCTTTTTCGATTTTATCCACAAGCCTTGGAGCAATGGTCGGCTGCTGCGTTCTAAGGGTTTTTTCTGGTTGGCCAGCAAGTACCAGGAAGCCGGTAGCTGGTCCCAGGCAGGTGGCATGATGCGTCATGGCCTGGCGGGCCGTTGGTGGCGTTTCGTGCCGCGCGAGCAGTGGCCCCAGGATGTGGATAACACTGCCGATATCTTGAAACACTGGCACGCCGAAACCGGTGACTGCCGGCAGGAATTGGTGTTCATTGGTCAGAATATCGACTTCAAAAAGTTATCCACAGAGCTTGAGGCCTGCTTGTTGACGGATGAAGAAATGGAGTTGGGGCCTATGGGCTGGTTGCGTCTGCCCGATCCATTTGGCCCTTGGCACGAGGAGGCGGCAGCATGAACCAGGCGCTCAAGCCTGTGGGTATCTTTCAGGTGTCTGGCGAAACGCCGCTGGTGCTGACCGACGTGCTGCAGGACGGCGTGAACCTGGCGGTATGGCGCCGGCGCTTGCCGCCACAGCTGGAGGATTTCGCCGAGCTGGTAGTCAGCCTTGGGCAACCCCTGGCAGAACAGTGGGTAATCGATGTGGACGAACAGCAGATGCCGGTTTTGTCGGATTTGCTACGCGAAGCGGCGGACTACCACGGCTACGAAGCATTCGTGGCCGATGTAGCCTGGCTGGTGGAGGCATATACCTGCCTGGTTGGCGCGCGGCGGGTCGGTTTGCGCCTGCGGGTGCTGACCGGGCCCATGTGCCCGCGCTTTCATGTGGATAACGTGCCGTTGCGATTGCTGACCACCTATGCGGGCCCGGGTAGCGAGTGGTTGCGAGAGCAGGAGAGCCGGCGCGGGGAGTTACACACAGCTCAAGTGCCTGTGGATAACATTCAGAAACTGCACGTCGGTGAAGTGGCTGTACTCAAGGGCGAGAGGTGGCAGGGCAACGAAGGTGCAGGGCTTGTGCACCGCTCGCCCTCGGGCCAGCAAGGGCGCCTGCTGCTCAGCCTTGACTGGCTAGCCTGACGGCGCATAGTGAGCCATCACCCCGCCTGAAGCCATCCCATGCTGCAGAACATTCCCACCCATGTGATTGCTGGCCCACTGGGGGCCGGCAAGACCACCCTGATCCGCCATCTGCTTGCCCAGCGCCCGGGCAACGAACGCTGGGCGGTATTGATCAACGAATTCGGCCTGGTTGGCCTGGATGCGGCCTTGCTCAGCCGTGACGAAGATGGCATCGCCATCGGCGAGGTTGCAGGCGGCTGCCTGTGTTGCGTCAACGGCATGCCGTTTCAGGTGGGCCTGGGCCGGTTGTTGCGCAAATCCCGGCCTGACCGGCTGTTTATCGAGCCGTCAGGGCTGGGCCACCCCCTGCAGCTGCTTGCTCAGCTGAAACAGGCTCCGTGGGCTGGAGTGCTGACAATTCAGCCGTTGTTGATGGTTGTCGATGCGCAATCCATGGTCCGAAACGAGCCGCTTCCAGACGCCCAACAGCAGGCTTTCAACGCGTCTGAAAACGTGGTTTTCAACAAGTCAGAGGCTGTGGATGAAAATTCTAAGTTGTTGATAACTAATAAATTTAAAGACAAGAATGTGGTGTGGTCGGTACAGGGCCAGGTGCCGCTATCAAGCCTTCTTGGCGCGCTGGTAGAGATTGTCGACAGCCCATTTGAGGAAAACCAGATTGTCGACAATCTTGGGGGGCCCCCAACAATATTGTGGACAGACCCCAGCCAGCCGATCTGTCTTGCCCAGGAGGGGGAGGGAGGTTGGAGCATTGGCTGGCGCTGGCATCCCGCACAGCAGTTTTATCCACAGCGGCTACTGGCGTTCTTGCGGACCTTGCCATGGCGGCGTGCGAAAGGGGTTATCCACAGCGTGGAAGGTTGGCAGTCATTCAATGGGCTCAAGGGTGACATGCCGATGTGGCAGCCCAGTGAATGGCGAAGGGATAGCCGTATCGAGCTGATTTTTGATCAGCCGCAATCGCAACCCATGCTGCAAGCTGGGTTGAGCGAATGCCGCGTCAGCTGATCAATTGCGCCAGCGATTGTGCTCTTGGCGCCACTGCTGCATCTCGATGACATTGTCGGTGCGTGGCGGGGTCTTGATTTCGAACGGGTAGGGCGCCAGCTCGATCTGCACGCTGTGCGCGCCAAACTGGGTCACGGTACCGGGGTGGCGTTGCTCGCCGGTAACGGTGAATTCGAAGGCATAGACGCGTGCCAGGCGCTTGCGGCCATTGGCATCACAGACAAAGGCGATGCGCTTGAGTGCGACGGCATCGTCTAGCAGCTCGAGATCGAGCTTGGCGCAGTGCTGTTTGACCCGTTCAAGGGCTTTTTCGCGCAACCCATGGTTGTGCCACAACCAGCCGCCTGCCGTGGCTAACAGCATCAGGACGAAGACATTCTCCAGGGTCAACATTTGCATATGCTCCAAACAGGTAGATCCAGCTTAACTGCGTCCCTGGCCTGTCGTACAGGTGGCAATCGAGTTCATACTGCGCTGCGCACAATCCTTGAAACAGCTTTGGAAACCCCCGCATGAAACGTACCCCGCACCTGCTCGCCATCCAGTCCCATGTGGTGTTCGGCCACGCCGGCAACAGCGCCGCGGTGTTTCCCATGCAGCGTATCGGGGTCAATGTCTGGCCACTCAATACCGTGCAGTTCTCCAATCACACACAGTATGGCCAGTGGGCGGGTGAAGTGCTTGCCCCGGCGCAAATTCCTGCATTGGTGGAAGGTATTTCCAACATTGGCGAACTGGGTCACTGCGATGCGGTGCTTTCTGGCTACCTTGGCAGTGCCGAGCAGGGGCGGGCTATTCTGGCGGGTGTCGAGCGGATCAGGGCGGTAAACCCCAAGGCTTTGTACTTGTGTGACCCGGTCATGGGGCACCCGGAGAAGGGCTGCATCGTGCCACAGGAAGTCAGCGAGTTCCTGCTCGACGAGGCGGCGGCGCGGGCCGACATCCTGTGCCCCAACCAGCTGGAGCTGGACAGCTTCTGTGGGCGCCGCGCGCAGTCTCTGGAGGATTGCGTGGGCATGGCGCGCAGCCTGTTGCAGCGGGGGCCGCAGGTGGTACTGGTCAAACACCTGGTTTACCCCGGGCGGGCCGAAGACCAGTTCGAAATGCTGCTGGTGACCGCCGAACACAGCTGGCACCTGCGCCGCCCGCTGCTGGCGTTCCCGCGTCAGCCGGTGGGGGTGGGTGACCTGACCTCAGGCTTGTTCCTGGCCCGTGTGCTGCTCGGCGACAGCTGGGTGCAGGCGTTCGAATTCACCGCTGCAGCCGTGCATGAGGTGTTGCTGGAAACCCAGGCCTGCGCCAGCTACGAACTGCAGCTGGTACGGGCCCAGGACCGCATCGCCCACCCGCGGGTGCGCTTTGAGGCGCAGTTGCTGGCGTTTTAGATCGCGTCGGTTTTCAGGTCCTGGTAGCGCTTCTCCAGCTCTTGGCGGATCTGGCGGCGCTGCTGGCCTTGCAGGAAGCGGCGTTTTTCTTCGCTGCTGTGCGGCTGGCGCGGCGGCACCGGCACCGGGCGGCGGTTGTCATCGACTGCGACCATGGTAAAGAAGCAGCTATTGGAATGGCGCACCGAGCGCTCGCGAATGTTCTCGGTCACCACTTTGATGCCGACTTCCATCGAGGTATTGCCGGTGTAGTTGACCGACGCAAGGAAGGTCACCAGTTCACCCACGTGCACGGGCTCGCGGAAGATCACCTGGTCGACCGACAGGGTCACCACATAGCTGCCGGCATAGCGGCTGGCGCACGCGTAGGCCACTTCGTCGAGGTACTTGAGCAGGGTGCCGCCATGTACGTTGCCAGAAAAGTTGGCCATGTCCGGGGTCATCAGGACGGTCATGCTCAGCTGGGCGTTTCCAGGTTCCATAGTGTGCTCACGGTGAGGTTGCGCTGAATCGGGCGAATGGAGGGCGTTATCTGCTGACACTTCTGTTCCCCTCTTTTGAATTTGCCGTACGAATACGGGACGTTGCCTGACGCGCCATCGTCACGCTGATCATGCCATCAGCGGCGCTTTTCCAGCCGATCTGTTTCTGCATATTGCACCGGCTATGTGCGGCGAGGCGCGATGTTAACCTGAGTACGCCCAGCACCATGGGCTTTCCTGCACTCAATACAGTATGTACTTGCTGCTCGCTCAGGTTTGCCTTGGCAGAGGAGCGGTCTGCCCAGGCATCCATAAAAAGACGAGAAAAGGAGTATCACGCCATGCATGCCATCAGCTTCATCCAGGACCTGGCAGTCATCATGATGGTCGCTGGCGTGGTCACCATAGTTTTTCACCGCCTCAAGCAGCCGGTGGTGCTGGGCTACATTGTCGCCGGCTTCATCATCGGCCCGCACACCCCGCCATTCGGCCTGATCCATGACGAAGAGACCATCAAGATCCTTGCCGAACTGGGGGTGATCTTCCTGATGTTCTGCCTGGGGCTCGAATTCAGCCTGCGCAAGCTGTTCAAGGTGGGCGCCACGGCATTCATCGCGGCGTTCCTGGAAATCGTGCTGATGATCTGGATCGGTTTCGAGATCGGCCGCTGGTTCGGCTGGAGCACCATGGATTCACTGTTCCTCGGCGCGATCCTGGCCATTTCCTCGACCACCATCATCGTCAAGGCACTGAACGACCTGAAGATGAAGAACGAGCGCTTCGCCCAGCTGATCTTCGGCGTACTGATCGTGGAGGACATCCTCGGCATCGGCATTATCGCCCTGCTGTCCGGCATCGCTGTCAGCGGCTCGGTCAGCTCGGGGGAAGTGTTCTCCACCGTAGGAAAATTGTCGCTGTTCATGATCGTTGCCTTGGTCATCGGCATTCTGCTGGTGCCGCGGCTGCTGGCCTATGTGGCCAAGTTCGAAAGCAACGAAATGCTGCTGATTACCGTGCTTGGCCTGTGCTTCGGCTTCTGCCTGTTGGTGGTCAAGCTGGAGTACAGCATGGTGCTGGGCGCCTTCCTGATTGGCGCGATCATGGCCGAATCGCGTCAGTTGCTGAAGATCGAACGCCTGATCGAGCCGGTACGTGACCTGTTCAGCGCCATCTTCTTCGTCGCCATCGGCCTGATGATCGACCCTCAGGTACTCGTCGATTACGCCTGGCCGATCGTGGTCATTACCTTGGCGGTGGTACTGGGCAAGATGCTCTCCTGTGGCATGGGGGCGTTCATTGCCGGTAATGACGGGCGCACGTCGCTGAGGGTGGGCATGGGCCTTTCGCAGATTGGCGAGTTTTCCTTCATCATCGCGGCGCTGGGCATGACGCTGCAGGTGACCAGCGACTTCCTATACCCGGTGGCGGTCGCAGTATCGGCCATCACCACGCTGTTGACGCCTTACCTGATCCGTGCGGCCGACCCGCTGTCGCAAAAGCTTGGCAATGTGGTGCCCAGCCGCCTGGCGCGGGTGCTTTCGTTGTATGGCGAGTGGTTGCGCAACATCCAGCCGCAGGGCGAGAGCGCCATGCTGGCCGCAATGATCCGGCGCATCCTGTTGCAGGTGGGAGTGAACCTGGCGCTGGTGATCGCCATCTTCTTCAGTGGTGGTTACTTTGCGGGGCGTATCGGCAACTGGCTCAGTGAGTGGGTCAGCGATGTCAGCCAGCAGAAGGCGATGATCTGGGGGGCGGCGTTGTTGCTGTCGCTGCCATTCCTGATCGCTGCCTATCGCAAGCTCAAGGCGCTGTCGATGCTGCTGGCAGAAATGGGCGTGAAGCCGGAAATGGCCGGGCGGCATACCCAGCGTGTACGCCGCGTGATCGCCGAAGTTATTCCGCTGTTGTCACTGCTGGTGATTTTCCTGCTGCTGTCGGCATTGTCGGCGAGCATTCTGCCCACCAGCGAGTTGTTGTTGGTCATTGCCGTGGTGGCCGCAGTGGTGGTGGCCTTGTTGTGGCGCTGGTTCATCCGCGTGCACACGCGCATGCAGATTGCCTTGCTGGAGACGCTGGAAAACAGTCGCGAGAATACGCACTGAAGGGAGCAATGGTCCCTGCGCAAGATTTCATCGTCGTCCGAGGGGATGGAGCGGTAGCAATGTCGCCAGGCGCAGAAAGCCTGGCGATTCTAGCTACATTGATGGCACTGGGCCATAAATTTTCCTGTGCCTGTACCGGCCTCTTCGCGGGCTTGCCCGCTCCCACAGGTATCGCACAGGCGCTGCAGAGATTGAGATCAGCTCTCCAGCCACACATCCCGCGCCCAGTGCCACACCGACTCCCAGCTCTCTTCACCGGCGATTTCCTCTTCCGCATCCCACAGCACCACGGTGCCGTCTTCTTCGACGCAGTAGTAGTTGTCGCCGTCCTGGCACAGCGGAATCAGGTCGCGCGGCACGCCGGCATCCCAGGCGTTGGCGGCGACGTCGGGCAGGTAGGTGTGCGATTGTGGGTCGGTGACAGTCACCGGCTCCAGCGAGCCATACACCACGTCGCTGACGGTCAGTAGAAACTCTTTGAACACGAACGGTATGTTGATGAACAGCTCTTCTTCGATTTCGACCAACTGGTCCTCGTCGGGAAGCTCCAGGGGCACCGGCACTGGCTGATTGGCTTCACGGAGTTGTTCGATCACTTCTTCCACGGTTCACTTCCTCTGACCTAGATGACAACGCTGCGCGTTATACCCTAGTAGGCCACTCTGGCAAAAGCAAAAACCCCGGGACAGGCCCGGGGTTTTTTGTACAGCACGCTGCGGTTAGCCGTTTTGACGGATACCGGCGACCAGCCAAGGCTGGTTCTCGCCTGGGGCGCGAACCATGTGCCAGCTTTCGCTGAACACTTCGCCCTGGTCGAAGCGCGAGTTCTTCGACACGCCACGGAAGGTCAGGGTGGCGTCGGTACGGTCGGCTCGGTCGTCGATACCGTCCAGCTGTACTTCGAGGTTGTCGATGTAGGTGGACTGGAAGCCGTCACCCAGTTCAGCACGCTCACGCTTGAGGAACTCGAGCATTTGCGGGGTGACGAACTCGGTGATCTTGTCCATTTCGTTGGCATCCCAGTGCTGCTGCAGCGACTGGAAGTGGTTACGGGCAGCAGCCAGGAAGCTTTGCTCGTTGAACCAGGCCGGGGCGTTGATCACCGGGGCAGCGGCGGCAGGTGCAGCCGAACCACCAAACACCGATTGCTGTGCCGGCTGGTTGTGAGCTTCACGCTGCATCGGCGCATGGCCTGGCATGGCCATTTGCGGCTGCTGCTGGCGGCGGCGTGCGGCAATGAAGCGGAACACCAGGAAGGCGATGAGCGCCACGATCAGGAAGTCCATGATCTGGAAGCCCTCGAAACCGTCGCCCATGAACATGGACGCCAGCAGGCCACCGGCGGCCAGGCCGGCCAGTGGGCCCAGCCAGCGCGAAGCACCGCTGGCGGCCGGAGCTGCACGACCAGGTGCGGCAGCCGGTGCGGCGGCAGGCGTGGTTGGCGTAGCCTGGCGGGTCTGGTGGATAGGCGCGGAGCCCGAGCTCTTGCCGCCGCCGAAACGCTTGGCGTTGGCGTCCAGGCTCAGCGTCAGGCCGACGCAGAGCGCCAGTGCGATGCTAAGAAAACGTTGCATAAGTGGGATATCCCCTGTTGTGGTTTGCACGCGCGTCATGGTGCACAGGTTCCCGGGCACATGACCAGCGACATAGTGTTTCGAGCTTTTGCCTGAATGTTACAAGGCGCCCCGGCAGGGCGGCCTTGGTCTTCAGATGGCTTCGAGCTTGGCGTACCCCAGCATCAGCCACTTGCTGCCTTCGGCAAAGTTCACCTGCACCCGTGCCTGGGCGCCCGAACCCTCGAAGTTGAGGATCACGCCTTCGCCAAACACCGCATGTTGCACACGCTGACCGAGGTTGAACGCTGTCTGCGGAATATTGGCATTGGCGAACAGGTTGCTGTTGGTGGCCGTCTTGGCCCCACTGAACGGGCGGCTGACGCTGTTGGACAGGCGCACTTCCTGAATCAGGCCGGCCGGAATTTCACGTACGAAACGCGACACCTTGTTGTAGGTCTCGCTGCCATACAGGCGACGTGTTTCGGCGTAGGTCATGACCAGTTGGCGCATGGCGCGGGTAATCCCGACATAGGCCAGGCGGCGTTCCTCTTCCAGGCGGCCGGGCTCTTCCAGGCTCATCTTGTGCGGGAACAGGCCTTCTTCCATGCCCACCAGGAACACATACGGGAACTCCAGGCCCTTGGCGCTGTGCAAGGTCATCAGCTGGACGCTGTCCTCATGCTCGTCGGCCTGGGTATCGCCGGCTTCGAGCGAGGCATGGCCGAGGAAGGCCGAGAGCGGCGAGAGATCGGCGTCTTCGTCGGTGGACTCGAAGTTGCGCGCCGCGCTCACCAGTTCCTCAAGGTTTTCTACCCGTGCCTGGCCCTTTTCACCCTTTTCTTCCTGGTGATAGGTGATCAGCCCGGACTGTTCGATGGTGGTCTGGGTCATGGTATGCAGGGGCATGTCCGTGACCTTGGCAGCCAACCCCTCGATCAGCTCGATGAAGGCGCCCAGGGCGCTGGCGGCGCGGCCCTTCATGGCCTTGGCCGCCAGCAGCTGGCACATGGCTTCCCACATCGACAGCTGGCTGTGGCGGGCATGCTCACGGATGGCTTCGACGGTCTTCTCGCCAATGCCGCGTGGCGGCACGTTGATCACCCGCTCCAGGGCCGCGTCGTTGCCACGCCCTTCGATCAGCCGCAGGTAAGCCATGGCGTTCTTGATTTCGGCGCGTTCGAAGAAGCGCTGGCCACCATAGATGCGGTAGGGGATACGCTCGCGCAGCAGGGCCTCTTCCAGCACCCGCGACTGGGCGTTGGAACGGTACAGGATGGCGATTTCGTTACGCGCATTGCCCTGCTTGACCAGGCTTTCGATGGTTTCAACCACGTAGCGCGCTTCGTCGTGCTCGTTGTAGGCCGCGTACAGGGTCAGCGGTTCGCCTTCGCCCATGTCGGTCCACAGTTCTTTGCCCAGGCGCCCGGTGTTGTTGACGATCAGCGCGTTGGCGGCCTTGAGGATGCCGCCGGTGGAGCGGTAGTTCTGCTCCAGGCGGATCATTTCGGCGTCGGGGAAGTCGGCCGTGTACTGGTGGATGTTCTCGATCTTGGCACCGCGCCAGCCGTAGATCGACTGGTCGTCGTCGCCCACCGCCATCAGGCTGGCACCACCGCGTGCCAGCAGGCGCAGCCAGGCGTACTGCACGGCGTTGGTATCCTGGAATTCGTCTACCAGCACATGCTGGAAGCGCCGCTGGTAGTGCTCAAGCAGGCCCGGGTGGTCGCGCCACAGGTCCAGGGCGCGCAGCAACAGTTCGGAGAAGTCGATGACCCCGGCGCGCTCACAGGCCTGTTCGTAGGCGGTATACACCTCGCGCATGGTCGCCAGGAACAGGTCGCCCCCAGCCTGTATATGCTGCGGGCGCAGGCCTTCGTCCTTCTGCCCGTTGATGAACCACTGGGCCTGGCGTGCCGGCCACTTCTGCTCGTCCAGGCCCAGCTCGCGCATGACCCGCTTGATCAGGCGCTGCTGGTCATCGCTGTCGAGGATCTGGAAGTTCTGCACCAGCCGCGCTTCCTGCCAGTGGGCCCGCAGCAGGCGATGGGCGAGGCCGTGGAAGGTGCCGACCCACATGCCTGCCGGGTTGATCCCCAGCAGTTGCTCGATCCGGTGGCGCATTTCTGCCGCCGCCTTGTTGGTGAAGGTCACCGACAGGATCGAATGCGGCGATGCCTGCTCCACCTGGATCAGCCAGGCGATGCGGTGCACCAGCACGCGGGTTTTACCGGAGCCGGCGCCAGCAAGCACCAGTTGACGCCCGAGCTTGGCCGCGACGGCCTGGCGTTGAGCATCGTTGAGGGAGTTCAGCAGGAGGGAGAGGTCATCTGTGTGCATCGGGCCATTCTAGGGCGCAGCAGGGGAAGGGTAAATGGCACTGTATAAATATTCACCCTGGCAAACATACAAAGCGGCCACTACAGGCGATGCGCTTGCAGCGGCCGCCGCGTCTACATCAATGGGTTTCCACGATGTCGGTGATGCAGGCGATCAGTTTACCGTCGTGGATAATGTCCACCTTCGGGATCTGGCCGTGCTCGTCTTGCGTTTCGAACGTCACTTGCTTGTCGCAGACAACCTGCATGAAGTTACCGTCCTGTTGCTGCAGTTCAAGCTCCAGGGCCAGTGCAAAGGACCTGTCCTGCTTTCTGCGCTTGACCAGTACCGGGACTATGCCTGCATGACTCACGGTGATTGTGCCCTGCACCCGCAGGCGAGTGCCTGGTGGCATCTTGTCGTGATGGGCTTTCCAGTCTTTGCATTCGATGATCATTTCCATACTCCTGTCTTGGGAAGAGCGGTATGACCTTCCCAGGACAGAGTGCTTGCAGCACCTGCCCGCACAGCAGAGCGAAGCGCTTCAGCTGTACCAATGCCTGCCATGCCTGGCCAGCAGGCTACCGGCCTGTTCCGGGCCATTGCTCCCGGCGGCATAGTGGCGTGGCGCCTGAAAGTGTTCCTGCCAACCCTTCATTAACGGATCAATCCAGTGCCAGGCCGCCTCCACCTCATCGCGGCGCATGAACAGTGTCGAATCACCCTCCACGATGTCCAGCAGCAGGCGTTCGTAAGCTTCCCAGCGGCGGGTCTGGCTGAATACCTGAGCCAGGTTCAGGTCCAGCTCGACTGGCTCCAGCCGCATGCCCTTGCCTGGGCTCTTGGTCATCATGCGCAGGCTGATGCGCTCATCCGGTTGCAGCTGGATCAACAGCTGGTTGACCTGGCCACCGCTGAACAGCTCGTGGGGTACCGGCTTGAACTGGATGACGATCTGCGACGAGCGGCGCGCCATGCGCTTGCCGGTGCGCAAGTAGAAAGGCACACCTGCCCAGCGCCAGTTGTCGATGTGCGCTTCGATGGCCACGAAGGTTTCGGTATCGCTGTCGTTGTCGACGTCCTTTTCGAAGTAATAGGCCGGCACCTCCTGGCCGCCGATGTGCCCGGCACCGTACTGACCGCGCACGGTCTTGTCCTGCACGTCCTGGCCGGTGATGGGTTTGAGGGCCCGCAGGATCTTCACCTTTTCGTCGCGCACCGCTTCAGCCTCGAACTGCGCAGGTGGCTCCATGGCCACCAGGCACAGCAGCTGCAACAGGTGGTTTTGCAGCATGTCGCGGGTTGCCCCGGCGCGGTCGTAGTAGGCGCCGCGGTTCTCTACCCCCAGGGTTTCGCAAACGCTGATCTGTACGTGGTCGACCTGATTGTTGCGCCACACCGGCTCCAACAGGGCGTTGGCGAAGCGCAGGGCCATGAGGTTCTGCACGGTTTCCTTGCCCAGGTAGTGGTCGATGCGAAATACCTGGTTTTCGTCGAACACTGCGCCAATCGCTTCGTTGATGGCGGTGGCCGAGGCTAGCGAGTGACCAATCGGCTTCTCCAGCACGATGCGCGCTTCGGGGTCGGCCAGGCCTGCGTTACGCAGGTGATTGGCAATCGGCACGAACAGGTTGGGAGCGGTGGCCAGGTAGAAAATGCGCGTCAGCCCGCCAGGTTCGCCCAGGTAGCGCGCCAGGCGGCCGAAGTCGGCGCTTTGCGAAGCATCCATGGGAAAGTAGTCGAGGCGCGCGGCAAACCGTTGCCATATGTCTTCGTCGAAGTCATTGCGGGCAATCTGCGCTCGGCAATGGCGTTCTGCGAGCTTGAGGTATTCGTTACGGCTTATGTTGCGGCGGGCGAGGGCGATGATGCGTACCGCGTTGTTCAGACGCGCCTCGCGATACAAGTGATAGAGCGCCGGGAGGAGTTTGTGCAGGGCCAGATCGCCGGTGCCACCGAACACCAGAATGTCGCAAGGAATAGTCAAACCGCCACTCTCCACGTTCGTTTAACTGGGCGGGTTGGCGTCCATGTAGTATAACTACAAGAAAGCTACAACCCGGCCAGTCGATCATAACCGAGTCCAGCCCGTGAATCTGTTGCAACATATCGCCCAATCGCGCCACCTGCTGCGCAAATCGGAACTCAAAGTGGCCGACCACGTGCTGCTCGACCCGGCTGCGGTCATGCACAGCTCGATGGCCGACCTGGCGCACAGCGTGGGTATCAGTGAACCGACGATCGTGCGTTTCTGCCGGGCGATCGGTTGCTCGGGCTTCCAGGACCTGAAATTGAAACTGGCGCAGAGCCTGGCCGCCGGGGCCAGTTTTGGCCAGTTCGCCATTCATGAAGACGACTCGGTTGCCGACTACAGCCTGAAGATTTTCGACACCACCCTGCACACGTTGATGGAAGTGCGCGAGCACCTCGACCCGCATGCGCTGCAACAGGCCGTGAGCGCCATGGCCCAGGCGCAGCGTGTGGAGTTCTATGGCTTTGGTGCATCCGGCGCGGTTGCGGCGGACGCCCAGCACAAGTTCTTCCGCCTGCTGCTCAGTGCGGCCGCGTATTCCGACCCGCACATGCAGGCGATGTCGGCAGTAACCTTGAGGCCTGGCGATGTGGCGGTGTGCATTTCCCAGTCGGGCCGTTCCAAGGACCTGCTGATCACCGCCAACCTGGTGCGTGAGAGCGGTGCCAACCTGATTACCCTGTGCCCAAGCCAGACGCCGCTGGCCGAGCTGTCGACCGTGAACCTGGCGATAGACGTGCATGAAGACACCGAAATCTACACCCCGCTGACCTCGCGTATCGCTCACCTGGTGGTAATCGACGTGTTGGCCATGGGCGTGGCCATGGCGCGCGGCCCGAGCCTGGTCAACCACCTGAAAAGCGTGAAGCGCAGCTTGCGCAGCCTGCGTTTGTCGCCCAAGTCGATCAAGGCTACAGATGACTGAATTCAACCTGTAGCGGCCTCTTCGCGGGCTTGCCCGCTTCCAGAGCAATTGCACCGAATCAAAAAGGTGCACAGTACCTGTGGGAGCGGGCAAGCCCGCGAAGAGGCCGCTACAGGCAGTAAAAATTCACGATTCTGTCACCATCCCACAGCCAAACCGTAAACCTTCAAGGCCAGTCTGAAACTCCCGCATCCTATCTGGGAGACAGGCAATGGCACGTGACCACGACGGTATCTACCAACCCAACGCCAAAGCTCGCAAGCAGCAGGAAAAAGATCAGCGCCGCATGGAATACCGCCGCGCGATCGAGGTGTATTGCGACCAACGTCAACTGCTGCGCGACCTGGTGGATTATCCCGAGTTGCAAGCACTCACAGTGCGGCAGTCTTCAGCGGCAACTTCCCCGAAAAACGCTCAACCAGCGCGCTGATCAGCGCACGTTCGCTGCGGATGAACGCCAGAAACGCCAAGGCCACCGGCGACTGCCGCTTGGCCTTGGACTGCACCACGCACCAGCTGCGGTACAGCGGCAGCTCTTCCACCGGTAGCTCCTTCAGCGCACCGGTGGCCAGTTCCAGGTTGACCGCATGGCGGGTCAGCAGGGCAATCCCCAGGCCGGCGATGACGCACTCGCGCTGGGCATCGGCCGAGGCCACCTCCAGGGTCTGGGTGAAATGCACGCGCTTGTCCTTGAAATACTCCTCGCAGGCCTTGCGCGTACCTGAGCCTTGTTCGCGTACCAGCAGGGTATGAGGCTCCAGGTCCTGAAGGCGCAGCTGGTCCAGCTTGCACAGCGGGTGCTCGGGCGGTGCCACCGCGATGATCGGGTTGTTGAGGAACGGCAGAAATTCCAGGCCCATGTCCTGCGGCACCATCGACATGATGATGATGTCGTCGCGGTTATCCGAAAGGCGGCGGATGGCCTGGGCGCGATTGACCACCGTAAGGGTCAGGTTGACCTCCGGGTGACGCTGCTTGAAGGCGGCGAACAGGTGTGGCACGAAGTACTTGGCGCTGGACTCGATCGCCAGTTTGAGCTGCCCCTGCAATGAGCCCTGCATGTCCGACAGCTGCATGTCCAGGCTCTCGAGGCGCCCGAAGATGTCGCGGCTGGCGCGTTGCAGGGCTTCGGCCGCTTCGGTCAGGTAGAGCTTCTTGCCCACGTACTCGAACAGCGGCTGGCCGATCAGCTCTTCGAGCTGGCGGATCTGTAGACTAACGGCGGGTTGCGTCAGCGACATCTCCTCCGCCGCACGGCTGTACGAGCGCAAATCGCACACCTCATTGAAGATCTGCAATTGACGCAAAGTCATACGCATCAATGACTTACGCATTTTTACCCGCCCTTCGGCAACACCTTGTAACTGCACTATAAGCTTTTACTAATGTTGCCTCTAACAAATATTGATTTTTGTTTATCGAACCACAGCGCTAGGGTGAATACGCGACTGGCCAGCAACGCCTGGCCACGCGCCGACCGGTAGAACCGGCTCGACTGTTCCTACGGCTTTGGGAAGACTCCAGTGATAAAAAAAATCCTGATCGCCAACCGAGGTGAAATCGCAGTTCGGATCGTGCGTGCCTGCGCCGAGATGGGCATACGCTCGGTAGCGATCTATTCCGACGCCGATCGGCACGCATTGCACGTCAAGCGCGCCGACGAAGCCCACAGCATTGGTGCCGAGCCGCTGGCCGGTTACCTGAACCCGCGCAAGCTGGTGAACCTGGCTGTGGAAACCGGCTGTGATGCCCTGCACCCGGGCTACGGCTTCCTGTCGGAAAACGCTGAACTGGCAGAGATCTGCGCCGAGCGCGGGATCAAGTTTATCGGCCCCGCCGCAAACGTCATTCGCGGCATGGGCGACAAGACCGAAGCGCGCCGCACCATGATTGCCGCCGGTGTGCCGGTAACCCCGGGCACCGAAGGCAACGTTGCCGATATTCATGAAGCCCTGAGCGAAGGTGAGCGCATCGGTTACCCGGTGATGCTCAAGGCCACCTCCGGTGGCGGCGGCCGCGGTATTCGCCGTTGCAACAGCCGCGAAGAGCTGGAACAGAACTTCCCACGGGTGATTTCCGAGGCCACCAAGGCCTTTGGTTCGGCCGAAGTGTTCCTGGAAAAGTGCATCGTCAACCCCAAGCATATCGAGGCACAGATCCTCGGTGACAGCTTCGGCAACGTGGTGCACCTGTTCGAGCGCGATTGCTCGATCCAGCGCCGTAACCAGAAGCTCATCGAAATTGCTCCAAGCCCCCAGCTCACGCCCGAGCAGCGCGCCTACATCGGCGACCTGGCGGTACGTGCGGCCAAGGCGGTGAACTACGAGAACGCCGGCACCGTGGAGTTCCTGCTCGCCGATGGCGAGGTGTACTTCATGGAAATGAACACCCGGGTGCAGGTGGAGCACACCATCACCGAGGAAATCACCGGTATCGACATTGTCCGTGAGCAGATTCGCATCGCCTCGGGCCTGCCGCTGTCGGTGAAGCAGGAAGACATCCAGCACCGCGGCTACGCGTTGCAGTTCCGCATCAACGCGGAAGACCCGAAGAACAACTTCCTGCCCAGCTTCGGCAAGATCACCCGTTACTACGCCCCCGGCGGCCCGGGTGTTCGTACCGATACAGCGATCTATACCGGCTACACCATTCCGCCGTTCTACGACTCCATGTGCCTGAAACTGGTGGTGTGGGCGTTGACCTGGGAAGAGGCCATGGACCGCGGCCTGCGAGCCCTGGATGACATGCGCGTGCAAGGGGTGAAGACCACCGCCGCGTACTACCAGGAAATCCTGCGCAACCCGGAATTCCGTAGCGGGCAGTTCAATACCAGCTTCGTCGAAAGCCACCCTGAGCTGACCAACTACTCGATCAAGCGCAAACCCGAAGAGCTGGCCCTGGCCATCGCCGCCGCCATCGCCGCCCACGCAGGCCTGTGAGGAAACCTATAATGTCCAAGAAAATTCACGTAACCGACACGATCCTGCGCGACGCCCACCAGTCCCTGCTGGCCACCCGCATGCGTACCGAAGACATGCTGCCGATCTGCGACAAGCTCGACAAAGTCGGCTACTGGTCGCTGGAAGTCTGGGGCGGCGCCACCTTCGACGCCTGCGTGCGCTTCCTCAAGGAAGACCCATGGGAGCGCCTGCGCAAGCTGCGTGCAGCCTTGCCCAACACCCGCCTGCAAATGCTGCTGCGCGGTCAGAACCTGCTGGGCTACCGCCACTACAGCGACGACGTGGTCAAGGCCTTTGTCGCCAAGGCTGCGGTAAACGGCATCGATGTGTTCCGCATCTTCGACGCCATGAACGACGTGCGTAACCTGCGCGTGGCCATCGAAGCGGTCAAGGCCGCCGGCAAGCACGCCCAGGGCACCATCGCCTACACGGTCAGCCCTGTGCACACCATCGATGCCTTTGTTGCCCAGGCCAAGCAGATGGAAGCCATGGGTTGCGACTCGGTGGCAATCAAGGACATGGCCGGCCTGCTGACCCCATTCGCCGCTGGTGAACTGGTCAAGGCGCTGAAGGCCGAGCAGTCGCTGCCGGTGTTCATCCACTCCCACGACACTGCCGGCCTGGCCGCCATGTGCCAGCTGAAAGCGGTGGAAAACGGCGCCGACCACATCGACACCGCAATCTCCAGCTTCGCTTGGGGCACCAGCCACCCGGGTACCGAGTCGATGGTTGCTGCGCTCAAGGGCAGCGAGTTCGACACCGGCCTGGACCTGGAGCTGCTGCAGGAAATCGGCTTGTACTTCTACGCCGTGCGCAAGAAGTACCACCAGTTCGAAAGCGAGTTCACGGCCGTGGACACCCGCGTGCAGGTCAACCAGGTGCCGGGCGGCATGATTTCCAACCTGGCCAACCAGCTGAAAGAGCAGGGCGCGCTCAACCGCATGAACGAAGTGCTGGCAGAGATCCCGCGTGTGCGTGAAGACCTCGGCTTCCCGCCGCTGGTGACGCCGACCTCGCAGATCGTCGGTACCCAGGCGTTCTTCAACGTGCTGGCCGGCGAGCGCTACAAGACCATCACCAACGAAGTGAAGCTGTACCTGCAAGGCGGTTACGGCAAGGCCCCGGGTGTGGTCAACGAGCAGCTGCGCCGCCAGGCCATCGGCAGCGAAGAAGTGATCGACGTGCGCCCGGCCGACCTGCTGAAGCCGGAGATGACCAAGCTGCGTGCCGACATCGGTGCCTTGGCCCGTTGCGAAGAAGACGTGCTGACGTTCGCCATGTTCCCGGACATTGGCCGCAAGTTCCTCGAAGAGCGCGAAGCCGGCACCCTTACCCCGGAAGCGTTGTTGCCAATTCCAGAGGCTGGCGCCGTTTCTGCGCCAGGCGGTGAAGGCGTCCCGACCGAGTTTGTCATCGACGTGCACGGCGAAACCTACCGTGTCGACATCACTGGCGTTGGCGTGAAGGCCGAAGGCAAGCGCCACTTCTACCTGTCGATCGACGGCATGCCGGAAGAAGTGGTGTTCGAGCCACTCAACGAGTTCGTCGGCGGGGGCAGCAAGCGCAAGCAAGCCACAGACCCAGGCCACGTCAGCACCAACATGCCAGGCAACATCGTCGATGTACTGGTCAAGGAAGGTGACGTGGTCAAGGCTGGCCAGGCCGTGCTGATCACCGAGGCCATGAAGATGGAAACCGAAGTGCAGGCGGCCATCGCCGGCAAGGTCGTGGCCATCCATGTGGCCAAGGGCGATCGCGTGACGCCGGGTGAGATCCTGATCGAGATCGAAGGCTGAGATAAGCCTTCATCTACAAGCGGTTAACCTCTGGGGAGCGGATGCTCCCCTTTTTTTGTGCTGGATTTGCCGGCCTCTTCGCGGGTAAACCCGCTCCCACAGGATTTCCACAAGCCTTGAGGTCAGTGGTGAACCTGTGGGAGCGGGTTTACCCGCGAAGAGGCCAGCTGATCAGCCACATTTGTCAGCTTTTACGGCATGCCTCAAGCGTTTCTACCTGGCCTCCCGGCTGCTGGTTTTCCGCGCTCAACCACCGTTCGAACCCCGCAGCCACTGCTGGCCATTCATCATCGGTGATCGAATACCACGCCGTATCGCGGTTGTGGTCCTTCACCACCAGGTGCTTGCGGAACACCCCTTCGTAGACGAAGCCGAACCGTTGCGCCGCGCGCTTGGAGCGCGCGTTGGCGTTGTTGCACTTCCACTCCAGCCGGCGGTTGCCCAGTTCGAAGCCCAGCTTGCCCAGCAGGTACACCGCCTCGGTGCCCTTGGGTGTGCGCTGCATGGCGGCGCCGAAGGCTATGTGGCCGATTTCGATGCGGCCGTGGTCGGGCACGATCGACATCAGGCTGAGAATGCCCTGGGCCTGGCCGCTGGGGCGGTCGATGACGGTGTAGAACAGCGGGTCGCGCCCCGCGGCGTTGCTCTCCAGCCAACGGTCGAAGGCAGCACGTTCGGCGAACGGGCCATAGGGCAGGTAGTCCCACAGCGCCGGGTCGGCGGTTGGGCCTTGCAGCACTTCCCAGAGGTCGTCGCCATGGCGCGCCGTGTCGAGCTTTTCCAGGCGGATGAAGCGGCCGTCAATAGGCTCGGCCTCGGGCGTTGCAGCGGGTTTCCAGTTCAATACGTCTGTCATGTTCGGCCTACAAGCCTTTGCGGAATTGAATGAAGCCCGAGCGCTCGGCAACCTGCTGATACAGGCTGATGGCGGTGGCATTGGTTTCGTGGGTCAGCCAGTGCACCTTGATGCAGTTGTCGGCCTTGGCTGTGGTGTAGACGTGCTCGATCAGCTGGCGACCAATGCCCAGGCCACGTTGCGAGCTGTCCACGTACAGGTCCTGAAGGTAGCAGGAGTTTTCGATGCTCCAGTTGGAACGATGGTAGATGAAGTTGACCATCCCCACCGCCTTGCCATCGACCCAGGCCAGTGCCGAATGGGTCGGCTCACGTGGGTCGAGCAGGCGCTGCCAGGTGCTGAGGCTGACTTCATCGGCCAACTCGGTTTCATAGAAGTGCAGGTAGGCCTGCCACAGGGCGAGCCAGGCGGCATGGTCTTGGGCGTTGACGGGGCGCAGGGTAACGCTGGGCATGGGCTATTCCTTCACAGTTGGCGCATGTGCGCCGCGAGTTGGTTGTCCAGTTGATCAGGGCTGGCGCTCAGGCCTTCACGCACGCCGGAGATGTCTTGCTCGGAGCGGTTCTGGCTGAGCTTGCGCGCACCTTGCAGGCGGGCGATGGGCAGACGGATACCGACGATGGCGCGGAGCATGCCGTCGATGTAATCAGCCGGGGCATCGGCGACGCTCCATGGTTCGTTGCGGCCTTGTTCGTGGCGCTCGGTCAGGCGGCTGACGATAGTCAGTAACGTTGCTGCGTCGTGGATCACCTCCGCCGGGCCATAGGCGTGTACGGCCAGGTAGTTCCAGGTCGGCACGACCTTGGGGTTATCGGCTTTGCTTGGGTAGTAGCCGGGGCTGACATAGGCATCGGCGCCGGGGAAGACCAGCAGGGCTTCGCCACCTTGTGCCAGGTCCTGCCATTGGCGGTTGGCCCGTGCCAGGTGCGCATAGACGGTGCCAAACTCGCCTTCGCCCGTGTCGAGCAGTACCGGCAGGTGTGTGGCCAACAGGCCTTGCTCCCCTTGGCTGACCAGCACGGCCAGGCGGGTGTCGAGCATGTGCTGGTGCAGGCGGCCGAGGTCGTGCTCCTGGTGGGGTTTGCTGTTGTACATGCTCGGTTTCCTTGTGCAATGGTGCCATCCTATGCAGGCTATTGGTTCTGGGTAAGAGCCATTACCGCCTGTTTTGATAGGTCCAATGCCATGCGCGATAACCCCCTCGTCTTGCCTTTCGACCCTTCCGGAATCGCCTTGGATCGCCGCCGCGGGCTCAGCCAGCAGCTGTACCAGGCGCTGCGCGCGCGAGTGCTGGACGGCCGTTTGAGCAGCGGTACCCGGCTGCCGGCCACCCGCGAGTTGGCCACCATGCTGCTGCTGTCACGCAACAGCGTGGTGCGGGCCTATGACCAGTTGTACGCCGAGGGCTACATCGAAAGCCGGGTAGGCGATGGCACCTATGTAAGCCGGCTACCAAAACTATCCACACAAGTATCCACAGGGTTATCCCATGGGTTATCAACAGACTTATCCACATTTCCAGTAAAAGACACTGAGGATTTATCCAGCAACCGACGTTCCAGCGGGGCTTTTCAGCGGCTGAAAACCAACCATTTGCCGCCGCCAAGAAGCGGCCAGCCGCGTGCTTTTCGCGTCGGTATTCCCGCATTCGACCTGTTCCCGTTTGACGTCTGGGCCAAGCTGCAGGCGGGTTTCTGGCGTAATCCCAGCCCCGCACAACTGGGTTATGGCGACCCTGCGGGCGAGCCGATGCTGCGCGAACTGATCGCTGCCTACTTGCGTCGCTCGCGTGGGCTGAGTTGCATGGCTGAACAAATTGTGATCACCAGTGGTGCACAGCAGGCCATCAGCCTTTGTGCACAGTTGCTGTTGCAACCTGGCGACGGTGTGGCTGTGGAAAACCCGGGGTATCGGGCGGCTGGCCATGCTTTCGCACTGGCGGGTGGCCGAGTGCTTGGCGTACCGGTGGATGAAGAGGGGATGGACTGCGGCCGGCTCGGTCAGTTGGAGGATTGCCGGCTGGCCTACGTGACGCCTGCTCACCAATACCCGACCGGGGTAACCATGAGCCTGGCGCGTCGCCTGGAACTGCTGGCCTGGGCTGACCGCAACGATGGCTGGATCATCGAGGACGACTACGACGGCGAGTACCGGTACAGCGGCGCGCCTTTGGCTCCGTTGGCGGCACTCGACCGGCACGGGCGGGTACTGTACGTCGGCACCTTCGGCAAGATTGCCTTCCCGGCGCTGCGCCTGGGCTATCTGGTACTCCCACCGCAGTTGGCGCAGGCGTTCAGCCAGGGCAAGGCGCTTGCGGTACGACATTCTGAGGTCAGCAACCAATGCGTGATGGCTGAGTTCATCGCCCGCGGGCACTTTCAGCGGCATATCCGGCGCATGCGCAAGGCAGCGTTGAGCCGACGCAATGTGCTCAAGGCAGGCTGGCCTGTGGATATTCCAGGTTTGGGCGCCATGCCGGCAGTGGCGGCCGGGCTGCACGTGAAGGTTGATGTGGATAACTTTGCGCGGGAGCAGGCACTGGTGGCCAAGGCTGAAGCGGTGGGTGTGGAGGTTACGCCGCTGAGTAATTTCTGGTTGGCGGACAGCGAGGTGCCTGTGGATAAGCGGGCAGGGCTGGTGCTGGGCTTTGCAGCGGTTCCGGAGGTGGAGATTGCCGAGGCGCTGATGAAACTGCGCAAGGCCTGGAGAAGGTGAATGGGGCCGCTGTGCGGCCCTTCGCGGGCGCGCCCGCTCCCACAGAGTCCGCGTGGCATGCGAGCAATGTGGGAGCGGGCATGCCCGCGAAGCAGGCGACTCAGGTGCCGGACTTGATCCGCGTCCAGGCCCGGGTCCTGGCCCGCTCGGCATCCCGCGCAAGGGGCTTGAGGGTATACAGCTTGGCCATCGCCTCCGCCGTCGGGTACAGGTTGGGGTTGTTGCGAATCGCCGGGTTCACCTTGTCGGTCGCATCCTTGTTCGGGTTGGGGTACCCGACAAAGTCGCTGATCGGCGCAATCACCTCTGGCCGCAGCAGGTAGTTGATGAACGTATGGGCATCTTCCGGGTTGGCCGCATTCTTCGGAATTGCCAGCATGTCGAACCAGATCGGCGCGCCTTCCTTGGGCAGGCGCATGTCCACTACCACGTCGTTCTTGGCTTCGCGGGCGCGGTTGGCGGCCTGTGAGAAGCTGCCGCTGTAGCCCACCGCCACGCAGATATCGCCATTGGCGATGTCTGCCATGTACTTCGAGGAGTGGAAGTAGGTGATGTACGGGCGAATCTTCAGCATCAGTGCCTCAGCCTTCTTGTAGTCGGCCGGTTTGTCACTGTTCGGTGGCAAGCCCAGGTACTGCAGGGCCAGCGGCAGAATTTCCGAAGGCGAGTCGAGCAGGGCCACGCCGCACTGCTTGAGCTTGGCGATGTTCTCTTCCTTGAAGATCAGGTCCCAGCTGTCTACCGGCGCATTGTCGCCGAGCGCCGCCTTGACCTTGGCCGGGTTGAAGCCGATCAGCACGGTGCCGTACATGTACGGCACGGCAAACTTGTTGCCCGGGTCGTTGGCCTCGATCAGCTTCATCAGTGCCGGGTCCAGGTGTTGCCAGTTCGGCAGCTTGCTGCGGTCCAGCGGCTGGAATACCCCGGCCTCGATCTGCTTGGCGAGGAACACGTTGGACGGCACCACCACGTCATAGCCGGAGTTGCCGGTAAGCAGCTTGGCCTCCAGCGCTTCGTTGGTGTCGAAGATGTCGTAGATCAGTTTGACGCCGCTGTCCTTCTGGAAGTCGGTCAAGGTCTGCGGGGTGATGTAATCGAACCAGTTATACACACGCAAGGTGCGCTGCTCGGCCTGGGCTTGCAGGGCACCGGTGAACAGGGTGGCAGCGATGAACGGGGCGAGCAGACGCTTGAGTCGGACCATTACCGGGCTCCTGGCTGGGCGCGCTGGAAGCCTTCCAGCACATTGACCGCGTTGATACCGATTTCTTCCACAGCGTAGCCGCCTTCCATCACGAACAGGGTCGGCTTGCCGAGCTGGGCGATGCGCTTGCCCATTTTCAGGTAATCGGGGCTGTCGAGCTTGAACTGGGAGATGGGGTCGTCCTTGAAGGTGTCCACGCCCAGCGAAATGACCAGTACATCGGCGTCATAGCGGGCGATGCGCTGGCAGGCGTCTTCCAGGGCGGCGTTCCAGGCGGCCCAATCGCTACCGGCCGGCAATGGGTAATTGATGTTGCAGCCCTCGCCGGCACCCTCGCCGGTTTCGTCGGCATAACCGAGGAAGAACGGAAATTCATCCTGTGGGTCACCGTGGATCGAGGCGAAGAACACGTCGTCGCGGCTGTAGAAGATGTCCTGGGTGCCGTTGCCGTGGTGGTAGTCGACGTCGAGGATGGCGACTTGGCGCTTGCCCTGGTCGAGGAACGCCTGAGCGGCGATGGCAGCGTTGTTCAGGTAGCAGTAGCCGCCCATCACTTCACCTGCGGCGTGGTGCCCTGGCGGACGGCACAGCGCGAACGCCGAATGGGCGCCTTCCTGGATTGCTGCCTGGGCGGTAAGGGCGACCTGGGCAGCGCTGTAGGCCGCTTGCCAGGTGCCAGCGGTGATCGGCGCACCGGCATCGAAGCTGTAATAGCCCAGCTCACCGTGCAGGCCAGTGGGTTTTACCTGGCGCAGGGTGCGAGCAGGCCAGGTGAACGGCAGCAGGTCGCCTTCCTGGCCCAGTGCAGCCCAGCGGGCCCAGGCGCCTTCGAAGAAGTTCAGGTAGTCGGCGCTGTGGATGCGCAGCAACGGCGCACGGCCGAAGTCGGTCGGGCCCTGGACGTCGCCGAGGTTGCGCTTTTTCACCTGGTCGAGCACATGGTCGGCGCGCGAAGGCATTTCGAAGCAGGGCATCAGCTTGCCGTCGATCAGCTCGCAGCGGCCATGGTGCAGGCGGTGGTCATCGGAATAGATCGTCAGCATTGTTGTTCTCCGGTGGGTACTGGCGTGGGTCCATTGTCATGGGCGGGTCAGTAGCGGAGAACGACGCAAATGGCCAAAAGGGGATCGATGTGGCCAAGGTTGATTGGCCTGTGCCGGCCCTATCGCCGGCAAGCCAGCTCCCACTAGTACCGCACAGGCCTTGAATGCAGCGCAGTACCTGTGGGAGCCGGCTTGCCGGCGATAGGGCCGGAACAGGTCAACCGCGGAAGTGGCTGGGTGCCACACCACTCCAGCGCTGGAAGGCATGGCGGAAACTGGCCGTCTCGCTGAACCCCAACGTTTCGGCAATACGGTAGATGGGCATCTGCTCATCGGCCAGCAACTGCTTGGCGCGCTCGAACCTGAGCTCGTCCAGCAGCTGTTGATAACTGCTGCCCAGCGCCTGCAAATGCCGGCGCAAGGTGCGCGAGGAGCAGTTCATCTGCCGTGCCAGGCCTTCCAGCCCAGGCGCGGCATCCAGTTGCTGTGCCAGCAGCTGGCGAATCCGCCCCAGCCAGGCCTGACGGCCGGTGAACTCAAGGTTCAGGCGCCGGCAGCGCTCGCTCATGGCTTGGTGGGTAATCGGGTCGGCCAGCGGCAGCGGCGTATCCAGCCAGCGCCGCTCGAAGGCAAAGGCATTGTCCTCGGCGGCGAAACCGACGGGGCACTGGAATGCACCGGCATAGCGCGCGTGATAGCCGGGCCGTGGGTGCTCGAAGCGGGCGGCCAGCAATGGTAGCGTGCGGCCAAGCAGGTCGTCGCAAATGACTTTCAGCGACACCATGCAGAATTCTGCGTTGAAAGCGCTCAGCGCCGGGCTGTCGTGGTAATCGCTGGCGCTGAACCAGACCCGCTGGCCATCGTCGATCAACCGCAGCTTGAAGACTGTTCCCAGCAGTGCCGGATATTGCAGCGCCAGGCGCAAGGCGTCACCCAAAGTGGCACTGGAGAGCAGGGCGTAACCCAGCATGCCGTAGCACGACACGTGCATGCGGCGGCCCAGTTCCAGGCCGATGTCCTCGCGCCGGGCTACGGCGTTGGCGCACACCTGCAGTTCCTGCTGGGTGGTGATGCGCGCATCGGCGTGCCCCAGGTCTGCCGGGCCAATGCCGCTGCCGGCCAGCAGCGCCGAAGCCTCGCAACCGTCTGCCTGGAAGACGTTGAGGATCAGCGAAACTGCGTTGAGGGTGGTCAGGTGACTGTGCAGCATGCTGGGTAATCCCGGGGGGCTGGGACGCATTATGGAGCAAGTTGTGTGCCGATATCCCGGTGCCGCTTGCGACCCCACCTTCTCTCAGGCAAAAAAAAGGCCCGAAGCAATCGCTCGGGCCTTGAAAGGTTGAGAGGTGTCTAGTCCCTTAACCTGGTGAGACTGTTTGCAGCGGCCGGGTTACGCCTTCAGCGGAACCAGACGTGGAGCGATCATGTTTTCCGGACGCAGGATGTCGTTGAGCATCTCTTCGTCCAGCAGCTTCTCTTCGCGCACCAGTTCCAGTACGCCGCGGCCGGTTTCCAGGGCAACGCGGGCGATACGGGTGGCGTTTTCGTAGCCGATGTACGGGTTCAGGGCGGTGACCAGGCCGATCGAGTGTTCGACCAGTTCACGGCAGCGCTGTTCGTTGGCAGTGATGCCGACGATGCAGTGCTCGCGCAGCATGTCCATGGCGCGTTGCAGCAGGCGGATCGAGTCGAAGATCTTGTAGGCGATCAGCGGCTCCATCACGTTCAGCTGCAGCTGGCCACCTTCGGCGGCGACGGTCAGGGCCAGGTCGTTGCCCATGATGGCGAAGGCGACTTGGTTGACGGCTTCCGGGATAACCGGGTTGACCTTGCCTGGCATGATCGAGCTGCCTGGCTGACGCGCTGGCAGGTTGATCTCGTTGATACCGGTGCGCGGGCCGCTGGACAGCAGGCGCAGGTCGTTGCAGATCTTCGACAGCTTGACCGCGGTACGCTTGAGCATGCCGGAGAACAGTACGAAGGCGCCCATGTCGGAGGTGGCTTCGATCAGGTCGGCAGCCGGTACCAGCGGCTGGCCGCTGATGGTTGCCAGGCGCTGTACGGCGAGCATCTGGTAGCCCGGGTCGGCGTTGATGCCGGTACCGATGGCAGTACCACCCAGGTTGATTTCGGTCAGCAGCTCAGGCGCCAGCGAACGCAGACGGTTGAGGTCTTCGGTCATGGTGGTGGCGAAGGCGCGGAATTCCTGGCCCAGGGTCATCGGCACGGCGTCCTGCAGCTGGGTACGGCCCATCTTCAGTACGTGGTCGAACTCTTTACCTTTGGCAGCGAAGGCCTGGATCAGGCTGTCGAGGCTGGCCAGCAGGGCATCGTGACCCAGCAGCAGGCCCAGGCGGATAGCGGTCGGGTAGGCGTCGTTGGTCGACTGCGCCATGTTCACATCGTTGTTCGGGTGCAGGTACTGGTACTCACCCTTCTGGTGGCCCATGGCCTCCAGCGCGATGTTGGCGATGACTTCGTTGGCGTTCATGTTGGTAGAAGTACCAGCACCGCCTTGAATCATGTCCACCACGAACTGCTCGTGGTAGTCGCCCTTGATCAGTCGTGCGCAGGCTGCGCTGATCGCGGCGTGCTTGGCATCGCTCAAGTGCCCCAGCTCACGGTTGGCGTCAGCAGCTGCCTGCTTGACCATCGCCAGGCCGACTACCAGTTTCGGGTAGTGCGACAGCGGAACGCCGGAGAGGTGGAAGTTGTTGGCAGCGCGCAGGGTCTGGATGCCGTAGTAGGCATCAGCAGGAACTTCAAGGGTACCCAACAGATCTTTTTCGACGCGGAACGATGCAGCGGAGGACATGATGTATATCATCTCGATATTGACCCGGCACATGCCGGAATGGCGCCAATCCTAGGCCTGAAGGTGATTTTGCGGCCAATGCTGTTGCACGCTAACCTATGCACAAACGGCATAGTGTTTCATGTGACGCCAATTGACATTCGAGCGTGTTCCATTTTGGTGCACGCCGGGAGATGTGCTTCGTGAACCTTGAAAGCAAATGGCTGGAAGATTTCAGTGCGCTGGCTTCTACCCGCAGTTTTTCCCAGGCCGCAGAGCGGCGTTTCGTCACCCAACCGGCCTTCAGCCGGCGTATTCGCAGCCTCGAAGCGGCGTTGGGGCTGCAACTGGTGAATCGTTCCCGCACGCCCATCGAACTGACAGAGGCCGGCCAGCTTTTTCTCGTCACGGCGCGCACTGTTGTCGACCAGTTAAGCGAAATTCTCCGCCATTTGCATCATCTTGAGGGCGGGCAGGGCGAGGTGGTGCAGGTGGCTGCGGCACACTCCCTGGCGTCGGGCTTTTTCCCCCGGTGGGTGGCCCAGTTGCGCAACGACGGTTTGAACATCGCCACCCGCCTGGTTGCGACTAACGTCGGAGATGCCGTGCATGCATTACGTGAAGGTGGCTGCGACCTGATGCTGGCCTTCTATGACCCGGACGCGGCCCTGCAGATGGATGCCGAGATCTTCCCGTCGTTGCACATGGGCAACACCGAAATGTTGCCGGTGTGCGCCGTGGATGGCGAGGGCAAGCCGTTGTTCGACCTGGAAGGTGAGGGCAGCGTGCCGTTGTTGGCCTATACCGCTGGCGCCTTCCTGGGCCGGTCGGTCAATTTGCTGCTGCGTCAGCGCAACCTGCGCTATACCACGGTCTATGAAACCGCCATGGCCGACAGCCTCAAGAGCATGGCGCTTGAGGGCATGGGTATTGCCTGGGTACCGCGCCTGTCGATGCGTGGCGAGCTGGAACGGGGCGAGCTGGCCGTCTGCGGCGGCAGCCAGTGGCACGTGCCACTGGAAATTCGCCTGTACCGCTGCGCCCTGGTGCGCAAGGCCAACGTCAGGCTGTTGTGGCGCAAGCTCGAGGGTACGGCGACGGTTGACCCAAAAGTCAGCCAAAGCCCCGAAAAATAAGGCCCGACAGTTGGTCGCCGGGGTGCCTTAAACGCACCACCTTACGGTATACTGCGCGGCCTTTCGACCGGATGCGTCCGGTCCAGATCAGCAAACAAGCCACGCCGGTCGTCCCGCGTGGCTTGTTGTTTTTTGACGCGCCCGCGGGCGCACAAGCGAAGAGGCTCGACGATGAGTGCACTGGTTGGCGTGATCATGGGCTCCAAGTCCGATTGGTCCACCCTTAGCCACACCGCCGATATGCTGGAAAAACTCGGCATTCCCTACGAAGTGAAGGTGGTTTCTGCCCACCGCACCCCGGATCTGCTGTTCCAGTATGCCGAGGAGGCCGAAGGCCGCGGCATCGAGGTGATCATCGCCGGTGCCGGTGGCGCAGCCCACCTGCCAGGCATGTGCGCCGCCAAGACACACCTGCCGGTGCTGGGCGTGCCGGTGCAGTCGTCGATGCTGTCGGGTGTCGATTCGCTGCTGTCGATCGTGCAGATGCCAGCCGGCGTGCCGGTTGCCACGCTGGCCATCGGCCGTGCCGGTGCGATCAACGCTGCGCTGCTGTCGGCCAGCATCCTGGGCGCCAAGTACCCGCAGTACCACGCGGCGCTCAAGCAGTTCCGCACGGAACAGACCGACACTGTGCTGGACAACCCAGACCCGCGCCAGGCTTGAGGCTCAACCCATGAAGATCGGTGTAATCGGTGGCGGCCAGCTGGGCCGCATGCTGGCCCTGGCGGGCACCCCGCTGGGCATGAACTTCGCTTTCCTCGACCCGGCACCGGATGCTTGTGCCGCGCCGTTGGGCGAACACCTGCGGGCCGACTACGGCGACCAGGACCACCTGCGCCAGCTGGCCGACGAAGTCGACCTGGTCACCTTCGAGTTCGAAAGCGTCCCGGCCGAGACCGTGGCCTTCCTCTCGCAGTTCGTGCCGGTGTACCCCAGCGCCGAAGCGCTGCGCATCGCCCGCGACCGTCTGTTTGAAAAGAGCATGTTCCGCGACCTGGGTATCCCGACCCCGGCCTTCGCCGACATCCTCTCCCAGGCAGACCTGGACGCTGCGGTAGCCAGCATCGGCCTGCCGGCCGTGCTGAAAACCCGCACCCTGGGTTACGACGGCAAGGGCCAGAAGGTGCTGCGCACGCCAGAAGACGTGGTAGGCACCTTCGCCGAGCTGGGCAGCGTGCCGTGCCTGCTGGAAGGCTTCGTACCGTTTACCGGCGAAGTGTCGCTGGTGGCCGTGCGTGCCCGTGATGGCGAAACCCGCTTTTACCCGCTGGTGCACAACACCCACGAAAGCGGCATCCTGCGCCTGTCGGTAGCCAGCCAGGCGCACCCGCTGCAGGCCCTGGCCGAAGACTACGTGGGCCGTGTGCTGCAGAAGCTGGACTACGTCGGCGTCATGGCCTTCGAGTTCTTCGAGGTTGACGGTGGCCTGAAGGCCAACGAAATCGCCCCGCGCGTGCACAATTCCGGGCACTGGACCATTGAAGGCGCCGAGTGCAGCCAGTTCGAGAACCACCTGCGCGCCGTTGCCGGCCTGCCGCTGGGCTCGACCGCCAAGGTGGGCGAGAGCGCGATGCTCAACTTCATCGGTGAAGTGCCGGCCGTGGACAAGGTTGTCGCCATCGGCGACTGCCACCTGCACCACTACGGCAAGGCCTTCAAGGTCGGTCGCAAGGTTGGCCACGCCACCCTGCGCTGCCATGACATGGCCACCCTCGAGCGCAAGATTGCCGAAGTAGAGGCTCTGATCAGCAACTGATCGGGCTGTAAATCGAACTTCTGCAAGCGGCTTGCCCTCTGAACATGGCAACAAGCCAAAGCCCGTCTAGGCTTTGGCTTGTTCCATATTCACTGCAGAGGGATTGCCATGGGCATCATTGGAACCATCTTCATCGGCCTCATCGTCGGCCTGCTGGCCCGCTTCATCAAGCCGGGCGACGACAGCATGGGCTGGATCATGACCATCCTGCTGGGTATCGCCGGCTCCTTGTTGGCTACTTATGGCGGCCAGGCCCTGGGCATCTACCAGGCCGGGCAGGCGGCGGGCTTCCTTGGCGCGCTGGTCGGCGCCGTGGTCCTTCTGGTGATCTACGGATTCATCAAGAAACGCTGAATACTGGTTAGAATGCCCGGCAATTCATTCGAGTTGCCGAGCATTGCCATGCGAGCCTTTTTCCTCGTCCCCCTATTGTTGGCCAGTACCCTGGCCCATGCCGAATTGCCTGAAACCGACTGGCTGGAGCTGATGCCCAAGTCGGACCAGAAGGCGCTCGAGCAAATGCCCGAAATCGACCACAACTCGCCGGAAGCCATGGGCACCTTTACCGACAAGGGCGGGCTAAAGCAGAGCAAGGGCCTGCCAGCGGTGATGTATTCGACCAAGACCGTGGCGGCCATGAACGGCAAGGACATTCGCCTGGGCGGCTACCCGGTGCCACTGGAAAGCGACGCCAAGGGCAACAGCACGCTGTTCTTCCTGGTGCCTTACCCAGGCGCGTGCATCCATGTGCCGCCTCCGCCGCCCAACCAGCTGGTGCTGGTGCGCTACCCGAAAGGGTTGAAGATCGATGATATCTACACACCGCTGTGGGTCAGCGGCAAGCTGAAGGTGGAAAAGGTCAGCAATGACCTGGCCGATGCGGCCTATGCGCTGGATGCGGGGAAGGTGAGGGTGGTGGAAGACGCAGACCTCTGACACCTGGCCCGGCCTCTTCGCGGGCAAGCCCGCGAAGAGGCCGGCAAAAACATTTCAGGCCTCAGATCATTTCACAACCGATCTGTACACCCAGCGAATGACTCGCCCCAGGCTTCAATTCCACCAGGTCATTCCACACATTCGCCGTCTCGATGCACAGCATCCGCTGCCAGCCGTCGTCAGCCATGTCCGCCAGCTCCCGCGCCCGATCAGTCCATGGGTTCCAGATCACCGCCGACCGCGAGCCGCTGCTGGTCAGGTTTATCCGCCGGTTCCAGTGCGGGTCGACAATGCTCAATTGCGAAGGGGTGTCGAGGTAGATCCGGTCAGTCTCCCCCGCAAACGCCAGTGCCCCCTGCTGCTGACGCTGTTCCCAGTCCGCCAGCGTTTCGATATAGCCCAGGCCTTCGACGCCTTCGACCCGCGCCTGGCGCACATCGCTGACCGCGAAGTAGCTGTGCAGGGCCTGGCTGATGGTAACGGGGGAGTTGCCCATGTTGCGGCTGGTCAGGTTCAGCTTCAACGCCTCGTCCAGCTCCACCACCAGCTTCAGTTCGACATCATGAGGCCAGCCGGGTAGATCGCCCCGCGCTTCAGGCAACTGGAATTCGATGCGCAGGCCGGTGCCCGCTTCCTCGATACCTAGCAGCTGCCAGTCACGCGAGCGCGCCAGCCCGTGAGCAGGCGCCTGTTCGCCGTGGTACATGGCCTGAACGGCTTGGGGGTTGCGCTGCAGGTTGCCGAACCACGGCCAGCACACCGGCACACCGGCGCGGACCGACTTGCCCTGGCGGAAGATGGCTTGGTCGCTCAGCCACAGCAGCGGCGGCTCGCCGACCCGCTGGTAGCTGAGGATCTGCGCGCCCTGCTGGGCGATCAGGAGTTCGGCGCGGTCGCTGCTGATACGCCAGCAGTTGAGTTCGCCATGTTGCTCGGTTACGACCTGGTAGGTAGCCATTGCGTTAGTCTCATTGATTGCCAGTGGGCCTTGGACCCGGGCACATGCAATGAGTTTACCGCCCGCGTGGCTCAGCGACGAGGCACGGAACGGGTGCGGCCACTGCCGTCGATGGCAACGAAGACGAATGCTGCTTCGGTAACCTTGCGCCATTCACTGGACAACGGGTCGTCGCTCCACACTTCGACCATCATCTGGATCGAGCTGCGGCCGATTTCCAGGGTCTGGGTATAGAACGACAGCTGTGCGCCCACCGCGACGGGTACCAGGAACGCCATGCGTTCGATGGCCACGGTCGCCACGCGGCCACCGGCGACGCGGCTGGCCATGGCGGTGCCGGCCAGGTCCATCTGGGCAACCAGCCAGCCGCCGAAGATGTCGCCAAATCCGTTGGTCTCGCGCGGGAGTGCGGTGATCTGCAAGGCCAGGTCGCCTTGCGGGATTGGATCTTCTTGTTCGAGCTCAATCATGCGATGGGGCCTCTGACCCGTGACGCTTTCCGTTGATGTGGCGCAAAGGCCGGGTAAACGATTCAGCTTGAAACATACTACGCCGATTTCGTTTCACTGGACGGCCGTAGGGAAACTCTGCGAAACCGTCTGACATAAAGACCGGCGTTTTCGCACAACATCCCACGCTGGCAGCAACCTTTTCCTACGAATCGCCAGTATATAGAGCATAACCGCCAGCGACGACCGCGCATTCATGAATATCTGTATGGATTTTGTATCGCTTTCGGCGCGCCTCGGCAATTTGCTATCTTCGCCTGTCTCCCAATCCAGAAGCCGCGTGCCAAGCGGCCTGCATGCCCTACAAGAGAACAACGAGCGATGACTTCCGTGCCGAGCAGTATCGAGCAGCCCCCGCGGCCGCTGACCCGCAGTGATTACAAGACACTCTCACTGTCCGCCCTGGGTGGCGCACTGGAGTTCTACGACTTCATCATCTTCGTGTTCTTCGCCACGGTGGTCGGCAAGCTGTTCTTCCCGGCCGACATGCCCGAGTGGCTGCGCCTGATGCAAACGTTCGGCATCTTCGCCGCCGGCTACCTGGCGCGGCCGCTGGGCGGCATCATCATGGCCCACTTCGGTGACCTGCTCGGGCGCAAGAAGATGTTCACCCTGAGCATCTTCATGATGGCCCTGCCGACCCTGATCATGGGCCTGCTGCCAACCTATGCACAAATCGGCATGTGGGCGCCGATCCTGCTGCTGCTGATGCGGGTGATCCAGGGCGCTGCGATTGGTGGCGAGGTGCCGGGCGCCTGGGTGTTCGTCTCCGAGCACGTACCGGCGCGCAACACCGGCTATGCCTGCGGCACCCTCACCGCAGGCCTGACGGCGGGCATTCTGCTGGGCTCGCTGGTGGCAACCCTGATCAACAGCGTGTACAGCGCTGAAGAAGTGGCCGATTACGCCTGGCGTATTCCGTTCCTGCTCGGCGGTGTGTTCGGCCTGTTCTCGGTGTACCTGCGCCGCTGGCTGCACGAAACCCCGGTGTTCGCCGAGATGCAGCAACGCAAGGCGCTGGCCGAGGAGCTGCCGTTGCGCGCCGTGCTGCGCGACCACCGTGGCCCGATCATCCTGTCGATGCTGCTGACCTGGTTGCTGTCGGCCGGCATCGTGGTGGTTATCCTGATGACTCCTGCGCTGCTGCAGAGCTTCTACCACATCAGCCCGATCGACTCGCTCAAGGCCAACAGCATGGCCATCGTGCTGCTCAGCTTCGGCTGCATCGGCGCCGGCAGCCTGGCCGACCGCTTTGGCGCGGGGCGGGTGTTCGTGATCGGCAGCCTGTTGCTGCTGGCCAGCTCCTGGACCTTCTACCACAGCCTGCCGACCCGGCCCGAGCTGCTGTTCCCGCTGTACGCGCTGACCGGCCTGTGCGTGGGTGTGATCGGCGCGGTGCCTTATGTAATGGTCAAGGCATTCCCGGCCGCGGTGCGCTTCAGCGGGCTGTCGTTCTCGTACAACGTGGCCTACGCGATCTTCGGCGGTTTGACGCCGATGGTGGTGACCGCGCTGCTGAAAATAAGCCCGATGGCGCCTGCCTACTATGTGGCAGGGCTGTGCGCCGTTGGTCTGGCCGTGGGCCTGTACCTGCTCGCCAACAAGCGCTGATCTGTCTCGGGGCTGCTGGCCTCTTCGCGGGCACGCCCGCTCCCACAGGGCTCAGCATAACCCCTGTGGGAGCGGGCGTGCCCGCGAAGAGGCCAGACCTGCTATCAGTGATGGCCTTTCATCCAATTGTCATAATGAAGTCATATCGTGTTCATGCGGCCTGCCGATACTTGGGCCCGTTCCATCCAACACCCCAATATTCCTGCTAGGAGCAAGGCATGAAACTGAAGCGTTTGATGGCGGCCCTCACCTTTGCCGCCGCTGGCGTTGCAACCGCCAACGCGGTAGCCGCTGTCGATCCTGCAATCCCGACCTACACCAAAACCACCGGTGTTTCGGGCAACCTCTCCAGCGTCGGTTCCGATACCCTCGCGAACCTGATGACTCTGTGGGCCGAGGCCTACAAGAAGGAATATCCGAACGTAAACATCCAGATCCAGGCTGCCGGCTCTTCCACTGCGCCACCCGCGCTGACCGAAGGCACCGCGAACCTCGGCCCGATGAGCCGCAAGATGAAGGACGTCGAGCTGCAGGCCTTCGAGCAGAAGTACGGCTACAAGCCGACCGCCATCCCGGTCGCCGTCGACGCCCTGGCCGTGTTCGTGCACAAGGACAACCCGATCAAAGGCCTGACCATGGAGCAGGTCGACGCGGTCTTCTCCTCCACCCGCCTGTGCGGTGGCAAAGCAGACGTGAAAACCTGGGGCGACCTGGGTGTGACCGGCGACCTGGCCAACAAGCCAGTGCAGCTGTTCGGCCGTAACTCGGTGTCGGGCACCTACGGCTACTTCAAGGAAGAAGCCCTGTGCAAAGGCGACTTCAAGCCTAACGTGAACGAACAGCCTGGCTCGGCTTCGGTCGTGCAGTCGATCAGCAGCTCGCTGAACGGCATCGGCTACTCGGGTATCGGCTACAAGACCGCCAGCGTGAAGACTGTTCCGCTGGCCAAGAAAGGCAGCACCGAGTACATCGAGGACAACGAAGAAAACGCCCTGAACGGCAAGTACCCGCTGTCGCGCTTCCTGTACGTCTACGTCAACAAGGCCCCGAACAAGCCTCTGGCCCCGCTGGAAGCCGAGTTCGTCAAGCTGGTGCTGTCGCAAGCGGGCCAGCAGGTCGTGGTGAAGGATGGCTACATCCCGCTGCCGTCTAAGGTCGTCGACAAGACCCTGGCTGACCTGGGCCTGTCGCACGCTGGTAACGTCGCAAAGAAGTAAGTAACTGAAGAAGGGGCCGGTGCTGACGCCCGGCCTCTTCCACGAATTTCCAGTCCGAAGCCAGGTCCCCTGTGCGGCGGGCTTTCGTGCGTCACCACTTTGTAATGTTTTTGTCACACGGGACCGCTAGGGTGTGCGCATGAATGATCTGGCCAATTCCAACATGACCCAAAACTCCCAGCCCGTGCGCATTGATTTCAATACGCCCGAGTTGCAACGCAAGCGCCGCATCCGCGCGCTGAAGGACCGCCTGACCCGCTGGTACGTGCTGGTGGGCGGGCTTGCCGTATTGGCGGCAATCACCTTGATCTTCTTCTACCTGGCCTATGTGGTGTTGCCACTGTTCCAAGGTGCCGAGCTGACCAGCAAGAAGGCCCTGGAGCCGACCTGGCTGCAGCAGGATGCCGGCAAGCCGCTGATGATCGCGCTTGAAGAACAGAACCTGGTGGGGATGCGAGTTTCGGACAAAGGCCAGGCACTGTTCTTCGATACCAAGACCGGTAACGAGCTCAAGAGGGTCGACCTGCCAGTGCCGGCAGACACCCAGGTAACCTCGATCAGTAGCGACCAGCCGGGCAGCCCGCTGGTGGTGCTGGGCTTGTCCAATGGTCAGGCGCTGGTGTTCCACCACACCTACAAGATCACCTACCCGGACAACAAGAAAACCATCACCCCCGGCATCGACTACCCCTACGGCGAGCAGCCGTTCGTGCTCGACGAACAGGGCCGTGCGCTGGAGCACGTAAACGTCAACGTCAATGGCGATACCCTGGTATTGGCCGGGTCCACCGGCGCGCACCTGCAGGTGGTGCAGCTGACCCGCACCGAAAACATGATGACCGAAGAGGTCACCACCGAGCAGAACCGTATCGTGCTGCCGCAGATGACCGAAGCAGTGAAGAACATCTTCATCGACCCGCGTCAGCAGTGGCTCTACGTGATCAACGGCCGCGCCACCGCCGACGTGTTCAGCCTGCGTGACAAGAGCCTTAACGGCCGCTACAAGCTGGCCGAAAGCGCGGACACCGAAATTACCGCCAGCGCCCAGTTGGTCGGCGGCATATCGCTGATCATCGGTGACTCCAAAGGTGGCCTGGCCCAATGGTTCATGGCACGAGACCCGGACGGCGAATCGCGCTTCAAGCAGATCCGCACCTTCCAGATGGGCAAGGCCCCGGTTGTGCAGATTGACGCCGAAGAGCGCCGCAAGGGCTTCATCGCCCTGAACGCCGACGGCAAGCTGGGCGTGTTCCACAGCACCGCGCACCGCACCCTGTTGGTCGAGCCGGCTGCCGAAGGCCCTGGTATTCTGGCCCTATCGCCGCGTGCCAACCGCATCATTATTGAAGAAGGCGGCAAGCTGCTGCCGCTGAGCCTGCGCAACCCGCACCCTGAAGTTTCCTTCAGCGCGCTGTGGGGCAAGGTGTGGTACGAGAACTACGACGAACCGAAATACGTCTGGCAATCGACCGCTTCCAATACCGACTTCGAACCCAAGCTGAGCCTTTCGCCGCTGACCTTCGGTACGCTGAAAGCCGCGTTCTACGCGATGATCCTGGCCGCCCCGCTGGCCATTGCCGCCGCCATCTACACCGCCTACTTCATGGCCCCGGGCATGCGCCGCAAGGTCAAGCCGGTGATCGAGTTGATGGAAGCGATGCCGACGGTGATCCTCGGCTTCTTCGCCGGCCTGTTCCTGGCCCCTTACCTCGAAGGCCACCTGCCAGGCGTATTCAGCCTGTTCCTGCTGATGCCGCTCGGCATCCTGCTGGCCGGCTTCACCTGGAGCCGCCTGCCGGAGTCGATCCGCCTGCGTGTGCCCGATGGTTGGGAAGCCGCGATCCTGATACCGGTCATCCTGTTCACCGGCTGGTTCGCCCTGACCATGAGCCCGCACCTGGAAAACTGGTTCTTCGGCGGTGACATGCGCCTGTGGATCACCAACGACCTGGGCATCACCTACGACCAGCGCAACGCCCTGGTCGTGGGTATCGCCATGGGCTTTGCGGTCATCCCGAACATCTATTCCATTGCCGAAGACGCCGTGTTCAGCGTGCCGCGCAGCCTGACCCTGGGCTCGCTGGCGCTGGGTGCGACGCCTTGGCAGACCCTGACCCGCGTGGTCATCCTCACCGCCAGCCCGGGTATCTTCTCGGCGCTGATGATCGGCATGGGCCGTGCGGTGGGCGAGACCATGATCGTGCTGATGGCCACCGGCAACACCCCGGTGATGGAGATGAACCTGTTCGAGGGCATGCGCACCCTGGCCGCCAACGTGGCCGTGGAAATGCCGGAATCGGAAGTCGGTGGCAGCCACTACCGCGTGCTGTTCCTGGCCGCGCTGGTGCTGTTGATGTTCACGTTCGTCATGAACACCTTGGCCGAGCTGATTCGCCAGCGTCTGCGCAAGAAATACTCGTCGCTTTGATAGAAAGGTAGCGATCCGTGAAAAAGGATTCCCTCAAAGGCTGGTTCAAGAGCGGCGCCCCAGGCGTCTGGATGAGCGGCGGCGCCGTGGCCATGGCGGTGATCATGACCGTTGGCCTGCTGGCGGTGATTGCCGTGCGCGGCCTGGGCCACTTCTGGCCGGCCGATCTTGTCCAGGCCACCTACAAGGTACCGGGCCAGGCTGACCACATCGTCATCGGCGAAGTGGTGCAAAAGGAAGAGGTACCCCGTGCCCGCCTGAAGGGGGCCGGCCTGCCGGTACCGGAGCAGGGCCCGGAGTTCATGACCCGCGAGCTGATCAAGGTGGGTAACCGCGACCTCAACGGCAGCGATTTCACCTGGGTGGTCGGCGACTGGCTGGTCGATGAACAGCGCCCGGCCGACCTCATCGCCCTGGAGCGCCGCGAGTGGGGCAACTTCTATGGCTACCTGGTCAGCGTCAAGGAAGAAGGCCGCGTGGTTGCCGAAGGCCCTGCTGCCTGGAACGAACTGCAGGCTCGCCTCAAGCGCGCCAGCCAGCTCAACGGTGAGCTGCAGCAGCTGGAGAAGAAGGACATCGGTGCCATCAACCATGGCCTTGAGCGCCTGCGCCTGCAGGCCCGCAAGCTGGAGCTGGACGGCAAGCTGGACGCCGCCGCCCAGGCCGACATGGACGCCGACCGCGCCGAGCTGAACAGCCGCTACAAGGCCATCGAAGACCGCTTGAGCGGCCTGCACCAGGCCTTCGCCCGCGACAGCCTGGTGGCACGCGATGGCAACGGCCGCGAAGTGGAAATCAACCTGAGCAAGGTGGTGCACGCCATCCAGCCGAACGGCATGTCCGGCTTCACCAAGCTGGGTACCTACTTTGCCAAGGTGTGGGAATTCCTCAGCGATGACCCGCGTGAAGCCAACACTGAAGGCGGTATCTTCCCGGCCATTTTCGGTACCGTGATGATGACCCTGATCATGGCCGTGATCGTCACCCCGTTCGGTGTGCTGGCTGCCGTCTACCTGCGCGAATACGCACGGCAAGGCCCGGTGACCCGCCTGATCCGCATTGCGGTGAACAACCTGGCTGGCGTGCCGGCGATCGTCTACGGCGTGTTCGGCCTGGGCTTCTTCGTCTACGTGCTGGGTGGTTCTATCGACCGCCTGTTCTTCCCTGAAGCACTGCCGGCGCCTACCCTGGGTACCCCGGGCCTGCTGTGGGCATCATTGACCCTGGCACTGCTGGCCGTACCGGTGGTGATCGTGGCCACCGAAGAAGGCCTGGCGCGTATTCCGCGTACCGTACGCGAGGGGTCGCTGGCCCTGGGCGCGACCAAGGCCGAGACGCTGTGGAAGATTGTCTTGCCAATGGCCAGCCCGGCCATGATGACCGGCATGATCCTCGCCGTGGCCCGCGCCGCCGGTGAAGTGGCCCCGCTGATGCTGGTGGGTGTGGTGAAGCTGGCGCCTTCGCTGCCAGTGGACGGCAACTACCCGTACCTGCACCTGGACCAGAAGATCATGCACCTGGGCTTCCACATCTATGACGTCGGCTTCCAGAGCCCGAACGTCGAGGCCGCACGGCCGCTGGTGTACGCCACGGCACTGCTGCTGGTACTGGTGATCGCCTCCCTCAACCTCTCGGCCGTGTGGATCCGCAACCACCTGCGCGAGAAGTACAAGGCGCTGGACAGCTGATCAGAGCTTTAAGTCACAAGCGGCAAGCTCCAAGCAGATTGCCGCTTTGCCCTAACTTGCAGCTTGCAGCTTCAAGCTCGCAGCTACAAACGGAGTGAGACCATGCAGCAAGATTCTCATACCCACGGCATCGACATGTCTGCCCTGGGCCGCAACAAGCAGGGCCTGCAACTGGCCGAAGAAACCGTGGCCATCGAAGTGCCGGGCCTGAGCCTGTTCTATGGCGACAAGCAGGCGCTGTTCGATGTCAGCATGAACATTCCCAAGCAGCGCGTGACCGCCTTCATCGGCCCGTCCGGCTGCGGCAAGTCGACCCTGCTGCGCACCTTCAACCGCATGAACGACCTGGTTGACGGCTGCCGCGTGGAAGGCGCCATCAACCTGTACGGCAACAACATCTACCGCAAGGGCGAAGACGTGGCCGAGCTGCGCCGTCGTGTGGGCATGGTGTTCCAGAAGCCCAACCCGTTCCCCAAGACCATCTACGAGAACGTGGTCTACGGCCTGCGTATCCAGGGCATCAACAAGAAGCGTGTGCTGGACGAAGCTGTCGAGTGGGCGCTGAAAGGCGCGGCCCTGTGGGACGAGGTCAAGGACCGCCTGCACGAGTCGGCGCTGGGCCTGTCCGGTGGCCAGCAGCAGCGTCTGGTCATCGCCCGCACCATTGCCGTGGAACCGGAAGTGCTGTTGCTCGACGAACCTTGCTCGGCACTGGACCCGATCTCGACCCTGAAGGTTGAAGAACTGATCTACGAATTGAAATCCAAGTACACCATCGTCATCGTGACCCACAACATGCAGCAGGCGGCCCGGGTTTCGGACTACACCGCGTTCATGTACATGGGCAAACTGGTCGAATTCGGGGACACCGATACCCTGTTCACCAACCCGGCGAAGAAACAGACCGAAGACTACATCACCGGTCGCTACGGCTAGCAGCCACGCGGCCCGCTCCCACAGGGAATGACACGAACTACATGAAGCTTGCAGCCTCTTCGCGGAGCGAACGATGATCAACAAAGAAAGCCTTACGCACCATATTTCCCAGCAGTTCAACGCCGAGCTCGAAGAAGTGCGCAGCCATCTGCTGGCCATGGGTGGCCTGGTGGAAAAACAAGTCAATGACGCCGTTACTGCGCTGATCGAGGCCGACTCGGGCCTGGCCCAGCAAGTGCGCGAAGTCGACGAGCAGATCAACCAGATGGAGCGCAACATCGACGAGGAATGCGTGCGCATCCTCGCCCGTCGCCAGCCGGCGGCCTCTGACCTGCGCCTGATCATCAGCATTTCCAAGTCGGTGATCGACCTTGAACGCATCGGTGACGAGGCGACCAAGATCGCCCGCCGCGCCATCCAGCTGTGCGAAGAAGGCGAGTCGCCACGCGGCTACGTCGAGGTGCGCCATATTGGCGACCAGGTGCGCAACATGGTCCGCGATGCGCTGGACGCCTTTGCCCGCTTCGATGCCGACCTGGCGTTGTCGGTGGCCCAGTACGACAAGACTATCGACCGCGAGTACAAGACCGCCCTGCGCGAGCTGGTGACCTACATGATGGAAGACCCGCGCTCCATCTCGCGGGTTCTGAGCGTGATCTGGGCGCTGCGTTCGCTGGAACGTATCGGTGACCACGCGCGCAACATTTCCGAGCTGGTGATCTACCTGGTGCGCGGCACCGACGTGCGCCACATGGGCCTCAAGCGCATGACCGCAGAAGTGCAGGGTACCGCTGTCGCCGACGCCGAAAAGGCTAATGTTCCGGGCGAATCTGACGATAAGTAAGGTTGCTCCCGAGCTTCGACGCCCGGCCTCGGCCGGGCGTTTTCGTTTGCGGTCGAGGAGCCGGCAGGCACCCGCGAACGATGTGAAGAAGTCCCGGCGTGACCAGGTTGTAGCAAATAGCCATTATTTGGCAGTAGGCTAGTCGGGATTCAGAAGGAGTATTGATGAGTAAAGTGAATGTGCTGGTCGTGGATGACGCCCCGTTTATCCGTGACCTGGTCCGCAAGTGCCTGCGCAACGCCTTCCCGGGCATGGCCATCGACGACGCCGTCAATGGTCGCAAGGCCATGGCCATGCTGGACAAGGAAGCCTTCGACCTGGTCCTGTGCGACTGGGAAATGCCGGAAATGTCCGGCCTGGAATTGCTCACCTGGTGCCGTCAGCAGCCTGCGCTGAAGAACCTGCAGTTCATCATGGTGACCAGCCGTGGCGACAAGGAAAACGTCATTCAGGCGATCCAGGCGGGCGTGTCCGACTTTGTCGGCAAGCCGTTCACCAACGAGCAACTGCTGACCAAAGTGAAAAAGGCGCTGACCAAGATCGGCAAGCTCGACAGCCTGATGGCCATCGGCCCGGCGCGGGCTAACTCGGCATTCGCCAACGATTCGCTGAGTGCCCTGACAGGTGGCAAGCCACAGGCGGCCAAGGTGACGGCCCCCGCGCCAGCGCCAGGCGCTGCCAAGCCATTGGTCAATGTACCTACGCCGTCGGCCCCTGCTCCGACGGGGCGTGGCCAAGGCCAGTTGCGCCTGGCCAGCGGCATGCAACCGTGCGTGATCAAGGCGCTGAGCCTGAAAGAAGCGCTGCTGGTGGTACGCCGCAGCGAAGCGCTGCCGCAGGTGCTGGAGGGCGCCGTGCTGGACCTGGAGCAGGGCGAGAACGCTGAAGTTGCGCGTTTGAACGGCTATCTGCATGCCGTCGCAGCCCTGGAGCCCAAGCCCGACAGCGACTGGCTACAGTTGACCTTCAAGTTTGTCGACCAGGACGCCCAGAAGCTCGATTACCTGTCGCGGCTGATCGCCCGCGGGACGGCGCAGAAGCACTTCACCCCCGGCGCCTGACAACAAGGCAGCAGGTCAACCCTTGTGGGAGCGCCCGGCAAGGCCGCTCCCACAGAGAAAGCGTCATCCGACCAACTGCAATACCTGCCTCAAAACCCGCTGCTAGGCTTCGACAGATCATAACTGTCAAAAAGCCACTATCATGCCCGCCCGCCTGCTGCTGTTCTGTGCATTGCTCATGGCCTCGGCGTCGAGCCTGGGTGTGACGCTCTACAAGATCACCGACGACTTCGGTGTCATCTCATATTCCGACCGGCCAGGCCCGGGCGCCAAGCCCTTGGTGCTGCGCGAACCCATGGTCGAAACCCTCGAAGGCCAAGTGCTGCTGAACGCGAAAACCTTCGACGGCGGCGTGAGCTTTTCCGCACGCAACGAGCTGCATGTGCCGGTAGAGGTCGAATTGCGCCTGGACAACCTGGTAAATGCGCAAGGCGGCGATGCCCCGCGTATCGTGCGCCGGCTGCTGCCGCCGCGCACCACGCAAATGCTCAGCGTGCTCAGGGGGCGGCCCGGGCTGTTGCTGAACTACCGTTCGACCCTGCTGCAGGCCATGGGTGACCCGGGCAAGCGGCCCCAGGGCTTCCGGTATGCGTTCCCCTGGGTCGGTGGGCCGTTCCGCGTCACCCAGGGCCCTAACGGCCGTGTCAGCCATTTTGGGCCCAAAGGGCGCTACGCCATGGATATCGCCATGCCCGAAGGCACTACCATCATCGCGGCGCGCGAGGGCGTGGTGGTGAAGACGGAAAACAGCCAGAGCGGGCGCGCGCCCAACCCCTCGGGTAACTTTGTCAGGATCCTGCACCCGGACGGCACCATGGGTGTGTACCTGCACCTGATGCGTGGTTCGGTGGTGGTGGCGGAGGGGCAACGGGTACGCCAGGGGCAGATGCTGGCCAAGTCGGGCAATACCGGCAACAGCACAGGCCCGCACCTGCATTTCGTGGTGCAGCGCAATGTGGGGTTGGCGCTGGAGTCGATACCTTACCGGTTCGACCGGCCGATCAGCGGGTTACCCGACTTTACTGCGGGTAACCCTTGAGATTTTTGGGGCCGCTTTGCGGCCCTTTCGCGGCACAAGGCCGCTCCTACAGGATTACGCGAACCCCTGTGGGAGCGGCCTTGCGTCGCGATGGGCTGCGCAGCAGCCCCATACCCCTCAATCCAGCTTGAGCACCTTGGCCAGCACGATCTTGGGCCCTTTCATCTTCTTGATGATGATGCGCAGCCCTTCGACCTCCAGCACTTCCTCTTCTTCGGGCACACGCTTCAGCGTCTCGTAGATCAGCCCCGCAAGGGTTTCCGCCTCGATGTGATCAAGGTCGATGCCGAGCAGGCGCTCCACCTTGAACAGCGGCGTATCACCCCGTACCAGCAGCTTGCCCGGCTGATAGGCGAGGATGCCGCGCTCGGTCTTGCGGTGTTCGTCCTGAATATCGCCCACCAGTACTTCCAGCACGTCTTCCATGGTCAGGTAGCCGATGACCTTGCCGTCAGCTTCCTCCACCAGCACGAAATGCGCGCCGCCCTTGCGGAACTGCTCCAGCAGTTGTGACAGCGGCATGTGCCGCGATACGCGCTCCAGCGGCCGGGCGAGGTCGTCCAGGTCGATGGTTTCGGGCAAGTGCTCCAGCTCGGCAAGCTCCAGCAGCAGGTCCTTGATGTGCAGCAGGCCGGTGAATTCTTCACGCTCGGCGTCGTACACCGGGTAGCGGCTGAATTTGTGGCGACGTATCAAAGCCAGGATCTGCTTCAGCGGCGCATGGGCATCGATGCTGACCATGTCTTCACGCGAGTTGGCCCAGTCGACCACTTCCAGCTCGCCCATTTCCACGGCCGAGGCGAGCACACGCATGCCTTGGTCGCTCGGGTCCTGGCCACGGCTGGAGTGCAGGATCAGCTTCAGCTCTTCACGGCTGTAGTGGTGTTCGTGGTGCGGGCCCGGTTCGCCCTGGCCGGCAATGCGCAGGATGGTGTTGGCGCTGGCATTGAGCAGGTAGATGGCCGGGTACATCGCCCAGTAGAACAGGTACAGCGGCACGGCCGTCCACAGCGACAGCAGCTCGGGCTTGCGGATGGCCCAGGACTTGGGCGCCAGCTCACCGACCACGATGTGCAGGTAGGAAATGACAAAGAACGCGACGAAGAACGAGATCGCCTTGATCAGTTCGGGCGAGTCGACACCGAAGTACGCGAGCAGCGGCTCGAGCAAGTGGGCAAAGGCCGGCTCGCCGACCCAGCCCAGGCCCAGGGAGGCGAGGGTGATGCCCAGCTGGCAGGCCGACAGGTAGGCGTCGAGCTGGTTGTGTACCTTGCGCAGGATGTTGCCGCGCCAGCCATGCTGCTCGGCAATGGATTCCACGCGTGTGGCGCGCAGCTTGACCATGGCGAACTCGGCGGCAACGAAAAAGCCGTTGAGCAGCACTAGCAGCAAGGCAAAGATGATCATGCCGAAATCGGCGAATAACGAGGTGACGCTGATACCAGGGGAAGGGTCCATGATGGAGTTTTTACGGGGTCCGTCTTTGAGATTGAGAGAAAAAAAGTGCCAGCTCTTGCTGGCACAGGGGATCCAATGTAGCGGCTAGGGCCGTAAAAGCAAAGGGTAGCGGGCTTATTGCGGTCCCTGAGGGTGGGGGCGTGCCCGCGAAGGGCTGCGCAGCAGCCCCGATCTCAAGCCTTTTCGTTGGCCAATTGGGTCGGCGCAAAGTGACAGGTAAAGGTGCTGCCATGGCCCGGCACGCTGCTGATGTCCAGCTTGCCGCGGTGGCGCATCAGCACATGCTTGACGATCGCCAGCCCCAGCCCGGTGCCACCGGTATTTGATGCACGGCTGGAGTCCACCCGGTAAAAGCGTTCGGTCAGGCGCGGCAAGTGCTTGGCGTCGATGCCCACCCCCGAGTCCTGCACAGACAAGTGCGCACCCTGTGCATCGGCCCACCAGCGGATGCGGATGTTGCCCTCGTCCTGGGTGTACTTCACCGCGTTGAACACCAGGTTGGAAAAGGCGCTGCGCAGTTCCGACTCGCTGCCCTTCAGCTTGACGCCGGGCGCGGCTTCGAGGGTGATGCGCTGGTTGCGTGGCCCAGACAGGGCCTGGGCGTCGTTCTTGATCGCGGCGAGCAGGGCTTCGACCGCCACCGGCTGGTTGTCCGACGGGTAATCGGTGGCTTCCAGCTTGGCCAGCAGCAGCAGGTCGTTGAGCAGCGTCTGCATGCGCGAACCTTGCTGGCTCATCTGCTGCAGGGCGCGGGTCCAGCGCGGGTTCACATCCTCGACGTTGTCCAGCAGGGTTTCAAGGTAACCCGTGATCACCGTCAGTGGTGTGCGCAATTCGTGGGACACGTTGGCGACGAAGTCCTTGCGCATCTGTTCCAGCTGGTGGATGCGGGTGACATCGCGCACCAGCATCAGGTGTTCGTTGTTACCGTACCGGGTTATGTGCAACTGCACGCGCATGCGGTCGTTGATGGGCGAGGGGATTTCCAGCGGTTCGAGGTAGTTCTCCGCCTCGAAGTATTCCTTGAAGCGTGGGTGGCGCACCAGGTTGGTGACCTGCTGGCCACCGTCCTGTGGGGTCTTGAAGCCCAGCAGGGTTTCGGCGGCACGGTTCCACCATTCCAGGTTGCCGTCGCTGTCGAGCATGATCACCGCGTCGCGCAGCGCGGCGGTAGACTCCTGAACCCGGTCGATCACTGCCTGCAGACGGCCCCGCACGCGCTGGTCGCGGCGTTGCAGGTGGTAGATGCTGTCGAACACCTCGCCCCACAGGCCGTAACCATCGGGCGGTGCTTCATCGGGCTGGTGGTTGCGCAGCCAGTCGTGCAGGCGCAGCAGTTGCTTGAGGGTCCAGCCCAAGTAGAGCGCCAGGCCAATGGCCAGGCTCCAGCCATAGTAGCCGCTGACCAGCCCGCCGATCAGGCAGACGGTAATCAGCAACAACAGATGGCGAATCAGGGTTGCGTGCCAGTTCTGGTTCAATTGACGGTCCTTGTACAACGACGTGCAGCTTGGCGCTCTGGAGCTCGATCAGCTCTTGGTCGAGAAGCGGTAGCCAGTGCCCCGGACGGTTTGTACCAGATTTTCGTAGGCTTCACCCAGCGCCTTGCGCAGACGACGGATGTGCACGTCGACCGTGCGTTCCTCGACATAGACGTTGCCGCCCCACACCTGGTCCAGCAACTGGCCACGGGTGTAGGCGCGCTCCTGGTGGGTCATGAAGAACTGCAACAGGCGGTATTCGGTGGGGCCCATCTCGGCGGGCTTGCCGTCGATGGTGACACGGTGGCTGATCGGGTCGAGCAGCAGGCCGCCGACTTCGATCGGTGCTTCGCTGTCGCTCGGGCCGGTACGACGCAGCACGGCTTTCAGGCGCGCTACCAGCTCACGCGGCGAGAACGGCTTGGTGATGTAGTCGTCAGCGCCCACTTCCAGGCCCTGGATCTTGTTGTCCTCTTCACCCTTGGCGGTGAGCATGATGATCGGGATGTCGCCCGTCAGCTCATCACGCTTCAGGCGGCGGGCCAGTTCGATACCGGAGGTGCCGGGCAACATCCAGTCGAGCAGGATCAGGTCCGGTTTGCGGTCGACGATGATCGCGTGGGCCTGTTGGGAGTTTTCCGCTTCCAGGCAGTCATAGCCGGCCATTTCCAGGGCAACGGCGATCATCTCGCGAATGGGCGCTTCGTCGTCGACGATCAGAATGTTCCTGCCAACCATGCTCAAAACCTCTCCTGGATTCGGTGTCTTGGCCCGCATTAGATAACGGAATTATTGCAGCTGTGTGACAGGGTGTTGGCCGTTCTGGCGACATTGCGTGACTGAACTAGGCTTCAAAGAGCCGCAATCGTGGCACCTGAACCCAATTTCCCCCGAAACAATGGTGAATCCAATGACACGACAAACGCTGAGCTGGATGGCCCTTTTCACTGCGCTGGCGCTCCCGGGGGTGGCGTCGGCCCACCATGCCATGGAGAAGGACGGCATGTGGGTCGATCATGCCGGCATGACCCTGTACACCTTTGACAAGGATGCGGGCGGCAAGTCGATGTGCAATGGCGATTGCGCCACCAACTGGCCGCCATTGAAGGTAATGGATGGCGAAAAGGCCGATGGCAAGTGGACGCAGATCAAGCGTGACGACGGCTCGATGCAGTGGGCCTACGACGGCAAGCCGCTGTATACCTTCATCAAGGACAAGAAGGCCGGGGACAAGACCGGTGACGGCGTGAAAGACGTCTGGCATATCGCCAAGCCTTGAGATTGCCGGGGCCGCTGTGCGGCCCATCGCGACACAAGGCCGCTCCTTGTATGTTGTGCCTAGCCTGATGAGAGAGGTTATTCTCGTCAGGCTATAGAAGCACTTCCGGGGAGGCCGATCGCTCCTGAAGGCAGGGTTTGCCCCTGACCTTGTCTGTAGAGAGGCCCCCCGCCTCATTGCCCACTACGAAGAGTATCGAGAAGCCGACAAGTCGGACTTCGCATTACAAGGTTGCAGCGGCATGAAGTTCGAGGTCGGGGAACCGGAGGCCATTGTTACCTAACTCGCTTGGGAGTGGGAAGAATGAATGTCTGTGTGGGCCTGGATATTGGTTCTCGTACGTCGATCGTTGGGGTGCGTAAAGATGGGCGTCCCGCTGGACAGTGGGATATCGCTCAAACCCCTGCTGGTCGTAAGGCAGCGGTGAAAAAGCTGCAGGCGCTCAAGCCCAAGTCGATCGTGATGGAGGCGACCGGAATCTATTACCTGGACCTGGCCCTTGAGCTGCATGCTGCGGACCTTCCTGTTTCGGTGATCAACCCCAAGAGCTTCCATAATTTCGCCAAGCTGATGCTGGTGAACAGTAAAACTGACTCGATAGATGCTCAGTTGCTGTCCGAGTACGGTGAACGTATGACACCGCGCTTGTGGACACCGCCAAGCTCCGTACAGCTTGAGCTGAGGGCTCTTGGCCGGCACATCAATCGTCTGGTCGGGCACCGCACCAGGGCGAAGAATGAGCTGCATGCATTGCAGGCGACCGCTACGACCGTGTCGATGCTGATCGAAGATCAAGAGGAAGCGATTGCCACTTTGGACAATCGCATTGAGCGTTTCCGCAAAGCCGGACGTGAGTTGATCGCTCAGTGTCCGACGCTTAACCGGCAGTACAAGCAGTTACTAGCGGGCCCGGGAATGGGAGAAGTCTCGGCACTTGCTGCCTTGGCTGAGCTGACCACCCTTCCTCAAATGCTCAAGTCCTCTCAGGTCGCTCGTCATGCTGGTCTAGATGTTCGACAGACACAGTCGGGGACAAGCATTGATAAACCTGGTCGGCTCGGCAAAAGCGGGAATGCCTATTTACGGGCGGCCATGTACATGCCGGCGCTGACGGCGGTGCGCTGCGATCCTTACGCGAAGGCCTTTTATGAATCGCTGGTCAGCAGGGGGAAGAAAAAAATGCAAGCGATCGCCGCTGTCATGCGCAAGTACCTGACAGGCATATGGGCATGCATGCGCGGCGATGAACCATTTGATACGGCCAAGCTTTTCAGCTCTGAACACCTTAGAAAAGCTTGACCGCCAACAGAGTATCTACAGGGTCCTGCATACGCCGATCAGTGTGGGAGCGGCCTTGCGTCGCGATGGGCTGCAAAGCAGCCCCATAATATTCAGCGCAACGCGTAATCCAGCACCACACCAATGAACACCAGCAACCCCGCCCAGTGGTTGTGCAAAAACGCCTTGAAGCACGACTCGCGGTCCAGCTTGCGCGTCGACCAGTACTCCCAGGCAAAGCACGCCGCAGCGCCCAGCAACCCCAGGTGGAACCAGCCCCCCAGCTCGAAGCGGCTGCCCGCCAGCAACAGGCAGCCCAGCGACAGCAGCTGCAAGGTGAGGATGATGGAGCGGTCGGCCTCGCCGAACAGAATGGCGGTCGACTTCACGCCGATCTTCAGGTCGTCATCGCGGTCGACCATGGCGTAATAGGTGTCGTAACCCACCGTCCACAGCAGGTTGGCGATGTACAGCAGCCAGGCGCTGGCCGGCAGCTCGCCGCCCGCGGCAGTGAAGGCCATGGGGATGCCCCAGGAATACGCCGCCCCAAGCACCACCTGTGGGTAATAGGTGTAGCGCTTCATGAACGGGTAGCAAGACGCCAGCGCCACCGCGCCGAACGACAGCCACACCGTGCGGCTGTTGGTGCACAGCACCAGCAGGAAGCTTACCGCGACCAGAATCGCAAACAGTGCCAGCGCCTCGCGCGGCTTGACCCTGCCGCTGGCCAACGGCCGGTCGGCGGTGCGTTTGACGTGGCCGTCCACCTTGCGGTCGGCAAAGTCGTTGATGCAGCAGCCTGCGGCCCGCATCAGCACCACGCCAAGGCCGAAGATCAGCACGTTGGCCACGGTGGGAGAACCGTTGCCGGCAATCCACACCGCCGAAAGGGTTGGCCACAGCAGCAGATAGATACCGATCGGGCGGTCCATGCGGCTGAGCTGGACGAAGTCCCAGGCCCGCGGGTGCAGGCGGTTCAGCGACTTGAGCAGTTGCAGGTACATCAGCGGTTTTCCTCCCTGGCCGCTTGCCACAATGCCGGCAGGAACACTTCTGCCACCAGCAGCTCCAGGCCGCCTCGTTCAAAGCGCGAGCGACGGCCCCACAGGGCTGCATGGGCTGCGTCGGTCGGTAGCCAGGCCTGTGGATAACTGCACACTTCGATCGGGTGGCGGATGAACGCCTGGTCGCAGAACAGCAACTCGCCCAGCGAGCGGCTGCCGAGGGTTTCCAGGTCCAGCCCGCCGCGCTCCAGGGCGCTGCGGCTGGCCACACTGCGGGCGAACACCCAAGGCTGGCCATGGCCGCGCAGGTACACCTCGCGCACCCAGCCTTCGCTGCCGGCAGCAATGCCCAACGCCTGGCATTCATCCTCGCGCAGCGCTTGCCAGCCCTCGAACAGCGGGGTAACGGAGAAGTGATCAGAAGACAGGCGGGTCAGGCGGCGGGTCAGCGAGCCTTCGTCGAACAGCCAGTCAAGGGTAGGCTGGTCGAAGTCGGTCGCCAGCTGTGAATACGGCAGCCACGCGACAGCGGCTGCTTGCGGGGATTCGTACGACACGTCGGTCTGCTTGTTACAACCAATGAGGCGGCGAGCTTAGCATGATTGCCCCGACTGCTTGCATACTGCGGGCAGGGCCGATAAAAAAGCCCCCCATGAATTGCGCGCTGGCTGTTTCGCGGGCACGCCCGCTCCCACAGATATCACCACAACCTCTGGCCCGTGGAGTTCCTGTGGGAGCGGGCGTGCCCGCGAAGAGGCCATCAGCTGCGACACAAAGCCCCAGCCTGAACCGAGGAAAAAGACCTGATGAAAAAGTGGCAATGTATTGTCTGTGGCCTGATCTACGACGAAGCCGAAGGCTGGCCCGACGACGGCATCGCCCCCGGCACTCGTTGGGAAGATGTGCCTGACGACTGGCTGTGCCCGGACTGTGGCGTGGGTAAAAGCGACTTTGAAATGATCTCCATCGGCTAATCGAGGAAAGCACGACATGACGTCCCCTGTGGTAATCATCGGTACTGGCCTGGCGGGCTACAACCTGGCCCGTGAATTTCGCAAGCTCGATGCGCAGACGCCGCTGCTGCTGATCACCGCCGACGATGGTCGCTCCTACTCCAAGCCCATGCTCTCCATGGGCTTTGCCAAGCAGAAGGACGCCGACGGCCTGTGCATGGCCGAGCCGGGCGTCATGGCCGAGCAACTGAACGCCGAGATCCGCACCCATACCCGCATCAGCGGCATCGACCCGGGCCACAAGCGCCTGTGGATCGGCGAAGAGGCCGTGGAGTACCGCGACCTGGTGCTGGCCTGGGGGGCGCAGACCGTGCAGGTGCCGATCGAAGGCGATGGCAGCCATCTGGTGTTCCCGATCAACGACCTGGAAGATTACGCACGCTTCCGTGCCGCCGCCGTAGGCAAACAACGTGTGCTGATCCTCGGTGCCGGCCTGATCGGCTGCGAATTCGCCAACGACATGAGCCTGGGTGGCTTCCAGGTCGACGTGGTGGCGCCGTGTGAACAGATCATGCCGACCCTGCTGCACCCGGCCGCTGCGGCAGCGGTGCAGGGCGGGCTGGAGGGCCTGGGTGTGCGCTTTCATCTGGGGCCGGTGCTGACCCGCCTGCAGCAGGTGGCCCAAGGCCTGGAGGCGCACCTGTCGGATGGCAGTGTGATCGCCTGCGACCTGGTGGTTTCGGCCATCGGCCTGCGCCCCCGGATCGACCTGGCTGCCGCAGCCGGCTTGCAGACCAATCGTGGCGTCAGCGTAAACCGCGAGCTGCGTACCTCTCACGCCAACATCTTCGCCCTCGGCGACTGTGCCGAGGTCGATGGCATCAACCTGCTCTACGTGATGCCGCTGATGAGCTGTGCCCGGGCGCTGGCGCAAACCCTGGCCGGCAAACCGACCGCGGTTGCCTACGGGCCCATGCCGATCACCGTGAAAACCCCGGCCTGCCCGCTGGTGGTTTCGCCGCCGCCCCTGGCCCACGAGGGCATTTGGCAGGTAGAGGGGCAGGGCAGTGACCTCAAGGTGCTCTGCCACGGCGCTGACGGCGCATTGCTGGGCTATGCCCTGACCGGGGCTGCCGTTATGGAGAAGCTCGCACTGAATCGCCAGTTACCGCCGGTAATGGCGTAAATAGAGGGCGTTCTGTCGGATTTATCCTGTTGTTGCCTGCACAATGGCCGGCCTGATACTGGCGCGGCCCCTGAGCACGTGCCATTCTCACTTCCGTCTGCCGCAGATTAGAGCCTGCGGTGCCTTGAGCGCTGCTCCCAAAGGCAGCACGGCATAACAACAAGAATTCCGTCAAAGAGGCTTCACTATGCGCAAACCAGAACTCGCCGCCGTCATCGCCGATAAGGCTGATCTGACCAAGGAAAAGGCCAATCAGGTGTTGAACGCGATTCTCGACAGCATTACCGGTGCCCTGGACAAGGACACGGTGACCCTGGTCGGTTTCGGCACCTTCGAAAAACGTCATCGCGGCGCGCGTACCGGTAAAAACCCGCAAACGGGTGAGCCGGTAAAGATCAAAGCCAGCAATACCGTGGCCTTCAAGCCAGGCAAGAACCTCAAGGACAGCGTCAATCCACCGGCCGCGCCAGCCAAGGCCGCCAAGAAAAAGTAAGCTTCCGCTGACGATTCGTTGATCCCGAACGGGCGCCTTCATGGCGCCCGTTGTGCTTTACACGCGGTAACTGCTGCGAACTTGCATAAAAAGGTCGTTAAGAGGATAAACTGCGAAACTTAGTCACTTTTCAATCGAGGCGTGTCGATGAAGTTCCGCTTTCTTCTCTGGGCCATGGGGCTTTTGATGGCCAGGGCCAGCCGTAACAACCCGGCATTCCAGCAGCAGCTCAAGGGCAAGGACCTGGTGTTCCAGATGCAGACCCTGGACGGCAAGGTTGCCCGGCACTTCGTCGTCAACAACGAGCGCATCAGCAGCAAGGGCGGCGCACATCCGCAGCCGGCCTTCGCCATCGCCTTCAAGGACGCTGCCTACGGCTACGCCACGATGCAGGCGGGCAACAAGCAGTTGGCGTTCATGCAGGGGATTCAGGACAAGAACATCCAGATCAAGGGCAACCCGGCCCTGGTGATGTGGTTCCAGGGGCTGATGAAGTACCTGAAACCGAAGAAGAAAGGCTGAAATTGCCGGGGCTGCTGCGCAGCCCATTCGCCGGCAAGCCAGCTCCCACAGGTACCGCACAGGGTTTGAGACCAATGCGGTCGATGTGGGAGCTGGCTTGCCGGCGATTGGGCCGCAAAGCGGCCCCTCGTGATATCAGTGCGGTGCTTGAAACTGCGAAGCCAGTTCGCGCAGCAGGGTCTCGGCCTCAAGCACCTTGTTCACCACATCCTCAGCCTTTTCCCTGGTAATCCCAAGGCGCTCCAACAACTCGTCAGGAATCTCTTCCTGCGGCCCGGAGCCAATCCCCCGCGAGCGCAACAGGCGGGTGGCCAGGCACACCAGGTTGGGGAACGCCGAGTACTCGCCATCGTAGGCCGGGTCGTGCTGGAAGCGCAGCGCGGTCGACAGCTCTTCGGGCATGTCCCACAGCTTCATCAGCCAGGCACCGATCTGTTCGCGGTTGATGCCCAGCAGGTGCTGTTCCACGTAGGTGTGGTTCAGGTGCGGGTTCACCTCCAGATGGCGGCAAATCAGCGAGAAATGTGGCGGGAACACGTGCGCCAGCAGCAGGTAGCCGAAGTTGTGCAGCAGCCCGGCCAGGTAGGTCAGACCGGCTTCGGGGCGTTCTGCCCGAGGCATGGCGCGGGTCAGGCCTTCGATGATCGCGGCAGTGTAGATCGACTGCTGCCAGTAGGGTGTGGCCTGCTGCGGCTGGTCTTTCGGCAGGCTCAAGGTCTTGCCCAGCGCCAGGCCCAGGGCCAGGTTGATCACCAGGTCGAAGCCCAGCACGCGCACGATGGCGTCTTCTACCGAGCGGATCTTGCCCGGCGAAGCGTAGTAGGGCGACGCGGCCCAGCTCACCACCTGTGCCGCCAGCGCCGGGTCGGTTTCGACCACGCCGGTGATGTCATCGATGCTCGCGTTGGGGTCTACCCGCAGCTTGATGATCTTCTGCGCGGTATCGGCCAGTGGCGGAATCTCGATGGTTTCTTCCAGGCGTTTCTGGATGCGGCGGGCGGTGAAGGCCTGAACGGCATCGGTGATTTCCTGGGTGTCGTCATGGGGGCGGTCGAGGTTGGGGCTGATGGCCTCGATCTCCTGGCCGAAGCTGCTTTCGCTGGCCTTGGCCAGCATGCGCTTGAAGTGGGCGCGCTCGATCTCCAGCAGCAGCCCGCTTTCGCCAGACTGGATGTACACGGTCTCGGCGCTGAGCAGGCTCTTTTCGTACTGGCACGGTGAGCTGGTCAGGGCGGGAATGCCGGGCAGGGCCTTGAGATGGTGTTTGTCGAGCATTTGCTTGAGGCGTGGTACCGACACTGCGGTCAGCTTGCGCCCGGTCAGCTCGGCCAGGCGGCTGAGGTCCAGCAGTTGGCTCTGCGGGAACAGCACCATGAGGGCGCCGACCTCGTCGTCGAGAAGCACCGCCTGTACCCGCGAAGCCGCAGGCAGCTGCGGGTGTTCGACGACCTCGCGGTAGACCACGCCGAGCTTGTCGAGCAGCAGCTTGATGACAGAGGGGGCGTGTGGGGTTGCGGTGTCCAGGGCAACTTCAGTCATGGTCCGTATCCACTGATTCTTTTAAACGCGAAGTATAACCAGCCTGCGAGCAAATCTGGATCCATTCTGGGACTAGCGTCACACTTGGCCATATTGCTGGCCATGGCGCAGCCAGCGGTCGAGCAGCGGGCTGACATGGTCCGGCCAGCGGGCCACCAGGGCCTGGGCGGCATCGCGCACAGCCGGTAAAAGGTCGGCATCGCGCATCAGGTCGGCGACCTTGAATTGCAGCAGGCCGGTCTGGCGTGTCCCCAGCATTTCGCCTGGGCCGCGTAGTTCGAGGTCTTTCTCGGCAATGATGAAGCCGTCGTTGGTCTCGCGCATGATCCCTAAGCGTTCGCGGCCGATCTGCGACAGCGGCGGGTGGTACAACAGCACGCAATGGCTGACGGCACTGCCCCGGCCAACCCGGCCGCGCAGCTGGTGCAACTGGGCCAGGCCCAGGCGTTCGGGGTTTTCGATGATCATCAGGCTGGCGTTGGGTACGTCCACGCCTACTTCGATGACGGTGGTCGCGACCAGCAGCTGCAATTCACCGGCCTTGAACTGCGCCATGATTTCGGCTTTTTCAGCCGGCTTCATACGGCCGTGGATCAGGCCCACACGCAGTTCGCCCAAGGCGCTGCCGAGTTCTTCATACGTGCTTTCGGCGGCCTGGCAGGTCAGCTCTTCGGATTCTTCGATCAGGGTGCACACCCAGTAGGCCTGGCGCCCCTCGGCGCAGGCTGCGCGAACCCTTTCGACCACTTCGAAGCGTCGGCTGTCGGCTACCAGCACGGTGTTTACCGGGGTGCGCCCAGGCGGCAACTCGTCGAGCACCGAGGTGTCCAGATCGGCGTAAGCACTCATGGCCAGGGTGCGCGGAATAGGCGTGGCGGTCATGATCAGCTGGTGCGGGCACAACTGGCCGGCTACGCCTTTCTTGCGCAGGGCCAGACGTTGCTGCACGCCAAAACGGTGCTGTTCGTCAATGATCGCCAGGGCCAGGTGCTTGAACTTCACTTCTTCCTGGAACAGCGCGTGGGTGCCGACCACCATCGGCGCACCGTTGGCAATCTGCTCCAGGGCGCTGGCCCGGGCCTTGCCCTTGAGCTTGCCGGCCAGCCAGGCCACTTCAATGCCCAGCGGCTCGAGCCAGCGCTTGAAGGTGATGAAGTGCTGTTCGGCGAGGATCTCGGTGGGCGCCATCAGCGCCACCTGATAGCCGGCTTCCAGCCCTTGCAGGGCTGCCAGTGCGGCGACCACGGTCTTGCCGGCACCGACATCGCCCTGCACCAGGCGCATCATCGGCTCGTGCTGGCTGAGGTCGTAGGCAATTTCGTTGGCCACCCGCTGCTGTGCGCCGGTCGGCTGAAAGCCCAGGTTGGCCAGGTACTGCGCCTGCAGGCGCGTGGCCTTGGGCAGCACGGGCGCCCGCAGGCTGCGCAGGCTCTCGCGCAGGCGTTGCTGCGACAGCTGGTGGGTCAGCAGTTCTTCGAAGGCCAGGCGGTGCTGGGCCCAGTGCTGGCCTTCGGCAAGTTCGTCGAGGTCGGCGTCGGCGGGCGGGTTGTGCAGGTAACGGATGGCATCGTCCAGCGGCGCCAATTGGTAGTCCCGGGCCAGCTCGTCAGGCAGCCAGTCGGGCAGGCTGCGCGGGCCAAGCAGGCCCAGGCTCTGCTGGCACAACAGGCGCAGGCGTTGCTGGGTGAGGCCTTCGGTGGACGGGTAGATCGGCGTCAGGGTCTGTTCGACCGGTGGCGGCGGCTCGTCGCCGTTCAGCGCGCGGTACTCCGGGTGGTAGATTTCCAGGCCCGAGGCACCGGGGCGGGCTTCGCCGTAGCAGCGCAGGTGGGTGCCACGTTTCAGGCCTTCCTTCTGCGCGTTGCTGAAGTGGTAGAAGCGCAAGGTCAGCACGCCGCTGCCGTCGCCCAGGCGTACCACCAGGCTGCGGCGCTTGCCCATGGTCACGTCGGTACCACTGACCACACCTTCGATAACCGCATCCTGGCCGGGGCGCAGTTGGCCGATCGGCACCACGCGGGTGCGGTCCTGGTAGCGCAGGGGCAGGTGGAACAGCACGTCCTGCAGGTTCTCCAGGCCAACCTTGGCGAGTTTTTCCGCCATGGCCTCGCCAACACCCTTGAGTACCGTGACCGGGACCTTCGACAGCTCACTCATGACTCAGGCCGGTTGTTCCGCAGGGGCTTTGGCGACCGAGCACAGGCGGATCGAGTCGGCGAGGATCTCGATGGCCTTCGGCCGCGGGAAGCTGGCGCGCCAGGCGATGGCCACGGTACGGAACGGTGCCGGTGCAGTCAGTGGGCGCACTTCGATAATGCCTGGGGCGTAATGATGGCTGTGCACCGCCGACAGCGGCAGGATCGACACGCCAAGGCCCGAGGCCACCATGTGGCGAATGGTTTCCAGCGAGCTGGATTCGACCGTGGTGTGCCTGGCGCCTTCGCCGCCCTTGTTCAGGGTCGGGCAGGCTTCCAGTACCTGGTCGCGGAAACAGTGGCCCTCACCGAGCAGCAACAGGCTCTTGTCGTTGAGCATGGCGGTGTCGATGGTCTTTTTTGCCGTCCATGGGTGGTCGGCGGGCATCAGGGCGCAGAACGGCTCATCGTACAGCGGCAGGGTCAGCACATCGGCTTCGTTGAACGGCAGGGCGATGATCACTGCATCCAGCTCGCCGTTACGCAGCTTTTCACGTAGCACGTGGGTGAAGTTTTCTTCGATGTACAGCGGCATCTGCGGCGCTACGCGGTGCAGTTGCGGGATCAGGTGCGGGAACAGGTAGGGGCCGACGGTGTAGATGGCACCGACCTTGAGCGGGGCGGTCAGCTGGTTCTTGCCAGCCTGGGCCAGTTCGCGAATGCCTTGGGCCTGCTCCAGTACCTTCTGCGCCTGGGCGACGATGCTTTCGCCGACCGGGGTCAGGCGTACCGCGCTTTTGCTGCGCTCGAAGATCAGAACGCCAAGCTCGTCCTCGAGCTTCTTCACACCGACCGACAGGGTCGGCTGGCTCACGTGGCAGCGTTCGGCGGCATGGCCGAAGTGCTGTTCCTGGGCGAGTGTGACGATGTAGCGTAATTCGGTGAGGGTCATAACGTGCGTCCATGAAGTTGCGGGCCCAGCATAGCGGCTGCAATCGATAGACGCACGTTATCAGAGTTGCCGATTTGTGACAGAAGCAAAAGTCTTAGCGGCGGTCCAGCGAGTAGACGAACGGTGCCACGACTTCGATCGTGCCATTATTCAGCAACTCGGGTGGCGGCTTGGGTACCGTGCCGGCCCGACGGATCATTTCCAGGGTCGCCCGGTCCAGTGCAGCACTGCCCGAACCACCTGCCATGGAGTACGACACCACCTTGCCTTCGGCGTCGACCACGAAGCGCAGGCGGTTGATGCCTTGCAGGCCGCGACGGCGCGCGTCTTCCGGGTAACGCTTGTACTTCGCCAGGTGGCGCAGCAGGTCGCTCTGCCAGGTTGGCAGGGCGTTGCTGTTGGACGCAATGCTCGGCGCCGGTGCAGCGGACTTCTGCGGTGGCGTGTTGCTTGGCGGTGCGTCTACCGTTTGCTCGGTGGGTGGCGCTTCCTTAGGCGGCTCAGGCTTTTTCTCGGGCTTCGGCGGCTGGGGCTTGGCCTTCGGCTTGGGCGGCTTGGGGATGGCGATCTTGGGCTTGGGGGCTTCGGCCAGCTTGGGCAGTGGCGGTTCTTCGACCGGTGCCGGTGGCTGTGGCGCCGCTTTCGGTGGCGGTGGTGGCGCTGGCTCCGGTAACGGTGCCAGCTCGACCATCATCGCTGCCGGGGGCAGTTCGATGGCCTGGGGCACCGACCAGTTGAGCGTCAGCAGCACGGCGACCACGTGCACGCCCAGCACGATCGCCAGGCTGCCACCGTAGCGCGCCATGTTTGAGCGCGTTTTCGTCATTTCTTGGCTGCCGTCTCGAGACCTACCAGACCGACCTTGAGGTAGCCGGCCGCACGCATGTTGTTCATCACTTCCATCAGGTCGCCGTAATCCACGCCTTTGTCAGCCTGGAAGAAGATGGTGGTTTCCTTGTCACCCTTGGTCTTGGCGTCGAGCATCGGGCCAAGCTGGTCGGGCGCAGCAACCTGATCGTCGCCGACGTACAGTTTCTGGTCGGCCTTGACGCTGACGAACACCGGTTTCTCGGGCCTCGGCGCCGGTTTGGCGGTTGAAGCGGGCAGGTCGACCTTGATGTCGACCGTGGCCAAGGGGGCCGCGACCATGAAGATGATCAGCAGCACCAACATCACGTCGATGAACGGCGTAACGTTGATTTCGTGGTTTTCGGCGAGGTCGTCGCCACCTTCGTTGAGATGCAGGCCCATGGCTTACCCCACTTTCACCATGTGCGGGGCAGCGCGCTCGCTGCCCTGGTGGTCCAGGTCACGGCTGACCAGCAGCAGTACCTGGGCGGAGGCGTCGGACACCTGGGCCTTGTAGCCTGCGATAGAGCGGGCGAAGACGTTGTAGATGACTACAGCCGGGATTGCAGCGACCAGGCCCAGAGCGGTGGCCAGCAGGGCTTCGGCGATACCTGGGGCAACTACGGCCAGGTTGGTGGTCTGGGTCTTGGCGATGCCGATGAAGCTGTTCATGATGCCCCATACGGTACCGAACAGACCGACGAACGGCGCGGTGGAACCGATGGTGGCAAGTACGCCGGTGCCGCTGCTCATGGTGCGACCGCTGGCGTGAACCAAGCGCTCCAGGCGGAAGCTGACGCGCTCCTTGATGCCTTCTTTTTCGCGGGCATTGGCCGACAGGCGCATCTCCTCGAGGGCGTCGTGGACCAAGGTGTGGGACAGGGTGCCTTCCTTGTTGGAGAGGTCACTGGCTTCTTTCAGGGTGGTGGACTTCTTCAGCTGGGCGATTTCACCACGCAGACGACGCTTGGCGCCCATCAGCTCGAAGCCTTTGGCGATCCAGATGGTCCAGGTGATGATGGAGGCGATGGCCAGGCCGATCATGACGATCTTCACCACGATGTCGGCGTTCTTGTACATGCCCCATGGGGACAGGTCGTGGGCCATGCCCAGCGAGGTGTCTTCTACCAAGGCTTGAACGTTCGAGTCTGCCGGGGGCGTTGCATCGGCCGGGGTGGCAGCAGTGGCGTTGGCAGCAGGCGCCTGCGCGTCGGCAGCCGGGGCTGCAGCAGGTGCGGCCGGGGCAGTGGCAGCAGCAGGCGCGGCGGAGCTGGCGGTTGGCTCATCGGCCATGGCCACCGGGGCCAGCACCAGGCTGAGTGTCAGCGCGGCGATGGCGCGCCAGGCGCGCGACGGGGTTGGCGAAGCGGAAGGTTGAATACGTGTCATGCTGGCCGGACCTGATGAAGAAATAAAGTGAGCGTTCTCCAAGGCCTCGAGGTAGGCCGAGAACAGATTGGCGGCCATTATTGCAAGTAATTCTTGTTAACAAAAGTAATCTTGTTGCTTTTTTCGCCTATGGTCTAGCCGCCCATCGTGTAGCGTGGCCGGGCTGATCAATTGGTCTAGGGAGTTCAGAGATGTCAGACCTTTCCGTGATGGTGGTGGGTTGTGGTGATGTAGGTGGGCGTCTGGCCCTGCAAATGCTGGGCAAAGGCTGGCAGGTAAGCGGCCTGCGCCGCGCTGTCGGGCAGTTGCCTGCGGGCGTTCAACCGGTTGCCGCGGACCTGGCCGAACCGTCGATCCCGCAAGCCTGGCCACAGGGTCCGCTGGATTACCTGGTGTACTGCGTGGCGGCCAGCCAGCACGACGAGGCCGGTTACCAGGCGGCCTATGTGGATGGCTTGCGCCATGTGCTGGCCTGGCTGGCCGAGCGAGGCCAGCGCCCCCGTCGCCTGCTGTTCGTCTCCAGCAGCAGTGTGTATGCGCAGAAGGACGGCGAGTGGATCGAGGAAGGCGCGGCCACCGAGCCTGAAGGTTATTCCGGGCGGGTGATGCTGGAGGCTGAGCGGCTGGCGCTGGCCAGTGGTATCCCGGCGAGCGTTGTGCGCCTGACGGGCATCTACGGCCCAGGCCGCGAGTGGCTGCTGAGCCAGGTGCGCCAGGGTTACCGTGTGGCCGAGGAGCCACCGCTGTATGGCAACCGCATCCACGCCGAGGATGCCGCCAGCCTGTTGGCGTTTCTGCTGCAGGCCGATGCCGATGGCAAGGTGCTGGACGACTACTACATTGGCGTTGACGACGACCCGGCGCCGCTGGCTGACGTGGTGGCCTGGCTGCGGGCATACATGGGGGTTACCGAGTGGTCCGATGAACAACGGGTGCGGCGTACCGGCAGCAAGCGCTGCAGCAACGCCCGAGCCCGGGCATTGGGCTGGGCGCCGGTGTATCCGAGCTACAAGGAAGGCTATGCCGCCATCCTGAAAGGAAAAGCTTAGCTGGCGAGGGTGACGCGCTCCCACTGGTATCGAGAGTATCCTGTGGGAGCGGGGGTGCCCGCGAAGGCTCCAGCGCGGTGGATGTCACCGGCTTTGCCGGTGTTCGCGGGCATGCCCGCTCCCACAAAGAACGTCTACAGCCAGCAGAAGTGCTTCAGCTGCGTTCCAGCACCCACTGGCGCTTGCCCGCCGCCAGCTCCGGCATTTCATCCGGTTGCGCACGGTTCACTGCCTGGAAAATCTCCAGCTTGTCGCCATCACGCTTGATGATGAACGGTGCACCGCGCTGGTTACGCTCCAGCCACAGGCTGTCATTGCTGCCGCCCATGGTCGCGCAGTCGCCTGCCAGGCACAGTGCGAAACGGTCTGGCCCCGGCAGGCCTGTGACGTTGCCGGTGTCGCTGAAGCGCACGCTGGCACCTTTGCCCTCGCCTTCGACCACCTTCCAGTTGCCGCCCAGGTAGGCTTGGTACAGCGCTTTCTCGAAGCTGCTGCCCAGCGGCGCATTGGCAGCCGCCGGCGCCTTGGCACGGACGAAGGTCTGCTTGGCGCCACGCTGGTCGACGGCTTGCAGCTCGTCACCGTCGAGCGACAGCTGCTCGGTCTGGCCGCCCTCGAAGCTGGCCTGCCATTGCTTTTCGTTGCTGCTCAGCTGGCCGTCAGCGGCCTCGAAGCCATTGCTGTAGCTGGCCTGCTGGCTGGCAACGTCGAGCTTCCATTCGAACACCGGGCCGTGTTCATTCAGCGCTTGGCGCAGGCTTCCGCCTTTTACCGCAGCAGTGATGGCCTCCTGGTTGATCCAGGTGCCGTTGAAATCTTCGGGTTTGTGGCTGGCGCAGCCGCCCAGTAGCAGGGCTGCCAGCGCGAGGGGCAGTGCTTGACGCATGACGGGGTAACCTTGCAAAGGAGGGGTGACGGGCAGGGCGCCCGTCACCGGGGGCATCATTCGATGACCAGGATGGCGTCCATTTCGACCTGGGCGCCTTTCGGCAGCGCGGCAACGCCAATGGCGGCACGGGCCGGGTAGGGCTGTTCGAAGTAGCGGCCCATTACCTCGTTGACCTTGGCGAAGTGGCTCAGGTCGGTGAGGAAGATGTTCAGCTTGACGATGTCCTTGAACGAACCGCCAGCGGCTTCAGCCACGGACTTCAGGTTCTCGAACACCTGCACGGTCTGGGCTTCGAAGCCTTCGACCAGTTCCATGGTCTTAGGGTCCAGCGGGATCTGGCCCGACATGTACACCGTATTGCCGGCCTTGATCGCCTGCGAGTAGGTGCCGATGGCGGCTGGGGCCTTGTCGCTAGTGATGACGGTCTTGCTCATGATGACTCCTTGCGGTTGGCGGACTACGTACGCATGCGGGTGATGCGGACCACACCGGTCAGGGTACGCAGCTTCTTGATCACACGCGCCAGGTGCACACGGTCGTGCACGCTGACCACCAGTTGGACCACGCTGATACGGCCGTCGCGTTCGTCCATGCTGATCTTCTCGATGTTGCCGTCGGCGGCGTTGACGCTGCTGGCCAGCAGGGCGATAAGGCCGCGCTGGTGCTCCAGTTCGACACGCAGTTCGACATTGAACTCACCGGTGATGTCCTTGGCCCAGGAAAGCTGTACGCACTTCTCCGGGTTATGGCGGATTTCACTGATGTTGCGGCAATTCTCCAGGTGCACGACCATGCCCTTGCCGGCTGACAGGTGGCCGACGATCGGGTCGCCAGGGATTGGCGTGCAGCACTTGGCGTAGCTCAGCACCAGGCCTTCGGTACCACGGATCGCCAGCGGGCCTTCAGGTGCAGGCAGTTGCTCGCCGTCGGCCGACAGCAGGCGGCGTGCGACCACGTAGGCCATGCGGTTGCCCAGGCCGATGTCTTCGAGCAGGTCTTCGATCAGTTCCAGGCGGTACTCGGCGAGAATCGCCTGGATGCGCTCCTGGGGGATTTTCTCCAGGCTGCTGTCGAAGCCGGTGAGCACCTTGTTCAGCAGGCGTTCGCCCAGGCTGATGGACTCGGAGCGGCGCTGTTGCTTGAGCGCGTGGCGGATGTGCGTGCGCGCCTTGCCGGTCACCACGAAGTTGAGCCAGGCCGGGTTCGGCCGTGCGCCTGGGGCGCTGACGATTTCCACCGTCGAGCCGCTTTGCAGCGGTTCGGACAGCGGCGCCAGGCGGCGGTTGATGCGGCAGGCGATGCAGCTGTTGCCGACGTCGGTGTGCACCGCGTAGGCGAAGTCCACCGCCGTGGAGCCTTTGGGCAGCTCCATGATGCGGCCTTTGGGCGTGAACACGTAGACCTCGTCCGGGAACAGGTCGATCTTCACGCTCTCGATGAATTCCAGCGAGTTGCCGGCACGCTGCTGCAGTTCGAGGATGCCCTTGACCCACTGGCGCGCGCGGGCGTGGCTGCCCTTGGGCTGTTCATCGTCGTTGGACTTGTACAGCCAGTGCGCGGCAATGCCGTTGTTGGCCATCTCTTCCATCTCACGGGTGCGGATCTGGATTTCGATGGGCACGCCGTGCATGCCGAACAGCGTGGTGTGCAACGACTGGTAGCCGTTGGCCTTGGGGATCGCGATGTAATCCTTGAAGCGACCGGGCAGCGGCTTGTACAGGTTGTGCACGGCGCCAAGCACGCGGTAGCAGGTATCGACCTTGTCGACGATGATGCGGAAGGCATACACGTCCATGATCTCGTTGAAGGCACGGCGCTTGCCGCGCATCTTCTTGTAGATGCCATAGAGGTGTTTCTGCCGGCCGCTGACCTCGCCCTCGATGCCGTCGGCAGCCAGGCAGTTGGCCAGCGAATGCTCGATCTTGGCGACGATCTCTTTGCGGTTGCCGCGTGCGCTTTTCACCGCCCGGTGAATCAGCGACGAGCGCATCGGGTGCATGGCCTTGAAGCCGAGGTCCTCGAACTCCACGCGCACGGTGTGCATGCCCAGGCGGTTGGCGATGGGGGCGTAGATTTCCAGGGTTTCCTTGGCGATGCGCCGGCGTTTTTCGCCGGACAGCACTTCCAGGGTGCGCATGTTGTGCAGGCGGTCGGCCAGCTTGACCAGGATCACGCGAATGTCGCGGGCCATGGCCATGGCCATCTTCTGGAAGTTTTCGGCCTGCGCCTCGGCCTTGGTCTCGAAGTTCATCTGGGTCAGCTTGCTGACCCCATCGACCAGTTCGGCCACCGTCTCGCCAAACTGCTGGCTGAGGGCTTCCTTGGCGATACCGGTGTCTTCGATGACATCGTGCAGCATGGCCGCCATCAGGCTTTGATGGTCCATGTGCATGTCGGCGAGGATGCTGGCCACGGCCAGCGGGTGGGTCACGTAGGGCTCGCCACTGCGGCGGCGCTGCCCATCGTGGGCCTGTTCGGCGTAGAAATAGGCGCGCCGAACCAGGTTGACCTGTTCGGGGCCAAGGTAGGTCGACAGCCGTTCGGCCAAGGCTTCTATACCCGGCATGGGTTCACCTCCTGCGGAGGACGAGGGCCTTGCGCCGTGCGACGTCGACCTGGCATCAATCAGACAGCCTCGTTGTTCTCGTCCTCGAAGGCGGCGAAGACCGGATCCTCGGTGACGATCTCTTCAGCGGCGATGAACTCGTTGGTGACGATGCCTTCGGCGATTTCACGCAGGGCAACAACGGTCGGTTTGTCGTTTTCCCACGCAACGCGGGGCTCTTTGCCGCCGGTCGCCAGCTGGCGAGCGCGCTTGGTCGAGAGCATGACCAGCTCGAAGCGGTTATCCACGTGTTCCAGGCAGTCTTCAACAGTTACGCGGGCCATGGTCTTCCTCAGTAGCAAATGCGGTGGGCGTGCAGCCCAGTAATGGGCAGGCGGACTCGATAGTATAAAAATTCACCAGCCAATAGGGAAGCGCTGTTTTGCCGGGTGGTCACCTTGAAGCACTGTGTTTGCTTCTTCGCGGGCCAACCTGCCCCCACAGGCACCGCCTACCCTGTGGGAGCGGGTTTTCCGGCGAAAGGGCCGGACCAGACAGCCGCAATACTTGAGCCGACGATAACCTCAGAGCATCGCGCCACGCAACCGCGGCGTCAGCTCTTCGAAAAGGGTCTGCACCGAGCGCAGCGCCCGGCAGTCCGGCCGGGTCAGCAGCCACAGCTGCGTGTCGCAACCCGGCAGCGGTCCGCTCAGCGCATCCACGCCGGGCAGGGCGTGCACCATGTAGTCCGGCAGCGCCGCCACGCCCAGGCCGGCAGTTACCAGTTGGGCGATGGTCGACATGCCGCTGCACTGGTAGCGCGGGCTCAACCCAGGGTGCTGCTGGTTGCGCCAGACCACCGTGGGGTGGTCCTGCATCGAGTCGTCGGGGGCGATCCATGGCACGCTGACGGCCGATTCTGCCAGGCGCTCGCGCCACTGCGGCTTGCCGCAGACCACATAGGAGGTGGACCCCAGGTTGCGACCCACCAGGTGTTCCGGTGGTGTATTGGTCAGGCGCAGGGCAATGTCGGCATCGCGCCGGCTGAGGTTGGCGAAGGTGTTCGAGGTGCCCATCTCCAGCGACAAGGCCGGGTAGTTGGGCATGAACTCGGCCAGCGCCGGCAGCAGCAGGCTATGCATCACCGCCTCGGTGCAGGTCACCCGCACCGTGCCGCTTACAACCTGCTCGCCACTGGTCATGGCAATGCGCGCCGCCTCCAGCGCCTGTTCCGCGCGCTCGGCCTGCTCGGCCAGGGCCTGGGCAGTGTCGGTCGGCAGGTAGCCCTTGCGGCTCTTGACGAACAAGGCGGTGCCCAGCGCCGACTCCAGCCGTCGGATCGAGCGGAATACCGTCGAAACGTCGACTTTGAGGAGCTCGGCGGCTTTGGCCAGTGAGCGGCCGCGCTCCAGTGCCAGGACCAGGGAGAGGTCGGCGTGGGTGATCTGATATTGCATTGGTGCACGCTCTGCTTGCCGAATTGCCAATGTCTGTTGCGTCGGGGCCATTTTATAGTGAAACGGCCCCCCGGAATCAATGCGTCCGGTCGGGTAACCAATCCCCACGATGGGAAAGTGAAAAAAACAACAGCTGCAACCATCGTCGCCCGTGAGGCGCCAGCCGTATCCCCACATCGCCGCAGCACATCAAAGGATGTACACCATGACGTCGGTAACCCCGTGCGCCAGTTCTTCCAGCGAGATGAATGACTTCCTCCAGGCCCATCCGGAAACGCAGTACGTCGACCTGCTGATCTCCGACATGAATGGCGTGGTACGTGGCAAGCGCATCGAGCGGGCCAGCCTGCACAAGGTGTACGAGAAAGGCATCAACCTGCCGGCTTCGCTGTTCGCCCTGGACATCAACGGTTCCACGGTAGAGAGCACCGGCCTTGGCCTGGACATCGGCGATGCCGACCGCATCTGCTTCCCTATCCCCGGCACGCTGTCGGATGAGCCGTGGCAGAAACGCCCCACCGCCCAGCTGCTGATGACCATGCACGAGATCGAAGGCGCGCCGTTTTTCGCCGACCCGCGTGAAGTGCTGCGTCAGGTGGTGAGCAAGTTCGACGACCTGGGCCTCACTATTTGCGCGGCGTTCGAGCTGGAGTTCTACCTGATCGATCAGGACAACCTCAACGGCCGCCCGCAGCCGCCGCGCTCGCCCATTTCCGGCAAGCGTCCGCAGTCGACCCAGGTGTACCTGATCGACGACCTCGACGAATACGCCGACTGCCTGCAGGACATGCTCGAAGCGGCCAAGGAGCAGGGCCTGCCTGCCGATGCCATCGTCAAAGAAAGCGCCCCGGCGCAGTTCGAGGTCAACCTGCACCACGTGGCCGACCCGCTGAAGGCCTGCGACTATGCGATCCTGCTCAAGCGGCTGATCAAGAACGTTGCCTACGACCATGAGATGGACACCACCTTCATGGCCAAGCCCTACCCGGGCCAGGCCGGCAACGGCCTGCACGTGCATATCTCGCTGCTGGACAAGAAAACCGGCAAGAACATCTTCTCGAGCGATGACCCGCTGCAAAGCGACACGCTGCGCCACGCCATTGGTGGTGTGCTGGAGACCATGCCAGCGTCGATGGCCTTCCTCTGCCCGAACATCAACTCGTACCGCCGCTTCGGCGCGCAGTTCTATGTGCCCAATGCGCCGAGCTGGGGCCTGGACAACCGCACCGTCGCCGTGCGCGTGCCTACCGACAGCAGCGAAAACGTGCGCCTGGAACACCGTGTGGCCGGCGCCGATGCCAACCCGTACCTGATGCTCGCGGCAATCCTTGCCGGCGTGCATCACGGCCTGACCAACAAGGTCGAGCCGGATGCCCCGATCGAGGGCAACTCATACGAGCAGCTGGAACAGAGCCTGCCGAACAACCTGCGTGATGCCCTGCGCGCGCTGGACGACAGCGAAGTGCTCAACCAATACATCAGCCCGGACTACATCGATATCTTCGTGGCCTGCAAGGAAAGCGAGCTGGCCGAGTTCGAAGTGTCGATTTCCGACCTTGAGTACAACTGGTACCTGCACACGGTGTAAGCCCATGAGCGCAAATGCGGTCCCCTTGATCGGTGTCAGCGCCTGCCGCCAGCAGGTGGGGAAGAACTCGTCGCACACGGTAGGCGACAAGTATGTCGAGGCGGCCGGCTTTGCCGGTTTGCCGCTGATCCTGCCGGCCCGAGACGGGGGCAGCGACACGCAGGCGCTGTTGGCCCGGCTGCACGGCATTGTTTTTACCGGCTCGCCTTCAAATATCGAACCGCATCATTACAATGGCGCCCCTAGCGTAGCCGGCACCCGGCACGATCTGGCGCGCGATCGCCTGACCCTGCCGCTGCTGCAGGCAGCGATTGCCGCCGGCGTGCCGGTGTTCTGCATCTGCCGTGGCTACCAGGAACTGAATGTGGCGCTTGGCGGCAGCCTGCACCAGCGCGTGCAGGAAATGCCCGGGTACCTTGACCACCGCGAACCTGAGGACGCACCCCTGGAGGTGCAATACGGCCCTCGTCACCCTGTCGGCATCGAGCCAGGCGGGGTGTTCGAGCGCCTGGGCCTGGCGGCGCAGTTCGAGGTCAACTCGCTGCACAGCCAGGGTATCGACCGCCTCGCCCCGGGCCTGCGTGTCGAGGCACGGGCCCCGGATGGCCTGATCGAAGCGGTATCCATGCCTGCGGCGCCGGGCTTTGTGCTTGGCGTGCAGTGGCACCCGGAGTGGCGCTTCACCGAAAACCCGGTCTCGCTGCGCCTGTTCCAGGCGTTTCGCGAGGCCTGCGTTGCCTACGCGGCACGGGAGGGCGCACGGCAGGAGACATTCTGACGTCAGCCGAAGGTCTTGGATGACTGGTTCCCGGCAGCAAGCTTTCAATGAGTGAAAGCAGGCCTTGTGCGCAAGGCCTGCGAAAACAATTCCAAAATTTACGGCAAATACTCATGAGCAATTATACAGAAGCCGGCCGCCCACCCGATGTGGCGGCCGACGCGGGCAACACCCAACGCGGCAAGGGCTTGGCCAAAGGCCGCCTGGGCCTGCTGGCCAGCGTGGTGCTGGGCATTTCCACCATCGCCCCGGTCTACACCCTGACGGGCGCCCTTGGCCCGACCGTGCGCGAGGTGGGTGCCCACCTGCCCGCCGTATTCATCGTCGGCTTCCTGCCGATGCTGCTGGTGGCCCTGGGCTACCGTGAACTGAACTCGGCAGAACCGGACAGCGGTACTTCGTTTACCTGGTCGGCGCGTGCCTTCGGCCCGATGATCGGCTGGATCGGCGGCTGGGGGCTGGTGGTCGCCACTACCATCGTGCTGTCGAACCTGGCGGGGGTGGCGGTCGATTTCTTCTACCTGTTCCTTGGCCAGATCACCGGCAAGCATGAACTGGCAGCGTTGGCCGACAACCTGCTGATCAACATCAGCACTTGTTGCGTGTTCATCGGCCTGGCCGTGTGGATCTGCTGTCGCGGCATCGCCACCACCATGACCGTGCAGTACGGCCTGGTGGCCCTGCAGTTGCTGGTGCTGATCGGCTTTGCCTTTGCCGCCTTCGGCGGCACCACTGCGCCGCCACCGCTGGAGTTCGATTTCGCCTGGTTCAACCCGTTCGGTGTCGAGTCGTTCTCGGCCTTTGCCGCCGGGCTGTCGCTGTCGATCTTCATCTTCTGGGGCTGGGACACGTGCCTGACCGTCAGCGAAGAGTCGGTGGGCAGCGAAGAGGTGCCGGGCAAGGCCGCTACCTGGACCGTGATGTTGATCCTCGGCCTGTACTTGTTCACCGCCATCGCCACCCTGCAGTTTGCCGGTATCAGCGAAACCGGGCTGGGCCTGAACAACCCGCGCATCCAGGAGAACGTCTTCGCCCACCTGGCCGGCCCGGTCATGGGGCCGCTGGCAATCCTGATGTCCATCGCCGTGCTGGCCAGCACCGCGGCGTCGCTGCAGTCCACCTTCGTGGCACCTGCGCGCACCCTGTTGGCCATGGGTTACTACGGTGCGGTGCCGCAGAAGTTCGCCAGCGTCTGCCCGCGTTCGCAAACCCCGCGCTACGCCACCATCTGCGCCGGCGTGGCAGCAGGCCTGTTCTACGTGACCATGCGTACCCTGAGCGAGAACGTGCTGGCGGATACCATCACCGCGCTGGGCATGATGATCTGCTTCTATTATTCGCTGACCGCGTTCGCCTGCGTCTGGTATTTCCGCGACAGCCTGTTCGACAGCGTGCGCCACTTCATCATGCGTGGCCTGTGCCCGCTGGTCGGTGGGGTGATCCTGTCGGTGATCTTCGCACGGACCGCCATCGACAGCGCCTCGCCGGACTTCGGCAGTGGCTCGCATGTGGGCGGGTTGGGGCTGGTATTCGTGATTGCCGCGATCATCTCGGTGCTCGGCATCGGGCTGATGATGCTGTCGCGCATGCGGGCGCCGGCTTACTTCCTGGGGGCTACCCTGCGCCAGCAGGCTACCCTGCCTTTGCAGGAATAAATAATTGGGGCCGCTCTGCGGCCCTTCGCGGGCACGCCCGCTCCCACAGGTACAGCGCACGCCTCAGGGCGGTGACTAACCTGTGGGAGCGGGCGTGCCCGCGAAGGGCTGCAAAGCAGCCCCAATCGTTTTTCAGCCGATCAACTGCTTCAGTAGAGACCCGTGGCGCTGTTGCTGTTTCTTCAGCACCAGCCGGTTCGAACGGAACACCGCTTTCAAGTCTTCCAGCGCCGCGTCGAAATCATCATTGATGATCAGGTAGTCATACTCGTCGTAGTGCACCATCTCGCTGACCGCTTCCTTCATGCGCCCGGCGATGATCTCTTCGCTGTCCTGCCCGCGGCCGTCCAGGCGCTGACGCAGCGCTTCCTGGCTTGGCGGCAGGATGAACACCGACAATGCCTGCGGCATCAGCTTGCGCACCTGCTGGGCGCCTTGCCAGTCGATCTCCAGGATCAGGTCATAGCCCTGGTCCAGGGTCTGCTGCAGCGCACTGCGCGAGGTGCCGTAGAAGTTGCCGAACACTTCGGCATGCTCCAGGAAGTCGCCTTGCTGGATCAGCGCCTTGAACTCCTCGTGGACAACGAAGTGGTAGTTCACCCCGTGTTCCTCGCCCGGGCGCATGGCGCGGGTGGTGTGCGAGACCGAGACGCGGATTTGCTGGTCGTCCTTGGTCAGGGCTGTTACCAGGCTGGTCTTGCCGGCGCCCGAAGGGGCCGAAACGATGTAGAGGGTGCCGCTGCTGTGGTTCATGGTCGGGTTGGCCTTACTCGATGTTCTGTACTTGTTCACGCATCTGTTCGATCAATACCTTCAGGTTGACCGCCGCTTGCGTGCTACGTGGGTCGAAGGCCTTGGAGCCGAGGGTGTTGGCTTCGCGGTTGAGTTCCTGCATCAGGAAGTCCAGGCGTCGGCCGGCGGCGCCACCACCCTTGAGCACGCGGCGCACTTCGGTGACGTGGGTGCTGAGGCGGTCGAGCTCCTCGGCCACGTCGCTCTTCTGGGCCAGCATCACCATTTCCTGCTCCAGGCGCTGCGGGTCGAGTTCGGCCTGCATGTCGCCGAAACGGTCGAGAATCTTCTGCCGCTGCGCCGCCAGCATCTGCGGCACCAGGGCGCGCAGGGTGGTGACTTCGCTGGTCATGTTGTCCAGGCGCTCGTTGATCAGCCGGGCCAATTCCTGGCCTTCGCGCTGGCGGCCGGCCTTGAGTTCGGCCAGTGCTTCGTCGAACAGGGCCATGGCTTCGGCGTTCAGCGCCTGTGGATCACTGGTGTCGGCCACCAGCACACCCGGCCACGACAGCACTTCCAGCGGGTTCAGCGGTGCCGGCTGCTTGATCAGGCCGGCCACTTCCTCGGCGGCTGCGACCAGCTGTGCCGCGCGCTCGCGGTCTACCTTCAGCGGCTTGCCGTTGCTGTCTTCATTGAGGCGCAGGGTACATTCCACCTTGCCCCGCGAAAGGCCCTGGCGCAGGCCTTCACGCACGGCACCTTCAAGGTCGCGCAGGGCCTCGGGCAGGCGCAGGTGGGGTTCCAGGTAACGGTGGTTGACCGAACGCAGCTCCCAGATCAGGGTGCCTTGGCTGCCGGCGCGCTCGACACGAGCAAAAGCGGTCATGCTGTGCACCATGGGGAGTACCTCGCGTAGATGAATGAACGGTGGGAGCCTCTCGGCTGCAAGGCGCAGGATTGTAGCGCAGTGGGACCTCGGCGCCCAATCCGCCTATGTTACAGAGGGGTGGCCATGGCAGTCGGAAAAGGCGACGGGCTGTGTCGGGCGCGACAATAGGCATGTCTTCCCCGCGCTGCGGGCTCTATAATGCTCGGCAGATTCAAAGTCCCAGTACAGGTATCCCAGATGAAACGTCCAAGTGGTCGCGCCGCCGATCAGCTCCGCTCGATCCGCATCACCCGCAACTACACCAAGCACGCCGAAGGGTCGGTACTGGTCGAGTTCGGTGACACCAAGGTCATCTGCACGGTCAGCGTGGAAAACGGTGTCCCTCGTTTCCTCAAAGGCCAGGGCCAAGGTTGGCTGACCGCCGAGTACGGCATGCTGCCGCGCTCCACCGGTGAGCGTAACCAGCGCGAAGCCAGCCGTGGCAAGCAGGGTGGCCGCACCCTCGAAATCCAGCGCCTGATCGGCCGTTCGCTGCGCGCCGCGCTGGACATGAGCAAGCTGGGTGACATCACCCTGTATGTCGACTGCGACGTGATCCAGGCCGATGGCGGCACCCGTACTGCGTCCATCACCGGCGCCATGGTCGCCCTGTGCGACGCCTTGGCGGTGATCAAGAAGCGCGGCGGCCTGAAGGGCGGCAACCCGCTCAAGCACATGATTGCTGCCGTGTCGGTAGGCATGTACCAGGGCGAAGCCGTGCTCGACCTGGACTACCCGGAAGACTCCGCTGCCGAAACCGACCTGAACGTGGTGATGACCAGCGCCGGTGGCTTCATCGAAGTGCAGGGCACCGCCGAAGGTGCGCCGTTCCAGCCGGAAGACTTCAACGCCATGCTCGCCCTGGCGCAGAAGGGCATGAACGATATCTTCGAGCTGCAGCAGGCTGCTCTGGCTGACTGACTGTTCCTGTAGATACGAAAAAGCCGACATCAATGTCGGCTTTTTCGTGTTTGAACAGCAATCAGATGGTCAACGTCCAGTCATAGTCCACGATCAGCGGCGCATGCTGGGAGAAGCGCGGCTGACGCGGCAGGCGGGCGTTGCGCACGAAGCGGCGCAGGCCCGGGGTGAGGATCTGGTAGTCGAACCGGTAGCCCAGGTTGAGCATCTCGGCCTGCTCGTTGTCCGGCCACCAGCTGTACTGGTCGCCTTCACGGCTGACTTCGCGCAGGGCATCGACGTAACCCATCTCACCGGTGATCGCATCCATCCAGGCGCGTTCCGGCGCCAGGAAGCCCGGCGACTGCTGGCTGTCACGCCAGTTCTTGATATCGAGCTTCTGCTGCGCCACGTAGAACGAGCCGCAGTAGATGTATTCGCGACGTTTGCGACGCTGTTTGTCCAGGTACTTGGCGAAGTCGTCCATCAACTTGAACTTCTGGTTCAAGTCTTCGTCGCCGTTCATGCCCGAAGGCAGCAGCAGGCTGGCAATACTGACTTTGTCGAAATCTGCTTGCAGGTAACGCCCGTAGCGGTCGGCTGTCTCGAAGCCCAGGCCGGTGATGACTGCCTTGGGCTGCATGCGCGAGTAAAGGGCCACACCACCTTGGGCAGGCACCTCCGCGTCGCAGGCATAAAGGAAATAGCCATCGAGCTGGAAAGCTGGGTCATCGAGTTCAAAGGCCGAGGCGCGGGTATCCTGAAGGCAGATGACGTCGGCATTCTGGGCTTGTAGCCAGCTGAGCAAACCACGCTCGGCCGCAGCCTGAATGCCATTTACGTTCACACTGATGATCCGCATAAATGGCCCCAAAAATCTCGTGCGTGTATGATACCCGAGCTCAACCCATTTAGCTAAATCCGTGGTGTCCGGGACTATTCATGCAGCCGTATCAGCGCGACTTTATCCGTTTTGCCATCGATCGCGGGGTACTGCGTTTCGGTGAATTCACCCTGAAATCGGGGCGTACCAGCCCGTATTTCTTCAATGCCGGCCTGTTCAACACCGGTTCTGCATTGGCCGAGCTGGGGCGGTGCTATGCCGCAGCCATCGTCGACAGCAAGATCCCGTTCGACGTGCTGTTCGGCCCGGCCTACAAGGGTATCCCTCTGGCGGCGACCACTGCCGTGGCCCTTGCCGATCAACATCAGCTCGACGTGCCATGGTGCTTCAACCGCAAGGAAGCCAAGGACCACGGCGAAGGCGGCAGCCTGGTCGGCGCGCCGCTGGCCGGTGATGTGCTGATCATCGACGACGTGATCACCGCCGGTACCGCTATCCGCGAGGTCATGCAGATCATCAACGCCCAGCAGGCCAAGGCCGCTGGCGTGCTGATCGCGCTGAACCGCGAAGAGCGTGGCAATGGCGAACTGTCGGCGATCCAGGAAGTGGAACGCGACTTCGGTATCCCGGTGGTCAGCATCGTTTCGCTGACCCAGGTGCTGGAGTTCCTGGCCGATGACCCACAGCTCAAGCAGCATCTGCCGGCTGTCGAGGCTTACCGGGCGCAGTACGGGATCTGATCCTGGCCGGGTAAATAAAAAGGCGACCTTCGTGTGAAGGTCGCCTTTTTTTGTGCCGCCAGTTCCTGCCTCTTCGCGGGCTTGCCCGCTCCCACAGGTACCGCGCTGCCTTTGAGCGCGATGAAGATCCTGTGGGAGCTGGCTTGCCGGCGATGAGGCCGGGACAGGTCAACGATCAGCGTGGCTTGCGATTGGTAATCAGGGTACCCACGCCGCTGTCGGTGAAGATTTCCAACAGCACCGCGTTCGGTACGCGGCCGTCGATGATGTGCGAGCTGTTCACGCCGCCCTGCACCGCATCCAGTGCGCACTTGATCTTCGGCAGCATTCCGCCGTAGATGGTGCCGTCGGCGATCAGTTCGTTGACCTGCTCGGTGGTCAGGCCGGTCAGTACCTGGCCCTGCTTGTCCATCAGGCCGGCGATGTTGGTCAGCAGCATCAGCTTCTCGGCTTTCAGCGCCTCGGCTACCTTGCCCGCCACCAGGTCGGCGTTGATGTTGTATGACTCACCGTTGGCGCCCACGCCGATCGGCGCGATCACCGGGATGAAGTCACCCTTCACCAGCATGTTCAGCAGGTCGGTGTTCACGCTCACCACTTCGCCCACGTGGCCGATGTCGATGATTTCGGGGGTGGTCATCTCAGGCGTCTGGCGGCTGACGGTCAGCTTGCGGGCGCGGATCAGCTCCGCGTCCTTGCCGGTCAGGCCGATGGCGCTGCCGCCGTGGCGGTTGATCAGGTTGACGATGTCCTTGTTGACCTGGCCACCCAGCACCATCTCCACCACGTCCATGGTCGCCGAGTCGGTGACACGCATGCCGTCGATGAAGTGGCTTTCGATCGACAGGCGCTTGAGCAGGTCGCCGATCTGCGGGCCACCACCGTGGACCACCACCGGGTTGATGCCCACAGCCTTCATCAGCACGATGTCACGGGCGAAGCCTGTTTTCAGCTCCTCGCTTTCCATCGCGTTGCCGCCGTACTTGATCACCAGGGTCTTGCCGACAAAGCGGCGGATGTAAGGCAGTGCTTCGGACAAAACCTCGGCTACATGGGAAGCGGCATCGCGATCGAGGGTCATGCAGGGCTCCTGTAAGGAACAGATAGTCGGTCAGAACGGCAGTTGCAGCTCAGGCTCAACCCGCAGCAACTGGGTACGGAAAACGTCCTTGATACGTTGCAACTCGGCGTCGCTATCGGCCTCGAAGCGCAGCACCAGCACCGGGGTGGTGTTGGAGGCGCGAACCAGGCCCCAGCCGTGGGGATAGTCGACCCGCACACCGTCGATGGTGGTCAGGCTGGCTGCGCCCCAGTCGGCGTCGCGTTGCAGTGCATCAATGATGCTGAATTTACCCTCGTCGGTCACATCAATATTGATTTCCGGCGTGGAAATATCGTTCGGGAAGGCGGCAAACAGGTTTTCGGCGCTCTGCCCGGCCTTGCTGAGGATCTCCAGCAGGCGCGCAGCGCTGTAGATACCATCATCGAAACCGTACCAGCGTTCCTTGATGAAGATGTGACCGCTCATTTCGCCGGCCAGCAGCGAACCGGTCTGTTTCATCTTCTTCTTGATCAACGAATGGCCGGTCTTCCACATCAGTGCGCGGCCGCCGTGCTGTTCGATCAGCGGGGTCAGGCGACGGGTGCATTTGACGTCGAAGATGATCTCGGCGCCCGGGTTGCGTGCCAGCACGTCCTGGGCAAACAGCATCAGCAGGCGGTCCGGGTAGACGATGCTGCCGGTGTTGGTCACCACGCCGACGCGGTCGCCGTCACCGTCGAAGGCCAGGCCGATGTCGGCACCGGTCTCCTTGACCTTGGCGATCAGGTCTTCGAGGTTTTCCGGCTTGCCCGGGTCCGGGTGGTGGTTGGGGAAGTTGCCGTCGACCTCGCAGAACAGCGGGATCACTTCACAGCCCAGGGCTTCGATCAGCTGCGGCGCGACCACGCCGGCAGCGCCGTTGCCGCAGTCCACCACTACTTTGAGTTTTTTGGCCAGTTTCACGTCGCTGACGATCTGCTGGAAATAACGCTCCAGGATTTCGACTTTTTCCACGCGGCCTTCGGCCAAGGTCAGGTCGTTGGTTTTCAGGCGGCTCAGCAGGGCCTGGATCTGTTCATTGGCCAGGGTGTCGCCGGCGATGACGATCTTGAAACCGTTGTAGTCTGACGGGTTGTGGCTGCCGGTCAGCATCACGCCCGACTTGCCGGCCAGCACGTTGGCCGCGTAGTACAGCGCCGGGGTGGGCACCAGGCCGACGTCGCTGACCTGGCAACCGGCGTCGACCAGGCCCTTGATCAGCTGTTCGACCAGCATTGGGCCCGACAGGCGGCCATCGCGGCCTACAGAAACCTGCGGTTCACCCTGGGCCAGGCTCTGCGCGCCGATGGCGCGGCCGATCCAGTAGGCGGTTTCGGCGTGGAGGGTTTTGCCGACCACGCCGCGGATGTCATACGCGCGGAAAATGCTGTCGGGTAGTGCGGCGGGGACCAGGTGGGCCATATCGTTCATCTCTGGAAGCTCCATTAGTCAAAGGCTGTCTGGGCAGGCGCAAACTGAACGCTTGGACGGTGCTTTCGCCAGAGAGTTCGCCATCCTTGGCCTGAACGGTCATTTGCCGGCTCAGTGGCTGCCAGAGTGACCGAAGCCGCCAGCGCCACGCTGGCTTTCATCGAACGCTTCGACGATGTTGAAGTGGGCCTGTACCACCGGGACCAGCACCAGCTGGGCGATACGTTCGCCAACCGCGATGGTGAACGGCGTATTGCCACGGTTCCAGCACGACACCATCAGCTCGCCTTGGTAGTCCGAGTCGATCAGGCCGACCAGGTTGCCCAGCACGATGCCGTGCTTATGGCCCAGGCCCGAGCGCGGCAGGATCATCGCCGCCAGGCCCGGGTCGCCGATGTAGATCGACAGGCCGGTAGGGATCAGCAGGGTCTGGCCTGGCTCGAGGACGGTGTCCTCCTTGAGCAGGGCGCGCAGGTCCAGGCCGGCGGAGCCGGGGGTGGCGTAGGCCGGCAGGGGGAATTCGGTACCCAGGCGTGGGTCGAGGATCTTGGCTTGAAGAGCGTGCATGTAACTTATTGAACCTGATTGAGCCGATCGGCGATGAAGGCGACCAGTTGCCGGGCGATCTTGCCCTTGCTGGTCTGCGCGAAGAGGGTCTGGTGCTGCTGGCGGTCGATCACGGTCAAGGCGTTTTCTTCGCTGTTGAAGCCGATGCTGGGGTTGGCCACATCATTGGCGACGATCAGGTCGAGGTTCTTGTCCTTGAGCTTGCGCGTGGCGTAATCGAGCAGGTGTTCGGTTTCGGCGGCGAAGCCGACGCTGAACGGGCGGTCGCTGCGGCCAGCAATGGTGGCAAGGATATCGGGATTGCGCACCATCTGCAGCAGCATGCCGTCGCCGGTCGTAGGATCTTTCTTCAACTTTTGCGTGGCAACGACCTCCGGGCGGTAGTCCGCAACCGCCGCCGAGGCGATGAACAGGTCGCACGGCATGGCCGCTTCACAGGCCGCGAGCATGTCCCGCGCGCTGACCACGTCGATGCGGCTGACCCGGTCGGGGGTTGGCAGGTGCACAGGGCCGGTAACGAGGGTGACCCGAGCCCCGGCCTCGGCAGCCGCTTCGGCCAAGGCGAAGCCCATCTTGCCGGAGCTATGATTGGTGATGTAGCGCACCGGGTCGATGTTTTCCTGGGTCGGGCCGGCGGTGATCAGCACGTGCTTGCCGGTCAGCGCCTGGCGCTTGAAGCTTTCTGCGGCGCACCAGGCCAGGTCGGTGGCTTCGAGCATGCGGCCCAGGCCCACGTCGCCACAGGCCTGGCTGCCGGACGCCGGGCCGAACACCTGGATGCCACGGCTCTTGAGCAGTTCGAGGTTGGCCTGGGTAGCCGGGTCGCGCCACATGGCCTGGTTCATGGCCGGGGCTACGGCGACGGTGGCGTCAGTGGCCAGCACCAGCGTGGTCAGCAGGTCGTCGGCCATGCCTTGGGCCATGCGCGCCATGAGGTCGGCCGTGGCCGGGGCGATCAGCACCAGGTCGGCCCACTTGGCCAGTTCGATATGGCCCATGGCCGCTTCTGCGGCAGGGTCAAGCAGGTCCATGTGCACCGGGTGGCCCGACAGCGCCTGCAGGGTCAGCGGGGTGATGAACTCGGCACCACCACGGGTCATGACGACGCGCACCTGCGCGCCGTGCTCCAGGAGACGGCGGATCAGCTCGGCGCTTTTGTAGGCGGCAATGCCGCCACCCACGCCGAGAACGATGCGCTTGCGATACAGCCGCTGCATAGGCTTGCCTTTTTCCAGTGAGAGCGGGCGGCGACGTTTGAAATTGCCTGCGGCAGTACGTCGCATGTACGAGGCGAAATAGATTAACACAGGGTCGAAATGGGCCGCAGCAAGGGCAGGGGGCGGGGATGAATATCAGGGAATGGCCGGCGCAAGAACGGCCGCGGGAGAAGTTGCTGCTGCGCGGGGCTGCTGCGCTCTCGGATGCAGAGTTGCTCGCCGTATTGCTGGGCTCGGGGGTTGCCGGGCGCAATGTGCTGGACCTTGCGCGAGGGCTGCTGGTGCGTTTTGGCGGGCTGAGGCAGTTTCTTGAGGCCGAACGCGAAGCGGTGCTGCGCGAGCCGGGCATTGGCACTGTGAAATACGCACAGTTACAGGCGCTGTTGGAGATTGGTCGGCGTTATCTGGATGAGAACCTCGAGCGCGCACCGGCGCTAGAGGGACCAGCGGCGGTGCGGCGCTATCTCAAGGCCATGTTGCGCCATGAGATCAGTGAGGTGTTCGGTTGCCTGTTTCTGGATACCAAGCACCGCCCATTGGCGTTTGAGATCCTGTTCAGGGGCACGATAGACCGGGCCAGTGTCTACCCACGGGAGGTAGTGCGCCGGGCACTGCTGCACAACGCGGCGGCGATGATCCTGTGCCACAACCACCCTTCAGGCAACAACGAGCCGAGCCAGGACGATGTGCATCTGACCTTGTCGCTGAAGCGGGGGTTGGCGTTGATCGACGTGCGGGTGCTGGACCACATCATCATCGGCGACGGGGAGCCGTTGTCGATGGTCGAGAATGGGTGGATTGTGGCTTAGGCCTTGGTACTGCCTGTGCTGGCCCTCTCGCGGGCAAGCCCGCGAGAAGGCCAGCACAGGGTTACTTGGTCACCGACACCTTGCTGAAATCCAGCCGCCCGAAGGGGCTCACCTGGTACCCCTCCACACCTTGGCGCAGCAGCGTCGCCGCCTTCGGGTGCGCCAGCGGTACCCACAGCGCCTGTTGCTGGATCAACGTCTGCGCCTGCTGGTACAGCCGGCTACGCACACTCTGGTCGTTGGTGGTGCGCCCGGCGCTGATCAGCTGGTCCAGGCGGTTGTCGCAGAAGCGGGCAAAGTTGGTCCCCGACTCGACCGCAGCGCAGGAAAACTGCGGGCTGAGGAAGTTGTCCGGGTCGCCGTTGTCGCCCGCCCAGCCCATGAACAGCAGGTCGTGCTCGCCGGCCTTGGCGCGGCGGATCAACTCGCCCCATTCGATTACGCGGATCTCGGCCTTGACGCCGATCTTGGCCAGGTCGGCCTGCAGCATCTGCGCGCCAAGGCTGGGGTTGGGGTTGAGCAGGCTGCCCGACGGGCGGGTCCAGATGGTAGTGCTGAAGCCATCGCCCAGGCCGGCCTTGGTCAGCAGGGCCTTGGCTTTCTTCAGGTCCAGCGGGTAGCCGGGCAGGTCCTTGGCATAGCTCCAGGTGCTGGGCGGGTAGGGGCCGTTGGCGGCCACTGCGGAGCCTTCGAACACGGCCTTGAGGTAGGCCTGCTTGTCGAACGCCAGGTTGATGGCCTGGCGCACTTCCGGTTTGTCCAGTGGCGGGTGCTGGCTGTTGATGGCGACGAAGGCGGTCATGAAGGCCGGGGTGGTGGCCACCTTGAGGTTGCCGTCCTTGCCCGCTTCGGCAATGTCCAGCGGCTTGGGCGACAGGGCCACCTGGCACTCGCCACGCTTGAGCTTCTGCAGGCGCACGTTGGCATCGGTGGTGATGGCGAAAATCAGCGGGTCGACCGCCGGCTTGCCGGCAAAGTAGTCAGGGTTGGCGCGATAGCGCACCACGGCGTCTTTCTGGAAGCGCTGGAAGACGAACGGCCCGGTGCCGATCGGCTGGTTGTTGAGCTTCTCGGGCGTGCCGGCCTTCAGCAGCTTGTCGGCATATTCGGCGGAGTAGATCGAGGCGAAGCCCATGCTCAGCGTGGCCAGGAATGTGGCGTCCGGGTGGCTGAGGGTGAAGCGCACGGTGTTTGGCGCCGGCGCCTCGATTGCCTTGATCAGGCTGCCCAGTTGCAGCGACTGGGCATGCGGGTAGCCACCCGGTGCGGTCTTGTGCCAGGCATGGGCGGGGTAGAGCATGCGCTGGAAGCTGAACAGCACGTCGTCGGCGTTCAGCTCACGGCCTGGCTTGAAGTAGGGGGTGGTGTGGAATTTCACGCCATCGCGCAGGGTGAAATCATACACCAGCCCTTCGGCCGACACTGTCCAGCTGGCTGCCAGGCTCGGCACCACCTTGCCTTGCGCCGCGTCGAACTCCACCAGGCGGTTCATCAACACGTCAGCTGTGGCGTTGGTGGTGGTCAGCGAGTTGTACTGCACCACGTCAAAGCCTTCGGGGCTGGCTTCGCTGCAAACGCTCAGCGGCGCGGCCTGGGCTACGCCGGCAGCGAACAGGGCGCCGGCGGCGAACAGTGAGTTGATCAATAAGGAAAGGGCGGCAGCACGCATGGTGGCTCCTTGGCTGTCGGTGGCCCATCTGCCAGTGCAGTCTGGAAAAGGCCTACCCTAGTGTGCCTGCCGGTAAATGACCACACCCTTTTTTACAAATATGGCGACGAGCGGTCGACGGCTGACGGGGCCTGCCGCTATGCTGGCCCGGCGCGTTCTGGCTTGCGGCAATGTGTATCTACTGTTGTTGCAGGCAAGTCTTTCTGGTATAAAGCAGCGCTCTTTTCTAGGGGCTCGGCCTGTCGCATAAGCGGATCCGGTCGATAAGACCTCCAGAATCACGGCGCCCAGGCGCCAAAGACTGAGAGATTAAGCGGCCAACCCATGCCGGGTTGGGCATGTGGTTTTAGAGGGCTGAGTCATGTCGAGAGTCTGTCAAGTTACTGGTAAGGGTCCAGTAACCGGGAACAACATTTCCCACGCAAACAACAAAACCCGTCGTCGTTTCCTGCCGAACCTGCAGCACCACCGTTTCTGGGTTGAATCCGAGAAGCGTTTCGTGCGTCTGCGCGTTTCCGCCAAGGGCATGCGTATCATCGACAAGCGCGGCATCGACGCCGTTCTGGTTGACATCCGTAAAGCTGGCGCCAAGGTTTAAGGGAGAACATCATGCGTGAATTGATCCGTCTGGTTTCGAGTGCCGGTACCGGCCACTTCTACACCACCGACAAGAACAAGCGCACCACCCCGGACAAAATCGAGATCAAGAAATATGATCCGGTTGTTCGCAAGCACGTGGTGTACAAGGAAGCCAAGATCAAGTAATTGATCGGCGACCTGAAAAAAACCCGCATCCGAAAGGACGCGGGTTTTTTTATGGCTGCACGGGCGTCAGATCATTTCTGCTCGAACATCACATAGATCTTGCGGCAAGGCTCCAGCACCTCCCAGGTGCCCTTGAAACCGGCCGGGATGACAAACCGATCACCGGTACGCAGGGTCTTGGCACCCCCGTCCTGGTCGCGCAGCACCGAAACGCCATGGACGATCTCGCAGTACTCGTGCTCGGTGTAGTTCACCGTCCACTGCCCCACCTCACCTTCCCATACGCCCGCGGCAAACTGCCCGCAAGGGCTGGAGTAGTGGTTATAGACCGCTTGGTCTGGCTCGCCCTTGAGGATTTTTTCCGCCGCCGGGCGGTAGCGTTCGGCCTCGGTGATGACCTGCGCGAAGTCGATGATGCTGTCGATTCTCATGGTGCGGCTCCTGTTTTTGTTTAATAAAATGAACATCAGTAGGCTTTTGAGCCTTTCGTGTCAAATATATTGATAGTTTACACCGGCTGGTTTAGGGTATCGCTTGCCAGTGTGCGCTCGTCGCCCGGCCAGAATTCTGACAACGCCTGTGAGTCCTCAGTGCGGCGTTGCACCTAAACAAGAGGAGGAGTTTCGTATGACTACCCTGACCCGTGCGGACTGGGAACAACGTGCCCAGCAACTGAAGATCGAAGGCCGCGCCTTCATCAACGGCGAATACACCGATGCCGCATCCGGTGAAACCTTCGAGTGCCTGAGCCCGGTCGACGGACGCTTCCTGGCCAAGGTTGCCAGCTGCGACCTGGCCGATGCCAACCGCGCTGTGGAAAACGCCCGCGCCACCTTCAACGCTGGCGTGTGGTCGCAGCTGGCCCCGGCCAAGCGCAAGGCCAAGCTGATCCGCTTCGCCGACCTGCTGCGCAAGAACGTTGAAGAGCTGGCGCTGCTTGAAACCCTGGACATGGGCAAGCCGATTGGCGACTCCTCCAGCATCGACATCCCGGGTGCGGCGCAAGCCATTCACTGGACTGCCGAAGCCATCGACAAGGTCTACGACGAAGTCGCCCCGACCCCGCATGACCAGCTTGGCCTGGTTACCCGCGAGCCGGTAGGTGTGGTCGGTGCCATCGTACCGTGGAACTTCCCGCTGCTGATGGCCTGCTGGAAACTCGGCCCAGCGCTGGCTACCGGTAACTCGGTGGTGCTCAAGCCGTCCGAAAAATCGCCGCTGACCGCCATCCGCATCGCCCAACTGGCGATCGAAGCCGGTATCCCGGCTGGCGTGCTGAACGTGCTGCCAGGCTATGGCCACACCGTAGGCAAGGCCCTGGCCCTGCACATGGACGTCGACACCCTGGTGTTCACAGGTTCGACCAAGATCGCCAAGCAGCTGATGGTGTACGCAGGCGAATCGAACATGAAGCGCATCTGGCTGGAAGCCGGTGGCAAGAGCCCGAACATCGTCTTCGCCGACGCGCCGGACCTGCAAGCTGCTGCCGAAGCCGCTGCCAGCGCCATCGCCTTCAACCAGGGCGAAGTGTGCACCGCAGGCTCGCGCCTGCTGGTCGAGCGTTCGATCAAGGACAAGTTCCTGCCGATGGTGGTCGAGGCCCTGAAAGGCTGGAAGCCAGGCAACCCGCTGGACCCGCAGACCACTGTTGGTGCCCTGGTTGACACCCAGCAGATGAACACCGTGCTGTCGTACATCGAGGCTGGCCACAAGGACGGCGCCAAGCTGCTGGCCGGCGGCAAGCGCACCCTGGAAGAGACTGGCGGCACCTACGTCGAGCCGACCATCTTCGACGGCGTGACCAATGCCATGCGCATTGCCCAGGAAGAAATCTTCGGCCCGGTGCTGTCGGTGATTGCCTTCGACACCGCCGAAGAGGCCATCGCCATTGCCAACGACACGCCATACGGCCTGGCCGCTGGCATCTGGACGTCGGACATTTCCAAGGCCCACAAGACCGCCCGTGCCGTGCGCGCTGGCAGCGTCTGGGTCAACCAGTACGACGGCGGCGACATGACCGCACCGTTCGGTGGCTTCAAGCAGTCGGGCAACGGCCGTGACAAGTCGCTGCATGCGCTGGAGAAATACACCGAGCTGAAGGCGACCTGGATCAAGCTGTAACTCCAGGGGGCCGCGTTGCGGCCCAATCGCCGGCAAGTCAGCTCCCACAGGTTCTTCGCAGCCCGCAAGGCCTCCGTTGTACCTGTGGGAGCCCGGCTTGCCGGCGATGGGCTGCACAGCAGCCCCAACAATAGCCGGGTCGGCTCACGCTGACCCGGCTTCGTCGTTTTTGCTGTTCACGAATTCTGCCTGGGAGGCTGCAATGCGTTGGGGTACCTACTTCGCCGTACTGGCATCGGTGCTCAGTGTCGGGCTGGCGCTTGGCGTGAGCATGCCGCTGGTGTCCCTGCGCCTGGAGGCCTGGGGCTACGGCAGCTTTGCCATCGGTGTGATGGCGGCGATGCCGGCGCTGGGCGTACTGGCCGGTGCCAGCCTGGCCAGCCGCCTGGCAGGCTGGGTTGGCGTGCCCTCGGCGATGCGCCTGTGCCTGTGGGGTGGGGCGCTGTCGATCGGCCTGCTGGCCCTGTTGCCAAGCTACCCGCTGTGGCTGCTGCTGCGGCTGATGATCGGCATGTCCCTGACCGTGGTGTTCATCCTCGGCGAAAGCTGGATCAATCAGCTGGTGGTCGAGCAGTGGCGTGGCCGCCTGGTGGCGTTGTACGGCAGCAGCTACGCCTTGAGCCAGCTGGCCGGGCCGCTGGTGCTGGGCTTTCTCGGCTCCGATGACGACTTCGGTTTCTGGGCCGCGACGGGCCTGCTGCTGGTCGCGCCGCTGATCCTGCTGGGGCGTGGCGGTGCACCGAGCACGGAAGCCTGCAACGTTACCTTCGGCGACCTGTTCCGTTTCTGCCGGCGTTTGCCGGTGATCGCCTGGGCCATTGCCCTGTTCGCTTCGTTCGAGGCGATGATCCTTACCTTGCTGCCGGTGTATTGCCTGCAGCAGGGCTTCACCACCGAGATCGCCCTGTTCATGGTCAGTACCGTGGTGGTGGGGGATGCGGTGCTGCAGTTGCCCATCGGCGCGTTGGCCGATCATATGTCGCGCCGCACCCTGTTCACCGGCTGCGCGGTGACGTTGCTGGTGTCCAGCCTGGCGATTCCGCTCTTGCTGCATACCCCGGCGATCTGGCCATTGTGGGTGTTGTTCGGGGCCAGTGCAGGGGGCTTGTTCACCTTGTCGCTGGTGCTGATTGGCGAGCGCTACCGTGATGATGCGCTGGTGCGGGCCAACGCCCATGTTGCGCAGCTGTGGGGTATTGGTTGCCTGCTCGGGCCGTTGCTGGCGGGGGCGGGGAGCCAGTGGGTCAGTGGGCATGCGCTGCTGTGGCTGATGGCGGCGGGGGCTGCGGGGCTGGTGGTGTTGACTCAGCGGCGTGGGGCGTTTGAACCGGTTTCTGCCTGATGGATTTTGGGGCCGCTTTGCGGCCCTTTCGCGACGCAAGGCCGCTCCCACATTGATCGGTGTACACCGTACCCTTGTGGGAGCGGCCTTGTGTCGCGATGGGCTGCGAAGCAGCCCCAACGATAGCGGCTACAACATCTTCTCCAAGCCAACCGCCTTGCTGATCCAGGCATTGAACCGCCGCCACATCCCACCCGGTTCAGACGTCAGTACGTGCCGCTGGCCATTGTCCTCGGTGGCCCACACCAGCTTGTCACCCATCAATTTCACCTGATAGCTCAGCGCGGGCGCCATGCCCTGTTGGGCCAGTTCGCGTGTGTATTCGGCCAGCTCCGGGCTGTCTACCAGCACCCCGACCTCGGTGTTCCACAGCACTGAACGTGGGTCGAAGTTGAACGAGCCTATGAAGGTCTTGCGCCGGTCGAAAACGATCGCCTTGGTGTGCAGGCTCGAATCCGAGCTCCCACGGAAGCTCAACCGCCCTGCGCTGGGATCGCCTGGCTGGCGGCGAAGCTCGTAAAGCTCCACCCCGTGCTCAAGCAAGGCCCGGCGATAGGGTGCATAGCCGCCATGCACCGCCGGCACGTCGGTGGCTTCCAGCGAGTTGGTCAGCAGTTTCACCGAAACGCCGGCGTCGGCGCGGCCGGTCAGGTACAGCAGCCCCGGTTCACCCGGCACAAAGTAGGCCGAAGCCAGGATCAGCTCGTGGTGCACGTTGGCCAGGTCTGGTGCCAGTTGCTGGCTCAGCAGCAGTTGCGGGTCTGGCTCGTCGTCAGCCAACACCTTGCTTGGGGCATCCCATAGCGCTTGGGCGTGTGCCCAGATCAGCTCGTTGCGCCACACATCGAGGCGCGGTTGCGACTGGTAGGCCATTAACCGGTCATACAGGGCTTTGCGCTGGGTGCGCGCCTCGGCCAGGGACACTTCCAGGCGATGGCGGCTGGCACGCAGGTCGTTGGCATCCGGCTCACGCCAGAGGAAGTCGGTGATCGGCCGGCTGAGGGCGCTGTTCCAGTATTGGTCGAAACTGTGCCCCAACTGCTCGGCCACCGGGCCTATACCCAGCAGGTCGATGTCGGTGAAGTTGAGGTTGGGCTCGGCATCGAAATACTCGTCGCCCAGGTTACGCCCGCCGACAATCGCCATGCTGTTGTCCACCAGGAACAGCTTGTTGTGCATGCGCCGGTGCTGGCGCGACAGGTTGAACAGCCGGCCCATGGCGCGCGTTACGCCTGTGCTGCGGCCCAGGTGCAGCGGGTTGAACACGCGGATCTGGATGTTGGGGTGGGCATCGAGGGTGCCCATGATGGTGTCCAGGCCATCGCTGGTGGTGTCGTCCAGCAGGATGCGCACACGCACGCCACGGTCGGCGGCACGCAGCAGTTCATGCACCAGGGCGCGGGTGCTGAGGCCGTCGTGGACGATGTAGTACTGCAGGTCGATGCTCGCTTGGGCGTTGCGGATCAGTTCGGCACGGGCGCGGAACGCTTCATTGCTGTTGGGCAGCAGGCGAAAGCCCGAACGGCCGCCATAGGGTGCTGCCTGGCGCAGTACCGAGCGGCCGAAGGCGGAGTCATTGGCGGGCAGCGCCTGGCTGGTTTCGCGGGGCGAGCTGACGCTGGCGCAGCCGGCAAGGCCGAGCAGCAGCACCAGCAGCAGAGGCAAGGTGTGCTGGAGTCTCAAGGGTGGATCGTCCTGTGCAGCAAGGGCTTTGAGGTTGGACCGTGGCGGGCGGCGCAAAGTTACGCGTTAGCGCTTTCTTCATCCAGTAGACGAAGGGCGGTTTCCCCTACCTTGCGCACGGCAGCCTCGATCTGCGGCGTCGGCCGCGCGGCGAAGTTCATGCGCAGGCAGTGGCGAAACTTGCCCGAGGCCGAGAAGATGCTGCCCACCGCAACTTGCACACCTTGCTCCAGTAAAGCCCGGTTCAGGCGCAGCGTATCGAAATGTTCGGGTAGTTCCACCCACAGCATGAAGCCACCTTGGGGGCGGCTGACGCGGGTGCCCGGCGGGAAGTAGCTGTTTACCCATTCGCTCATCAGGTCTCGGCCACGCTGGTATTGGCTGCGCATGCGCCGCACGTGGGGCTGGTAGTGGCCGCCGGCGATGAAGTCGGCGATGGCCAGCTGCGGCTGGCTGGCGCTGCTGCCGGTGCTGATGTACTTCATGTGCAGCACCCGCTCCAGGTAGCGCCCGGGCGCCACCCAGCCTACCCGCAGGCCGGGGGCGAGGGTCTTGGAAAACGAGCTGCAGAACAGCACGCGGCCATCGTCGTCGAACGACTTGAGCGTACGCGGGCGCGGGTAGGTGTACGCCAGGTCGCCGTACACATCGTCCTCCAGAATCGCCACGTCGTAGCGCTGGGCCAGGCTCAGCAGGGCCTTCTTGCGGGCCTCGGGCATGATGTAGCCGAGCGGGTTGTTGCAGCTGGGGGTGATCTGGATGAGCTTGATCGGCCACTGTTCCAGCGCCAGTTCCAATGCCTCCAGGCTGATGCCGGTCACCGGGTCTGTGGGGATTTCCAGCGCCTTCATGCCCAGGCCCTTCAGGGTTTGCATGGCACCGTGGAAGCTGGGCGAGTCGACCGCGACGATGTCGCCTGGCTCGCAGACCGCACGAATGCTGCACGACAGCGCCTCGTGGCAACCGGTGGTCACGACCAGGTCGGCCGGGCTCAGGCGGCAACCGGAGTCGAGCATCAGCCGCGCCACCTGCTCACGCAGGGCCAGGTTGCCGTGGATGTTGTCGTAATACAGGCCAGGCATGTCCTGGCGCCGGCTCAGCTGAGCCAGGCTACGCAACAGCGGCTTGAGGGTAGGGCTGTTGATGTCGGGCATGCCACGGCCGAGCTGGACCACATCCTGGCGCGGCGTGCTGCGGATCAGCTCCAGCACTTGTTCCCACTGCGAGATATCCACCGGGCGCTGGGCCGGGCGGCTGACGGCGGGCAGCGCTGGCAGGTGGCGGCGGTCGCTGACGAAGTAGCCGGATTTGGGCTTGGGCGAGACCATGCCGCCGTCTTCCAACATGCGATAGGCCTGCTGCACGGTGCTCAGGCTTACTCCGTGTTCCACACTCAGGGCGCGCACCGATGGCAGGCGCTGGCCGGGGCGATACAGGCCTTGCTCGATACGGGCGCCGAGCAGTTCGGCCAGGTTCAGGTAGAGGGTCACGGCATACTCCTGCGCTGCATTGGCATAGCGACCGGTACAGTTGGGCTGAAAATACAGCATTCAGTCGGCCGACGGCCAATTCTGTATGGGAATAATAAGGCTGTATTGGATCTGTATTGTCGATGGTGCCGACGCGCATCCTGTCTCCACGGTATCAACTGAACGAGAGGGTGCGGTGATGGGCGGCATGAGCGATGTGCGCTTGCAACTGATGGCCAGGGAACTGGAAGCCGGGCAGCAGGCCAAGGTATTCAACGCGCCGGAAGGGCTTGGGCGTTGGGGGCTGATGCTGCATCGCTGGCACACCCGTAGGGCGCTGCTGCAGCTGACGGATGACGAGTTGCGCGATGTCGGGCTGAGCTGGGAGCAGGCCCGTACCGAAGGGCGTAAACCCTTCTGGAAAGACTAACAACGAGACGCAAGGCCGGTCCTACACCGACCGCGTCAGTTTTCAGATCAGCTCTTTAAGCCTGTGCCACAGCATGCCCAGCGCCAGTAGCGGCGAGCGCAGGTGCTTGCCGCCGGGGAAGGTGATATGCGGCACTTTGGCGAACAGATCGAAACGCCCGCTTTCCTGGCCACTGATGGCCTCGCCCAGCAGGCGCGCGGCCAGGTGGGTGGCGTTGAGCCCATGGCCTGAGTAAGCCTGGGCGTAATACACGTTCTGCTGGCTGGCCAGGCGGCCCACCTGCGGCAGGCGGTTGGCGCCAATGCCGATCATGCCGCCCCACTGGTAGTCGATACGCACGTCGGCCAGCTGCGGGAATACCTGGAGCATCTTCGGGCGCATGTAGGCGGCGATGTCTTTCGGGTCGCGGCCTGAATAGTGGCAGGCACCGCCGAACAGCAGGCGGTGGTCGGCGGACAGGCGGTAGTAATCCAGCGCCACGCGCTGGTCACATACCGCCATGTTCTGTGGCAGCAACGTGCGGGCGCGCTCTTCGCCGAGCGGTTCGGTGGCGATGATGTAGCTGCCGGCCGGTAGCACCTTGCCGCCCAGCTCGCGGTTGAGGCCATTGAGGTAGGCGTTGCAGCACAGCACCAAGGTCTTGGCGCGTACCCGGCCCTGGGCGGTATGCACCTGCACTTCGGGGCCGTAGTCGATGCGGGTAACCTCGGACTGCTCGAACAGCTTTACGCCCAGGCTGCTGGCCACGGCCGCTTCACCCAAGGCCAGGTTGAGCGGGTGCAGGTGGCCGGAGCCCATGTCGATCAGCCCGCCCACATAGCAGTCGGCGCCGACCACGCTGTGGATATCGTCCTTGCCGACCAGCCGCAGCTCATGCGCGTAGCTCAGGCTGCGCAGTTCTTCAGCGTCTTCGGCAAAGCCCAGCAGCTCGGCCGGCTTGTTGGCCAGGTCGCAGTAGCCCCAGGTCAGGTCGCAGGCGATGGCATGCTTCTCGACCCGCTCGCGTACGATCTGCACGGCCTCCAGGCCCATCAGCTTCATGCTGCGCACGCCTTCCTCGCCTATCACCGGCAGAAACTGTTCCAGGCCGTGGCCGACGCCGCGGATCAACTGCCCGCCATTGCGCCCGCTGGCGCCCCAGCCCAGTTTGCGCGCTTCCAGCAGGATGACCGACAGGCCGCGTTCGGCCAGTTCGATGGCAGTGTTCAGGCCCGAGTAGCCGCCGCCGACGATGCATACATCGGTGCTGTGCTCGCCCTGCAGGAAGGAGTAGTCAGGGTGTGGCGCGCTGCTGGCGGCGTAGTAGGAGGCGGCATGCTGCGCGCTGTGGATCATGGGGTTGGTCCTGAGGCTGGTGGGCTAGGGGAGGAGGATAAGTCGGGGTGGGGTAGTGGGCAACAAGGCGAGGGCTGCGCCCTCGTTCGCGGGCTCGCCCGCTGCCACAGGTACTCTACAATCTGAGACCTGCGAGTTACCTGTGGGAGCGGGCAAGCCTGCGAATGGGCTTATAATCCAACTTTTCCATCAGCTTTGTACTTGGTCATGTCCTGCAACCGCCACAAGATCCACTTCCTGCGCGAACTCATCCCCTCGTTCGAGTGCGAGCCCGGCTGCCACGACTGCTGCGGCCCGGTCACCACGTCGACAGAAGAAATGGCCCGCCTGCCGCGCAAGTCCCAGGCCGAGCAGGCAGCTGCCCTGGAGCGCCTGGACTGTGTGCACCTGGGCCCCAACGGTTGTACGGTGTATGAAGAGCGCCCGATGATCTGCCGCCTGTTTGGCACCACGCCACGCATGGCCTGCCCGCGTGGCCGTGGCCCTGAGCCGATGATCGAGCCAGCAGCCGAGCAACTCGTGCACCAGTTCATCGCCACAACCCGGCAGGTGCTGGTCTAGCCTCAGTCCGGGATCGGCAGGCAGAGGCTTTCTTTCACCTCTTCCATCACGATGTAGCTCTTCGATTCGCGCACGTGCGGCAGCTTCAGCAGGATGTCGCCAAGCAGCTTGCGGTACGACGCCATCTCCGAAATGCGCGCCTTCACCAGGTAGTCGAAGTCACCTGACACCAAGTGGCATTCCAGCACGTGGGGCAGCTTCAAGACCGCGCGGCGGAACTCCTCGAAGGTGTCGCCCGACTTGTAGTCCAGGCTGATTTCCACGAACACCAGCAGGCTGCCCTTGAGGTGCTGCGGGTTCAGGCGGGCGTTGTAGCCCATGATGATGCCCTCGCGCTCCAGGCGGCGTACCCGCTCGGTGCAAGGGGTGGTGGACAGCCCAACTTTCTCGCCCAGTTCGGTGAAGGAAATACGCCCGTCATTCTGCAGGATCCGCAGGATGTTACGGTCGATCTTGTCCAGTTCACGCTTGCTCTGGTGCTGGGTTCTCATAGGGGATGCCCCTCCGTGAAAGGCGATTTTGCCGAGAATTCTCGCCAATAATAGGCTTTTATATAGTGAATTGCACTGGTCTCAAATTCCTATACTGCGCCCATTCATGCCATATCAATAAAAGTCTGCGGCGTGCCGCGTGTGAGGGATATAACGATGCGAGTTCTGGTACTTGGTAGCGGTGTAATCGGAACCGCCAGTGCCTACTACCTGGCCCGGCAAGGTTTCGAAGTGACGGTGGTCGACCGCCAGCCGGCGGTGGCCATGGAAACCAGTTTTGCCAACGCCGGCCAGATCTCGCCCGGCTATGCCTCGCCCTGGGCCGCCCCAGGCGTGCCGCTGAAGGCCATCAAGTGGCTGCTGGAGCGCCACGCTCCCCTGGCCATCAAGCTCACCGGCGACGTCGACCAGTACCTGTGGATGGCACAGATGCTGCGCAACTGCACCGCCAGCCGTTACGCGGTGAACAAGGAGCGCATGGTGCGCCTGTCCGAGTACAGCCGCGACTGCCTGGACGAACTGCGCGCCGAAACCGGCATTGCCTACGAAAGCCGCTCTTTGGGTACCACCCAGCTGTTCCGCACCCAGGCCCAGGTGGATGCCGCGGCCAAGGATATTGCCGTGCTCGAGCAGTCCGGCGTGCCTTACGAACTGCTGGACCGCGAGGGTATTGCCCGGGTCGAACCCGCCCTGGCTGGCGTGAAGGACATTCTGGCCGGCGCCCTGCGGCTGCCTAACGACCAGACCGGCGACTGCCAGATGTTCACCACCAAGCTCGCCGACATGGCCATCAAGCTGGGTGTGGAGTTCCGTTTTGGCCAGGACATCCAACGCCTGGACTTCGCGGGCGACCGCATCAATGGCGTGTGGATCGACGGCAAGCTGGAAACCGCCGACCGCTACGTGCTGGCGCTGGGCAGCTACTCGCCGCAGATGCTCAAGCCCCTGGGCATCAAGGCGCCGGTGTACCCGCTGAAGGGCTACTCGCTGACCGTACCGATCACCAACGGCGACATGGCCCCGACTTCGACCATTCTCGACGAGACCTACAAGGTCGCGATCACCCGTTTCGACAACCGTATCCGGGTTGGCGGCATGGCTGAAATTGCCGGTTTTGACCTGTCGCTGAACCCGCGTCGGCGCGAAACGCTGGAGATGATCGTCAACGACCTTTATCCTCGCGGTGGTGACCTGAGCCAGGCCAGTTTCTGGACCGGCCTGCGCCCGGCGACCCCGGACGGCACGCCGATCGTTGGTGCCACGGCGTTCCGCAACCTGTTCCTGAACACCGGTCACGGTACCCTGGGCTGGACCATGGCGTGCGGCTCCGGTCGCCTGCTGGCCGACCTGATTGCGCGCAAGAAACCGCAGATCAGTGCCGAAGGCCTGGACATTTCCCGTTATGGCAACAGCCGGGAAGCGACCAAGCAAGGGCAGGGCGCGCCGGTTCACCAGCAGTAATAGCCTGTACCGGCCTTTTCGCGGGCTCGCCCGCTCCCACAGGTACTGCACAGTTTTCAATACCTGTGATGCTCCTGTGGGAGCGGGCGAGCCCGCGAAGAATCCAACACCGATTTCAACCCGAACCACCATAAGGCAGCCGCCATGCGTCCCGCCCGCGCCCTGATCGACCTCCAGGCCCTGCGCCACAACTACCGTCTGGCCCGTGAACTGACCGGTGCCAAAGCCCTCGCAGTGATCAAGGCCGACGCCTATGGCCACGGTGCCGTACGCTGCGCCCTGGCCCTGGAGGCCGAAGCCAACGGCTTTGCCGTGGCTTGCATCGAAGAGGCGCTGGAGTTGCGCGCCGCCGGTATCAAGGCCCCGGTGCTGTTGCTGGAAGGCTTCTTCGAAGCCAGCGAGCTGGCGCTGATTGCCGAGCACGACCTGTGGTGCGTGGTGCACTCGCTGTGGCAGCTGGAAGCCATCGAGAAGACCCAGCTGCACAAGCCGCTCACCATTTGGCTGAAGCTGGACAGCGGCATGCACCGCGTCGGCCTGCACCCCAAGGACTACCATGACGCCTACCAGCGCCTGCTGGCCAGCGGCAAGGTTTCGCGCATCGTGCTGATGAGCCACTTTGCCCGCGCTGACGAACTGGATGCCGACGCCACCGCCCAGCAGATCGCCGTGTTCGAAGCCGCCCGCCAGGGCCTGGCTGCCGAGTGCAGCCTGCGTAACTCACCCGGCGTGCTGGGCTGGCCGCAAGCGCCCGGCGATTGGGTACGCCCAGGCCTGATGCTGTACGGCGCCACGCCGTTCGAAGTGCCCCAGGCCCAGGCCGCACGCCTGCAACCGGTGATGACCCTGCAATCGCGGGTCATCAGCGTGCGCGAGCTGCCTGCCGGCGAGCCGGTGGGCTACGGCGCCAAGTTCGTCAGCCCACGGCCAACCCGTGTTGGCGTGGTCGCCATGGGCTATGCCGATGGCTACCCACGCCAGGCGCCCAACGGCACCTCGGTGCTGGTCGCCGGCCAGCGCACCCAGCTGATCGGCCGGGTGTCGATGGACATGCTCAACATCGACCTGACCGACGTGCCGCAAGCCACCGTCGGCAGCCCGGTCGAATTGTGGGGCAAGCAGGTGCTGGCCAGCGAAGTAGCCGCGCAAGCGGGCACCATTCCCTACCAGATCTTCTGCAATCTGAAACGGGTACCTCGGGACTACATCGGCGAATGAAACGCTGAAGCGGACAGGTTGCAGGGCGGTGTGTTGTAAATACTGAACGGCATTGCCATGATATCGTTCACATCCACCCCCTTTACCACCGTTTCAGGAGGCTCCAGCTTTGGACGTCGGCGAACGACTGCAAGTCATCCGCAAGCTCAAGGGCCTGTCCCAGCGTGAACTCGCCAAGCGTGCCGGCGTGACCAACAGCACCATCTCGATGATCGAGAAGAACAGCGTGAGCCCTTCTATCAGCTCGCTGCGCAAGGTGTTGAGCGGCATTCCCATGTCCATGGTCGAGTTCTTTTCAGTCGAGCTGGAACCTGAAAGCCCCGCGCAAATCGTCTACAAGGCCCACGAGCTGATTGATATCTCGGATGGCGCGGTGACCATGAAGCTGGTCGGCAAGTCGCACCCCAACCGTGCCATCGCGTTTCTCACCGAGGTGTATCCGCCAGGTGCCGACACCGGTGCCGAGATGCTCACCCATGACGGCGAGGAAACCGGCATCCTGCTCGAAGGGCGGCTGGAGCTGGTGGTCGGCAACGAGATCTTCATCCTTGAAGAAGGCGACAGCTACTACTTCGAAAGCACCCGCCCGCACCGCTTTCGCAACCCTTTCAACCAGCCTGCGCGCCTGATCAGTGCGGCGACGCCTTCAAACTTTTGATCCAGCGCAGTGCATTGATTCGGCAATACCCCTTTCCCGTGTAGGGTCGTTTCACGGCCTCTGGGTTCCCGCTATACTTTTCAACGCTCGCCGTTCCGTGGCCGCGAGCGTGATTAGCCACCATGAGGGTGTTCGCGTGAACCAAATCAAGAAGATGCTGGCCGTACCAGCAGCCGTATTCGCCCTCTGGGCAATGAGCGCAACCGCTGCGACCAATGACGACATTGCCAAACGCCTGGAGCCGGTTGGCCAGGTGTGCGTCCAGGGCCAGGAATGCAAAGGCATGGAAGTGGCTGTTGCAGCGGGGGGCGGGGGTGCCAAGACCCCAGATGAGATCATCGCCAAGCACTGCAATGCTTGCCATGGCAGCGGTCTGCTCGGCGCGCCGAAGATTGGCGATACCGCCGCGTGGAAAGAACGCGCTGACCATCAGGGCGGCCTGGATGGCATCCTGGCCAAGGCCATTACCGGCATCAACGCCATGCCACCCAAAGGCACTTGCGCGGACTGCTCGGATGACGACCTGAAAGGGGCGATCAAGAAAATGTCCGGGCTTTGAGCAGCAACTGAATTGCACGAGGCCCGCCGTTGATGGCGGGCTTTGTTTTTGTGGCGTCTGTACTCGCCCGCCAATGCCATGTCCCATCCCTGAATCTATGGAAGCGCAGGTGCCCGCTTAGGTCTGAGTCGGGTGACTGTATAACTAGCATTTTTACCAGTTTTGTTTTTCGGGCTTCAGGAGAATGCTTAAGCTTGTCATTGCGCTGGTAGGTGCGTTGCAATGGATTCGGGCTGGGAGAGCAATAACTGTTCAGAGCAGGCTGCAGGCAGTCGGGCGCAGCCGCAAAGGCTGATGCCCGGCACTGCCCGTGGGCATCCAGGCTATTTGCCGTATGGCTATCTCTCAATTTCACAGACCCTGCTCGGTTTTAATGGTGACCGACGGGATCCTGTTACAGACTGTTATCTATTGGGCAATGGTCGTCGAGCATTCAACCCAAGATTGATGCGTTTCATTAGCTCGGACAGGATGAGCCCTTTCGCAGCGGGTGGATTGAATTCATATGCGTATTGTTTGGGTGACCCTGTAAATCGTCACGACCCACAGGGAAATGTTTCGATAAAAAATTAGCCTTGTCGTTATCGAGACGGGGAAACCATAGGACGGCAAAAGGCCCGGGGAAAGTAAATTCGTATGGGGGCAGCTACATTAGTGAAACTAGGGTTCATACAAAAATCGAAGAGAATTTTTCACCCGCCATCAATAAGATAACAATCAATCAGGATGCCAAGATTCCTGCAGGTTATGAATTGATTGGGTATCACGGCAGCAGGCGCCCGAATGCTGAGAAAACGCTGCTGTCAGGGCTTAATTCTCGACATGGCACGGTAATGTGGTATGGGCATGGATTTTATACTTCGCCATATGTCAATGTTGCCAGTATTTACGCTGGTAGGGATGGCAGAATATACGGAGTCTACGCAAAGAATTTTAGCGAGTGGGTTCATGGAAAGCATTTTAAATTGCCCAATAGGGAGGAAATGGTGATTCTTGAGTCAGCCTATAAAAATGTTATTGTGAGGCGCGAAGTCAAATTTCCACTGGTGCTCAGCGATACATTCGAAAAGTTTATGAATTCGCCTCCAGATGAAAATTGGCGGTTATGGTCTTCCTCCCGCATGTAGTCGTCCCCCGAAGGCCATGGCAGTTCGGAATGCTGTTCTCTTCGGTCAAGGCTGTGGAAGAGCAGGCCGGTACAGGCAACCAACCCGCCAGTGCCATGTCCAACCCCTGAACCCATGGATGTCTCAGGAGGCCCCGATGCACCTCTGCTCCATCGACCAGGCTGTCGAGCAGGTCTTGTCCCGCCTGCCAGCCCACATCCACATGGGCCTGCCGCTGGGCCTGGGCAAGCCCAATGCCTTCGTCAACGCCCTCTACGCCCGGGTGCGTGAGCTACCCGAACGGCGCCTGACTATCTACACCGCGCTGTCCCTCGGCCGCCCGCCATTGGGCGATGGCCTGCAGCGGCGCTTTCTCGAACCCTTCGTCGAGCGCGTCTTCGCCGACTACGAAGAGCTCGACTACCTCGCCGACCTGCGCAACGCCAGCCTGCCGCCGAACATCCGCGTCGAGCAGTTTTTCATGCAGCCCGGCAGCCTGCTACACAGCGAGGCTGCCCAGCAGGATTACATCAGCAGCAACTACAGCCACGCCGCACGCGACATCAACGCCAAGGGCCTGAACCTGGTCGCGCAATTGGTGGCCGCCACACCTGAAAAGCCTGTTCACCTGAGCCTTGCCTGCAACCCCGACATCACCCTCGACCTGCTGCCGATGATCTCCAAGCGCCGTGCGGCCGGCGAGACCATACTCATGCTCGGCCAGGTGCACGCCGAACTGCCCTACATGCCCGGCGATGCGGAACTGCCCATCGATGCGTTCGACCTGCTGATCGACGAGGCCGAGCAACGTCGCCTGTTCTCCACACCGAACATGCCGGTGGGCACCCAGGACCACTGCATCGGCCTGCACGCCAGCACACTGGTACGCGATGGCGGCACCCTGCAGATCGGCATCGGTGCCATGGGCGATGCAGTTGCCGCCGCGTTGCTGGCCCGCCAGGGTGACAATGCAGGCTACCGCGCCTTGCTCGACGAGCTGGATACGGGCCCGTGGCATGCGCTGATCGAGCGCGAAGGGGGGCTGGGGACGTTTGCCCAAGGCCTGTACGGCTGCAGCGAGATGTTCGTCAATGGCCTGCTGGTACTGGCCGAAGCAGGCCTGCTGCGGCGCCCGGCCGATGAGCAGGGGCCAGTGGTGCATGGCGGCTTTTTCCTTGGCCCGCAGGCGTTCTACCAGCGGTTAAGGGAGATGCCACTCGAACAGCGCGCACGTTTTGCCATGACCCGTATCAGCTTCATCAACGAGCTGTACGGGCAGGAAGAACTCAAGCGACGTCAGCGCCGCGATGCGCGCTTCATCAACACGGCGTTCGCCATGACCTTGCTCGGCGCCGGGGTGGCCGATCAGCTGGAAGACGGCCGCGTGCTCAGTGGCGTGGGCGGGCAGTACAACTTCGTCGCCCAAGGCCATGCGCTAGAGGGAGGGCGCTCGATTCTGCTGCTGCGCAGCTGGCGCGAGGCAGGCGGGGAGGTGACCTCAAACCTGTTCTGGACGTATGGCCACTGCACCATACCTCGGCACCTGCGCGATATCGTGGTGACCGAATACGGCATTGCGGATTTGCGCGGGCAAACCGACAGCGAGGTGATTGCACGGTTGCTGGCAGTGAGCGATTCGCGTTTCCAGCAGGGGCTCATCGAGCAGGCAAAAGAGGCCGGCAAGCTGCCCAAGAGTTTTGAGCTGGACGCTCGCTTTACTGACAATACGCCGCAGCGGTTGGAGGCGATCAGGGCGCGGCATGCGCGGCTGTTCCCGGAGTATCCGATGGGGACGGACTTCACAGCTGAAGAGCGCGACCTGTTGCGGGCGCTGAACTGGTTGAAGAGCAAGTTCAAGCTGAGCGAGGTGCTGGAGCTGGGCAAGGCAGCGTTGGATGCGCCGGGGCCGGAGGGGTATCAAGGGCACCTGGAGCGGATGGGGCTGGGCGCTCCGCAGGGATTGAAGGAAGAGCTGTATCAGCGGCTTTTGCTGGCAGGGTTGGCGGCGACCTGAAGATTGCCGGGGCTGCTTTGCAGCCCATCGCCGGCAAGCCAGCTCCCACAGGAGTTTCACAGAGGCCGAGCCTTGTGCAGTACCTGTGGGAGCTGGCTTGCCGGCGATGGGGCCGGTACAGGCTTACTCGATGAAGCTGACCACGCCGCCTTCCAGCGACTTCACCCGGGCCAGCGATTCAACGCGGTAGCCCTGGCTGTCCAGCTCGGCACGGCCGCCCTGGAACGACTTCTCGATCACGATACCCAGGCCGGCCACGGTGGCACCGGCTTGCTTGATGATCGAGATCAGCGCCTGCGACGCCTTGCCGTTGGCCAGGAAGTCGTCGATCACCAGCACGCGGTCGCTGCTGTTGAGGTGGCGTGGCGAAATGGCCACGGTGTTCTCGGTCTGCTTGGTGAAGGAGTACACCGAGGCAGTCAGCAGGTTCTCGGTCAGGGTCAGCGACTGGTGCTTGCGCGCAAAGATCACCGGTACGCCCAGCTTCAGGCCGGTCATCACCGCCGGGGCAATGCCCGAGGCTTCGATGGTGACGATCTTGGTCACGCCGGCGTCGGCGAACAAGCGGGCGAACTCGTCACCGATCAACTGCATCAGAGCAGGATCGATCTGGTGGTTGAGAAACGCGTCGACTTTAAGAACCTGGTCGGAAAGCACGATGCCTTCTTCGCGAATCTTCTGATGCAGTGCTTCCACTGTGTTTTCCTCGATGTAGTTAGTGGTCTGTATGGCCGATTTGTAAGCCCAACTTCGGCGCCAGACTTCGTCACACTGCGTTGCCGCTCCTCGCCGTAGCTGGGCTACGACTCGTCGCGGCGCCTTGCGTGTCGAACTCTGGCACTCGAATTTGAGCTCACAAATCGGCCATACAAACCACCGTGGCCGCAAATAGCGGCAAAGTTTAAGAGTAATGGTTGATCAGCGTTTGAGCATTGCCCGGATATCGGCCAGGGCGTTGTTGCCGCGTGCGGCCTTTACTTCGACCGGCGCATCGTCCAGGCCCTCCCAGGCCAGGTCGTCCGGAGGCAGTTCGTCAAGGAACCGGCTGGGCGTGCAGTCGATGATTTCACCGTACTGCTTGCGCTTGGCAGCGAAGGTGAAGGCCAGGGTCTGGCGCGCACGGGTAATGCCCACGTAGGCCAGGCGGCGTTCCTCTTCGATGGTGTCGGCCTCGATGCTGGAGCGGTGCGGGAGGATTTCCTCTTCCATGCCCATGATGAACACGTAGGGAAATTCCAGGCCCTTGGAGGCGTGCAGGGTCATCATCTGCACACCTTCGGCGTTCTCTTCTTCTTCCTGCTGACGCTCGAGCATGTCACGCAACACCAGCTTGCCGATGGCGTCCTCGATGGTCATGTCACCCTCTTCGTCCTTCTCGAGGGTGTTTTTCAGCGCTTCGACCAGGAACCAGACGTTGCTGATCCGGAACTCCGCCGCCTTGTCGCTGGCGGTCTGCTGGCGGATCCAGTTCTCGTAGTCGATATCGCGGATCATCTCGTGCAGCGCGGCAATCGGGTCTTCCAGGGCTACCTTGTGGCGTACCCCGTCGAGCCAGTGCTTGAAGCGCTGCAAACGCTCGGTGTAGCGGGCGTCCAGGTGCTCACCCAGGCCCAGCTCCTCGCTGGCGGCGTACATAGAAATGCCGCGCTCGGTGGAATAGTTGCCGAGCTTTTCCAGGGTGGTGGAGCCGATTTCGCGGCGCGGTACGTTGATTACCCGCAGGTAGGCGTTGTCATCGTCCGGGTTCACCAACAGGCGCAGGTAGGCCATCAGGTCCTTTACCTCCTGGCGGCCGAAGAAGCTGTTGCCGCCCGACAGGCGATACGGCACCTGGTGGTGCTGCAGCTTCAGTTCGATCAGCTTGGCCTGGTAGTTACCGCGGTAGAGGATTGCGAAATCGCTGTACGGGCGATTGGTGCGCAGGTGCAAGGTGAGGATTTCCATGGCCACGCGTTCAGCCTCGGCTTCCTCGTTCTTGCAGCGGATGACGCGGATTTCGTCGCCCACGCCCATCTCGCTCCACAGCTGTTTCTCGAACGCGTGCGGGTTGTTGGCGATCAACACGTTGGCACAGCGCAGGATGCGGCTGGTGGAGCGGTAGTTCTGCTCGAGCATGACGATCTTCAGGGAGGGGTAGTCCTCCTTGAGCAGCATCAGGTTTTCGGGGCGGGCACCACGCCAGGCATAGATCGACTGGTCGTCGTCACCCACCACGGTGAACTGGTTGCGCATGCCGATCAGCATTTTCACCAGCAGGTACTGGCTGGCATTGGTGTCCTGGTATTCGTCCACCAGCAGGTAGCGCACGCGGTTCTGCCAGCGCTCCAGTACCTCGGGGTGCTCCTGGAACAGTTTGACCGGCTGCAGGATCAGGTCGTCGAAGTCCACCGCGTTAAACGCTTTGAGCGTGCGCTGGTAGTGGGTGTAGACGATGGCGGCGGTCTGCTCGCGCGGGTTGCGCGCCTTTTCCAGGGCCTCGGGTGGCAGGACCAGGTCGTTCTTCCAGGCACCGATCATGTTCTTGATCTCGTCGATGCCGTCGTCGCCGGAGTATTCCTTCTGCATGATGTCCGACAGCAACGCCTTGATGTCGGACTCGTCGAAGATCGAGAAGCCTGGCTTGTAGCCCAGCTTGTCGTGCTCCTTGCGGATGATGTTCAGGCCCAGGTTGTGGAAGGTACACACCGTCAGGCCACGGCCTTCCCCCGGGCGCAGCAGGGTGGCGACCCGCTCCTTCATCTCGCGTGCGGCCTTGTTGGTGAAGGTCATCGCCACGATGTACTGGGCACGGATGCCGCAGTTCTGGATGAGGTGGGCAATCTTGCGCGTGATCACGCTGGTCTTGCCCGAACCTGCACCGGCGAGCACCAAAAGAGGGCCGCCGACGTAGTCACGGGCTTCTTGCTGCCTGGGATTGAGTCGGGACATGCTAGAAACCGGGGGTCGCCAGAAAATAGCCGCGCATTCTAACAGGCATGGGGCGGTTGTGGCGCGACCGTCTGACGTCTGAGTCAGACTTTTGTCCGCATCATTATTAGCGCCACTAATGCTAGCAACTGAAAAAATCATATTTGCCGGCTCGTCTGGTTTCGAGCACGATGCACGACAAAATACGTCGGGATGCTACGCCCGCAAATGCATGTATAAAAGTGAAAATCATTTTCATTAATGCAGTAGCATACTGGCAGATATCGTTGCACCGTGAAGTCCTAAGGAGCCCGCTTGTCCACGCCTGTCGAACCTTTGCGTTTGCTGCTGTTGGCTGATGAGCCGCAATGGGCCGCCTTGTTGCACGCCTGCATGCCTGCCCTTAACGGCAGTGCCGTGCTGCTGACCGCGCCTGACTGGGACTCGGTCGATAGCCTGTTCAGCCATGATCGCCAGGCCGTGGTGCTGGCAACTCCGGCCTTGCAGCCGGTGCCTGGGCGCTGCGAGCTGCCAACTATTCTGCTGCTGGACCACGAGCCCGAGGTGGCGCCCAGCGCCGTCAGCGACTGGCTGGTACGCGACCAGCTCAATGCCGACACCCTGCGCCGCTCGCTGCGCCATGTGCGCGAACGCGGGGTGCTGGTGGCCACTTTGCAGCGCCTGGCCGAACAGGACCCACTGACCGGCATCGCCAACCGCCAGGGCTTCCAGGCCTTGCTGACCGCGCGCCTGGCCGAGAACGAGGGCCGTGGCATTGCCTTGGGCCACCTGGACCTGGACAACTTCCGCCACGTCAACGATGCGCTCGGCCACCAGAGCGGCGACCGCTTGATCCTGCAGGTGGTGGCGCGGCTGCAAAACCAGCTCGAAGCAGGCGACCAGCTGGCTCGCCTGGGCAGCGACGAGTTCGCCTTGCTGATCGACACCCGCCGCGACGCCAACCGTGCCGAGTGGATTGCCGAGCGCATCGTCGAGGCCCTGGCCGAACCCTACTGGATCGACGGCGAAAGCCTGCTGCTGGGTTGCAGCCTGGGCCTGGCCCATGCCCGCGCGCAGAGCGGTGCCGACCCGCTGATGTGGCATGCGCACATCGCCATGCGCCAGGCCAAGGGCAGCCAGGGCTGCACCTTCCATGTGTTCAATGAACGCATCAATCGCAACGCCCGCAGCCTTGCCGACCTGGAAAGCGAGCTGCGCCGCGCGCTGCGCCGTGACGAGCTGGAGCTGCATTACCAGCCGCGGCTCGACCTGGCCGACGGGCGCATTGTCGGCCTGGAGGCGCTGGTGCGCTGGCGCCATGCCGAACGCGGGCTGTTACCGCCCAGCGAATTCGTGCCTCTGGCCGAGCAGAGCGGCCTGATCGTGCCCTTGGGCTACTGGGTCATCTCCCGTGCCTTGCGCGACATGCAGGCGCTGTGCGAGCGCGGCCTGGAGCCGCTGCACATGGCGGTCAACCTGAGTTTCCGCCAGTTCCAGGACAGCCAGCTGCTAGCCACCCTGAGTCGCCTGATCCTTGAGCATGGCGTGGACGCCCGCTGGCTGGAATTCGAACTGACCGAAACGGCGGTGATGCGCCGCAACGAGCTGGTACGCCAGACCATGGACGCCCTCGGCCGGCTGGGCGTGCGCTTCTCGCTCGACGATTTCGGCACCGGGTTTTCTTCGTTCGTACACCTCAACAGCTTGCCGATCACTTTGCTGAAGGTGGACCGCAGTTTTGTCGCGGGAATGGAAATGCGCGAGGAAAACCGCAAGCTGGTGCACGCCATGATCAACCTGGCGCACAACCTCAACCTCGAAGTGGTGGCCGAGGGGGTGGAGAGCGAAGAGCAGCTGGCGTTGTTGCGTGGGTTTGGCTGTGATCAGGTGCAGGGCTTTTTGGTCAGCAAGCCGCTGCCGGTCGGGGAGTTGATCGATTTTTTGCTGAAGGTGCCTGGCTGTCAGTTGGATGCTGTCCTTTAGGGCCCTTTCGCGGGCACGCCCGCTCCCACAGGGACCGCACAACCCTGTGGGAGCGGGCGTGCCCGCGAAGAGGCCCTGAAGTCAGGCCGAAGCAGCAGCCCCTGCGCGCGCCACCGCCTTTCTCAAAAGCCGCTTCATCCGCCACTCAAAGCCAAAGGTCAGCGCCACCGCCGCACACGCCAGCCCCAGCGCCAGCCCCCACCAGATCCCCACCGCCCCACCGCCCAGGGTAAAGGTGAACAACCAGGCGCTCGGCGCCCCCACCAGCCAGTAGCACACCAGCCCGATCAGGAAGGTGGTCTTGGCATCTTTCAGGCCACGGATCGAGCCCATGGCAATCGTCTGCATGCCATCGAACAGCTCGAACCACGCCGCCACCATCAACAATTGCACGGCCACCTGGAAGATCGCGGCAAAGGCCGGGTCATTGCGGTCGATGAACAGCCCCACCAGCGCTTCGGGCAGCAGCAGGAACAGGGCGGCGAAGGCAAACATGATCATTGCCCCGAACCCGATACCCACGCGCCCGGCACTGCGCGCCGCCAGCAGGTTGCCAGCGCCGTAGTACAAGCCCACGCGCATGGTCACCGCATAGGACAAGCCCGTCGGCACCATGAACGCCGTGGACACGATCTGCAGGGCGATCTGGTGTGCCGCCAGTTCGGTACTGCCCAGCACGCCCATGCACAGCGCGGCGAAGGCGAACAGGCCCACTTCCACCATGTAGGTACCACCAATTGGCAGGCCCAGCCGCCACAGCTCGCGCAGGGCTGGCAGCGACGGGCGTGACAGGCCTTTGCGCAGCGGGTAGGCGGCGTAGGCCGAATGCCAGCGGATGTACAGGGCAAGGGCGATGGCCATGCCCAGCGATACCACTGCGGTGACCAGGCCGATGCCCATCAGGCCCAGCTTTGGCAGCCCGAACATGCCTTCGATCAACGCCACGTTGAACAGGTAGTTGAGCACCGTGCCGACCACACTGATCACCATCACCGGGGTCGAGCGACCCAGCGCGCTGGTAAAGCCACGCAAGGCCATGAAGGTCAGGTAACTGGGCAGCGCCAGCGGCAGCAGGGTGAGGAATTCGGCGGCCGAGGCAACGTTTTCGGGCTGTTGCCCGAACAGTAGCAGTACCGGCTCAAGGTTCCAGAGGGCCAGCGCGGCGATCAGCGCCAGGCCCCAGGCCAGCCACACGCCGTTCTGTGCCAGGCGGGTGGCACCTTCGATGTCGTTGGCGCCCTTGCGGATCGCCACCAGCGTGCCGACCGCAGCGATCACGCCCAGGCAAAAGATCGACACGAATGAGTAGCTTGCCGCGCCCAGGCCGCCACCGGCCAGCGCTTGCGGGCTGATACGGGCCATCATCAGGGTGTCGGTCAGCACCATCAGCATGTGCGCCAACTGCGAGGCGATCAGCGGCCCGGCCAGGCGCAGCAAAGCCTTGAGTTCTGTGGTGGGCGCGACATGCATGGGGTGGTCCTTTTTCCTGGGGAAAACAACGAAGGGCGATTCTGAGGCTTCGGTCAACTTTGCACAAAAGGATAAAAGCGATCCTTGGCATGAGTCTGACTCATGTATATATGCTCATTGGTGATTCGCTCCACAGTCCCGTATGGCAGGTGCCTCATGTCCCGACAGCTCCCTCCGTTGTATGCCCTGCGCGCATTCGAAGCTGCTGCACGGCTTTGCTCGTTCACCCGTGCGGGCGAAGAGCTGTCGATTACCCAAAGTGCTGTCAGCCGGCATATCCGTACGTTGGAAGAGCACTTTGCCTGCCGCCTGTTCGTGCGCAGTGGCCGCAGCCTGCAGTTGACCGAAGCGGCGCGGGTGCTGTTGCCCGGGGTGCGCGAAGGCTTTGCGGCGCTGGAGCGGGCCTGCGATAACTTGCGCGGCGAAGATGACATCTTGCGCATGAAAGCCCCATCGACCCTGACCATGCGCTGGTTGCTGGCGTGCCTTAGCCGGTTCCGCCACCTGCAACCGGGCAACGAAGTGCAGCTGACCAGCGCATGGATGGACGTCGACCATGTGGACTTCAACCAGGAACCGTTCGATTGCGCAGTGTTGCTCAGCGACGGCGTGTTCCCGGCGGAGTGGGAGGTGCGCAAGCTGTTTCCGGAGTTGCTGATCCCGGTCGGTGCGCCGGACCTGCTCGACGAAGAGCCTTGGGACGTGGGCCGGCTGGCCTCTATCGAACTGCTGCACCCCACGGTAGACAAGCGTGACTGGCGGGAATGGCTGGAGCGCATGGGGCTTGGCGACAAGGTTTCGCTCAAGGGCGGGCAGGTGTTCGACACCCTGGAGCTGGGCATGATTGCCGCTGCACGGGGCTACGGGATTTCCATGGGTGATTTGCTGATGGTGGCCGAAGATGTGGCGCAGGGGCGGTTGAGCCTGCCTTGGCCGACAGCAGTGCCCAGTGGGATGGACTACTACCTGGTATGGCCGCGCACCCGGCCGGGTGGCGAACGGTTGCGGCGCTTGAGTGATTTTCTGGCAGACGAGGTGGCGGCGATGGATTTGCCGGATGTGGAAATCCTGCCGCCTCTCTGATCGCCCGTACCGGCCTCTTCGCGGGCTCGCCCGCTCCCACACGGATCGCACAGGCTTCAATACTGTGTATTACCTGTGGGAGCGGGCAAGCCCGCGAAGAGGCCCGTACGGTTTTACATCGAACCCAGGTTCAACGCCTGCGCACAGGCCTGCAGCGAGCGGCGCTCGCTTTGCGCATACAGTGCCAGCTCATCCTGCACCGGCAGCCCGAGCGCCGCTTCGAACGCATCGCGGTTGGCATTGCTGCCGTATTCGGCCTGTGCATCGTCGCCCAGGTTGGACTGGAAGATCCCCGCCGCACTCACCGGCAGGAAGTCCTCATACACCAGCGCTTCGAAATGCACATGGCCAGCGTCGATCAGCCCTTGCAGGGTGGTCGGGCGGCCCTCCTGGCCACGCGCAGCCAGGCCTTTCTCAGTGGCAAAGTAGCGGAAGTACGCCAGGCCCTGTTCACGCATCTGCGCCAGGTCATCCGGGAATTCGGCAAAGGTATCTTTGAGCAAGGTCATGTAGCGCTCGGCATTGGCTTCGGCCGGTGCGCCACCCAGGGCGGCGCGGGTGGCGTCGAGCAGCTTGTCGTACAGCTGGCGGCCTTTCGGCGTCAGGGCCGCGCCACGTTGCTCGATCTCGCCAAAGCGCGCGGTGTGGCTGCCTTCGCTACCCTGCTGGTCGCTGAACGCGACCTTTTCCTGCAAGGCCTTGAAGCTGGTCTGGCGCAGCAGGATCGGATGGCGGCGGGTGGGCGGGCCTTCGACCACGGCCTTCGGCGGGATGCCCTTGGCCGGCATGCCGAGCTGGATCGCATCGATGTCCAGGGTGCGTGGGGTGAGGTGGTTGATGTGTGGGCCCTTGAAGGCCACCACATCGGCAATCAGGCGGTGCTGGTCGTGCAGTTGCTGGTACTGCTCGGCGGTGACGGTGGCGTCATGGTGCCAGCGGAAAGTGTGCAGCGCTTCCTGCACGAACGCTTCGGCATCGGCTGCGTTCAGGCCGCCATCGCGCTCGCACTGGGCGATCAGTTCCAAGGCGCGGGTGGTGAAGATCTGCCGCTTGGCCAGGATGCTCTGTGCCAGCTCACGCAGCTGCGGGTTGTCGATCAGCTCCAGGCGCAGCAGCGAGGTGAACACACGGAACGGGCTGACGTGCAGCGACTGCTCGTGTACTGCGCGAAAAGCGGTGGAGTGCACCGGCACGCCGGCGGAGCTCAGGTCGTAGTAGCCGACCGGTTGCATGCCCATGACGGCAAACAGGCGGGCGATAGTGGCCAGTTCTTCAGCGGTGCCGACGCGGATGGCGCCGTGGCGTTCGTGGTCCAGGCGCTCGATTTCGCCGGTCCAGCGCAGGGCTTCGGCAACCTTGGGCTGCTGGGCCATGACCTGCTGGTTGATTTCGCTCACCAGCTCCAGCAGCGTGCCGTACAGCGGCACTTCCTGTTTGTACATGAGCGACATGGCGGCAGAGAACTGCGCGCGGATGCTGTCTGGGCTGACGAAATCGTGGGCGGGCATCGCTAGCTTCCTGGTTGGGTTCGGACGCTTACATGAAAGCTGGGAATGCACTTGGCTCACAAGCGAAAAAAAGTGAGTGTGTCATTCCTTTTTTGATCGACCTTCAGGGCCATTGGGGCCGCAAAGCGGCCCCGGCAATCTCAAGGCTGAAGCTGCTCCTGAATCCACTCCACCAACGCCCGCACCTTGGGCACCTCCGCCGCATGCTCGGCATACGCCAGGTAATGCGCCCCGGCACTGCGCATCGCATGGCTCCACGGCACCACCAGGCTCCCTTCCGCCAGTTCCTTCGCCGCCAGGTAACGCGGCACCAGCGCCACCCCGCAACCGGCCTGTGCCGCGCTCAACGCCATATAGAACGTATCGAAGCGCGGCCCGTGGTAGGCGCTGACGCTCTGCAATCCCAGCTCCAGGAACCACTCATGCCAGGCCTCCGGCCGCGAAGTGCTTTGCAGCAGCACCAGGTCGGCCAGGTCTGCAGCATCGCCCAGCGTGCGCCCGGCCAGCAGCTCCGGCGCACACACCGGCACTACTTCCTCACGGAACAGCTCCACGCAGGTGGCCCCCGGCCACGTGCCTTGGCCATAGAAGAACACCACGTCCGCCGAGCCCTGCAGCAGGGCGAACGGCTCCATCTCGTTGCGGATGTCCAGGTGGATGTTGGTGTGGCGTTTGCCAAAACCCTTGAGGTGCGGGATCAACCAGCGCACGCCAAAACTCGGTTGAGTGGCTACCTTCAATATCTCGGTCTGCTCGCCGTAGGTGAGCACGTAGCGGCTGGACATATCCACCTGGGTGAGGATCTTGTTGACCTCGGCCAGGTACAGGCTGCCGGCTGGGGTCAGTTGCAAGCGCCGCCGGATGCGCAGGAAAAGGTGGTGGCGCAGCATGTCTTCAAGCTGCGCCACCTGCTTGCTGACGGCGCTCTGGGTCAGGTGCAGTTCTTCGGCGGCACGGGTAAAGCTCAAATGGCGGGCTGCAGCTTCAAAGCACTGCAGGGCGGTCATGGATGGCACCAGGCGTTTGGACATAGCGGTCTCTGCGGCTCAAATCATTACCTGACGGAATGATATGCGGAATAAAGGTCGTTTGTTGTACCTATGTGATCGGATTAATACTGATCCACATCATTTTTCCACCCCATCACCGATGTAGGAGATGCACAAATGGTTGCTGGATTGCTCGAGCGCCTTGGCGTTGCCGCCGAGGCTTATACCCAGGGCGACTACCCTGTTCACACGCCGATCGACGGCAGCCAGATCGCCTCGGTGAAACTGCTCGGCAAGGCCGAGACCATCGCGCGCATCGATCAGGCCCAGAGCGCTTTCGACGCCTGGCGCACTGTGCCGGCCCCGCGCCGTGGCGAACTGGTGCGCCTGTTCGGTGAAGTGCTGCGTGAGCACAAGGCCGACCTGGGCGAGCTGGTCTCGATCGAAGCCGGCAAGATCACCCAGGAAGGCCTGGGCGAAGTGCAGGAAATGATCGACATCTGCGACTTCGCCGTGGGCCTGTCGCGCCAGCTGTACGGCCTGACCATCGCCTCCGAGCGCCCGGGCCACCACATGCGTGAAACCTGGCACCCGCTGGGCGTGGTTGGCGTGATCAGCGCCTTCAACTTCCCGGTCGCCGTCTGGGCCTGGAACACCGCCCTGGCCCTGGTGGCCGGTAACTCGGTGGTGTGGAAACCGTCTGAAAAGACCCCGCTGACCGCCCTGGCCTGCCAGGCGCTGTTCGAAAAAGCCCTGAAAGCCTTCGGCGACGCCCCGGCTGGCCTGGCACAACTGGTAATCGGTGGCCGTGAAGCCGGCGAAGCCATGGTCGATGACCCGCGCGTACCGCTGGTCAGCGCCACCGGCAGCACCCGCATGGGTCGCGAAGTCGGCCCACGTGTGGCTGCCCGCTTCGGCCGCAGCATCCTCGAACTGGGCGGCAACAACGCCATGATCCTGGCGCCGAGCGCCGACCTGGACCTGGCCGTGCGCGGCATCCTGTTCTCGGCTGTCGGCACCGCCGGCCAGCGTTGCACCACCCTGCGCCGCCTGATCGTGCACCGCTCGATCAAGGACGAAGTGGTTGCCCGCGTCAAAGCCGCCTACGGCAAAGTGCGTATCGGCGACCCGCGCAAGGACAACCTGGTGGGCCCGCTGATCGACAAGCTGTCGTTCGACGCCATGCAGGGCGCGCTGGCCAAGGCCCGCGACGAAGGTGGCCAGGTGTTTGGTGGCGAGCGTCAGCTGGCCGACCAGTACCCGAACGCCTACTACGTGTCGCCTGCCATTGCCGAAATGCCGGCGCAGAGCGACGTGGTGCGCCACGAAACCTTCGCCCCGATCCTGTATGTGCTGGCCTACGACGACTTCGAAGAGGCCCTGCGCCTGAACAACGAAGTGCCACAAGGCCTGTCGTCGTGCATCTTCACCACCGACATCCGTGAAGCCGAGCGCTTCCAGAGTGCTTCGGGCAGCGACTGCGGTATCGCCAACGTCAACATCGGTACCAGCGGCGCCGAGATCGGCGGTGCGTTTGGTGGCGAGAAGGAAACCGGCGGTGGTCGTGAGTCGGGTTCGGATGCCTGGAAAGGCTACATGCGTCGCCAGACCAACACCGTGAACTACTCGCGCGAGCTGCCGCTGGCGCAGGGTATCGTGTTCGACTGATTCGATGCTACATGGCCGGGGGCAAAGCCCCCGGTTCGCGGCACAAGGCCGCTCCTACACAGGCATCGCGATCTCCTGTAGGAGCGGCCTTGTGCCGCGAATGGGCTGCGAAGCAGCCCCAACAAGAACAAATTGCTGGAGCCGGCCATGTCCGAACTGCGTCAAGAATGCTTGTGGGAATTCGTCAGCAAACCGACCGTTGCCGCCCAGGCCCTGGCCGGTGAGCACAAGGCTGATGTCTGCGTGATCGGCGGTGGCATCACTGGCCTGTCGGCGGCCATCCACCTGCTCGAACAGGGCAAGTCGGTGATCCTGCTTGAGGCCTGGAAGATCGGCCACGGTGGCTCCGGGCGCAACGTCGGCCTGGTCAACGCCGGTACCTGGATCCGCCCCGACGACGTCGAGGCCACCCTTGGCCAGAAGCAGGGCAGCCGCCTGAACAAGGTGCTTGGCGAAGCCCCGGCTGAAGTGTTCGCCATGATCGAGCGCCTGGGCATCGACTGCCAGGCCCAGCACAAAGGCACGCTGCACATGGCGCACAACGCCACCGGCATCGCTGACCTCGAGGCCCGCCACGAACAATGGCGCCGCCGTGGTGCCGACGTGGAGTTGCTGACCGGCACCCAGTGCCAGGAATACTGCGGTACCAACAAGATTTCCGCCGCGTTGCTCGACCGCCGCGCCGGCACCATCAACCCCATGGGCTATACCCAAGGCCTGGCGGCTGCCGTGGCGCGCCTGGGTGGCAAGCTGTTCCAGCAGTCTTCGGTCGAAGGCCTGGAACGTGATGGCGATGGCTGGCGGGTGAAGACTGCGCGTGGCTCGGTGCGCGCCGACAAGGTGGTTGTTTCCACTGGCGCGTACACCGAAGGCGACTGGAGCAACCTGCAGAAGCAGTTCTTCCGTGGTTACTACTACCAGGTGGCGTCCAAGCCGCTGCAGGGTGCCGCGGCCGACAAGGTACTGCCACATGGCCAAGGCTCGTGGGACACCCGCACCGTGCTTAGCAGCATCCGCCGCGACGATCAGGGCCGCCTGCTGCTCGGCAGCCTGGGGCGGGTCGATAACAAGCCAGCGTGGTTTGTGCGCAGCTGGGCAGACCGTATCCAGAGCCACTACTACCCGGAGCTGGGCAAGGTCGAGTGGGAAATGCACTGGACCGGCTGTATCGACTTTACCCCTGACCACCTGATGCGCCTGTTCGAGCCGGCGCCAGGGTTGGTTGCGGTTACGGGTTACAACGGGCGGGGCAACACCACGGGTACCGTAATCGGCCGTGCGTTTGCGGAGTTTCTGCTCAAGGGTGACGCGGACAGCCTGCCGATTCCGTTCTCGCCAATGAGCGGCGTGAGTGCGCCTTCGCTGCGGACCGCGTTCTACGAATCCGGCTTCTCGCTGTACCACGCGGGGCAGTGCCTGAGGGTTGTGTTGTAAGTACTGGCCTCTTCGCGGGCACGCCCGCTCCCACAGGAATCGCGCAGATGCTGAAGCCTGTGGGGTTCTTGTGGGAGCGGGCATGCCCGCGAAGAGGCCGGCCAGATTTACTTGTGCAACCAGCTGAGGAAGCCGCCTTTCTTGATCAGGGTTGGCTTTTGCAGCAACAACGACTCTCGGCTTTGCCGCCGGAACCGCTGCAGTTTGCTCAACGCCGTCTGCACCTCGCCACGCTGCTGCAAACAGCTCTTCACCTGGTCCTTTTCGATGCGGTACAGCACGCAACCGGTCAGTGTGCGGAACTCGGCGAACGAGTCATCCTCATCGATGATCCCCTCGATCCCCAGCACCTCACCCGGCCCCATGCGCCCAGCCTCGATCCGCTTGTCGCCATCACGCACCGACGCCGACACCACCCCGCTGCCAATCACCAGCAGGTGCTCGGAATGCTCACCCACGCCCAGGATCACCTGGTCCGCCAGGTACTCCACCGCCGTCATGCGCTGGCTCAGCGCGTCACGCTCCTCATCGCTTAGCGAGCGGAACACCCGCACTTCGTCCAGCACCTCGCGCTGGCGGCTGCGCGGCGGCAGGGCCAGGTCCACGTTCCACATCACCCCGCTGGCCTCCAGGTGCCGGTGGGCAAGGTCGAACAGCTGATTGCGTGCGTCGCCCTTGGTGCCCGCGTCGGCCACGAAGCCGCTGGCCTCGTACTCCACGGACTCCAGCGTCGAGGCCTTCACCGTCACCTTCGGCTTTGGGGTCGCAAGAATGGCACTCACGCCCTGCAAGGCCTTTTCCAGCGCATCGAACACCCGCTTGGGCCGCACCTTGGCCGGCACCACCACGCTGATCGACACCCCATGCACATCGGCCGGGCGGCTGTGGTTGAGCAGCCGCGCCTTGGCCGCGACCGAGTTGGGTATCACCGCCAGGCTGCCGGTGCCGGTCAGCAGCCGCGTGGCGCGCCAGTCGATGTCCAGCACCTTGCCTTCGGTGCCGTCGATGGAGATTGAATCGCCAATCTGATAGGGCCGCGTGGTGTTCAGCACGATGCCGCTGAACACGTCCGCCAAGGTGCTCTGCAACGCCAGGCCGATGACGATGGCCATCACCCCGGACGTAGCCAGCAAGCCCTTCACCGGCAATTGCATCACATAGCCCGCGGCAGCCACTACAGCGACCAGAAAGATCAACGCCCCCAGCACATCCTGCAGCAACCGCCCGCCATGGCTGCCCCGGGCCACCAGCAGCAGGCCGAACACCACCGTGACCGTGCGCGCGCCAAACAGCCACCAGCCGATGGCCAATACCGTGGCCATGAGGTTGCGCGAGACATCGTCGGGCCAGGGTGGCGGTTGCAGCGGGCTCATGCCGGCGGCCACCAGCACCGAGCTGAACAGCAGGAATATCACCAGCCGCGTGCCGATGCGCCAGGCACGGCGCTGCATGGGGATGACTTGCCAGAGCACGAGGTCGAGCAGGATGAGGGTAGTGCCGAGCAACAACGGGGACGACTGGATGAACGCCAGCATGGTGGTCTCGGGGGTGAGGGGAGGGCTGTGGGTAGTAATAGAGCAGGTTTGCCGGGCAGGCAATGCAAGCCTGTGCTGGCCCCTTCGCGGGCTTGCCCGCTCCCACAGGTAAAGCGGTGGTTGTGAATCTTGTGCGATCCCTGTGGGAGCGGGCGAGCCCGCGAAGAGGCCAGCAAAACTAACGCCAATCTATCGTTCCTAAAACAGAACGCTAAAGCCAAAAACCGCTATCTACCGCTCCAAAGGTGATGGTTTTAATCTTCTCCCATCAACGCGAAACACCCAACTTACTGAAGACATAAACCCTTAGGAGCAACCACCATGACCAACTTCAAATACAACCGCCTGAACAAAGACGACGCTGCCGTACTGCTGGTCGATCACCAGGCTGGCCTGCTGTCGCTGGTGCGTGACATCGAACCGGACGCTTTCAAGAACAACGTGCTGGCCCTGGCTGACCTGGCCAAGTTCTTCAACCTGCCGACCATCCTCACCACCAGCTTCGAGCAAGGCCCCAACGGCCCGCTGGTCCCCGAGCTGAAAGCCCTGTTCCCGGATGCGCCGTACATCGCTCGCCCCGGCCAGATCAACGCCTGGGACAACGAAGACTTCGTCAAGGCAGTAAAGGCCACCGGCAAGAAGCAGCTGATCATCGCCGGCGTCGTGACTGAAGTGTGTGTTGCTTTCCCGGCCCTGGCGGCCCTGGAAGAAGAGTTTGATGTGTTCGTGGTGACTGATGCCTCCGGCACCTTCAACGCCATGACCCGCGACGCCGCCCACAACCGCATGAGCCAGGCCGGTGCGCAGTTGATGACCTGGTTCGGCGTAGCGTGCGAGCTGCACCGCGACTGGCGCAACGACGTTGAAGGCCTGGCCGCGCTGTGCTCCAACCACATCCCGGACTACCGCAACCTGATGACCAGCTACAACGCCTTCAACGCCGGCAAGTAAGCCGACGTCCCCGGGCACCGCCAGTCGGTGCCCGCCAAGGCCAGCACACCCATCCAATCCTCCGCCCGTTCACCGTTGCACAGTGGATGCGGGCAAGCTCATCCAAAGGAACGCCGATGAACACTGCACTCCAGGACAACCGTGAAGTGGTGACCGTATGCCTGCAACACCAGGTTCTCGCTAGCCCGACGGGCGCCACGCCGGCCCAGCCGCCGCGCTGGAAGCAGGCGCTGCTGACCTACCTGGTGATCTGCCCGATGACCATGATCATTCCGCAGCTGCTGGCGCCGCTGTTCGCACGCTTTCCGCAGGTGGGCGGCCCGATCACAGGCAACCTCATCGTCAACCTGTTCGTCATCCTGCCCGTGGTGTTCTACATCATGCCTTGGGTAACCCGCCGCTGTGCCAACTGGCTGCGCGGGCAGCACAAAGTATGAACACGGCTAACCTTCTTCAACCCACCGCACATCCATCCAAGCCCTGACCGTGCATCAACCGGCATGCTTCGCAGTCGCCCTGCCGGCCCCAGTCGGAGAAGCCTATGTCCCAGGACCGCAACGACAAGACCCGTCGCCAGTTCCTCGCCACCAGCACCGTGCTCGGTGCCGCCGGCGCGCTCTGGTCTGCATTGCCCTTCGCCGGCCAGGCCGGTTCCGCTTACGCATCCATCCAAGGAGGTTCCATGACCGCTGACCTGATTCTGTTCAATGGCAAACTGCACACCGTTGACCGCGAAAAGCCCACCGCGACTGCTGTCGCCATCAAGGATGGGCGCTTCATCGCCGTGGGCAACGACGCCGAGGCCATGGCCCACAAGGGCACTAGCACGCAGATCATCGACCTCAAGCAGCGCACGGTCATCCCCGGCCTGAACGACTCGCACCTGCACCTTATCCGCGGTGGCCTGAACTACAACCTGGAGCTGCGCTGGGAAGGCGTGCCGTCGGTGGCCGATGCCCTGCGCATGCTCAAGGACCAGGCTGCGCGCACGCCCACCCCGCAGTGGGTACGCGTGGTGGGTGGCTGGAACGAATTCCAGTTCGCCGAAAAACGCATGCCAACCCTTGAAGAGATCAACCAGGCTGCGCCCGATACCCCGGTGTTCCTGTTGCACCTGTATGACCGTGCGTTGCTCAACCGCGCCGCGCTAAAGGCTGTCGGCTATGACAAGGCCACCCCGAACCCGCCGGGTGGCGAAATTCAACGCGACAAGTTCGGCAACCCGACCGGCATGCTGATCGCCCGCCCGAACGCGATGATCCTCTACGCCACCCTGGCCAAAGGGCCGAAGCTGCCGCTGGAGTATCAAGTCAACTCGACGCGCCAGTTCATGCGTGAGCTGAACCGCCTGGGCCTGACCAGTGCCATCGACGCCGGTGGCGGCTATCAGAACTTCCCTGACGACTACTCGGTCATCCAGGAGTTGGCCGACAACAACCAGCTGACTGTGCGCATCGCCTACAACCTGTTCACCCAGAAGCCCAAGGAAGAGCTGGACGACTTCAAGAAGTGGACCTCCAGCGTAAAGCTGCACAGCGGCACCGACTTCCTGCGCCACAACGGCGCCGGCGAAATGCTGGTGTTCTCCGCCGCCGACTTCGAGGACTTCCTCGAACCGCGCCCGGACCTGCCACAGACCATGGAAGAAGAGCTGGAGCCGGTGGTGCGTCACCTGGTCGAGCAACGCTGGCCGTTCCGCCTGCACGCCACCTACAACGAATCGATCACGCGGATGCTTGACGTGTTCGAGAAGGTCAACCGCGACATCCCGTTCAACGGCCTGCCGTGGTTCTTCGACCACGCCGAAACCATCACCCCGCAGAACATCGAGCGCGTGCGCGCCTTGGGCGGTGGTATCGCCGTCCAGGACCGCATGGCCTTCCAGGGTGAGTATTTTGTCGACCGCTACGGCGCCAAGGCTGCCGAGCAGACCCCGCCCATCAAGCGCATGCTCGACATGGGCGTACCGGTGGGTGCCGGTACCGATGCCACCCGCGTGTCCAGCTACAACCCGTGGACCTCGCTGTACTGGCTGGTCAGCGGCAAGACCGTCGGCGGCATGGAGCTGTACCCGGAAGGCCTGGATCGCGATACCGCACTGCAACTGTTCACCCAGGGCAGTGCCTGGTTCTCCAGCGAGCAGGGCAAGAAGGGCCAGATCAAGGTGGGCCAGCTGGCCGACCTGGCGGCGCTGTCGCTGGACTTCTTCAGTGTCGATGAAGAGGCGATCAAGGGCATCGAGTCGGTGCTGACCATCGTCGATGGCAAGGTGGTGTACGGCGCTGGCGAGTTCGACAGGCTTGGCCCGCCGCAGGTGCCGGTACTGCCGGAGTGGTCGCCAGTGGCCAAGGTGCCGGGGCACTGGCGCGTCGGTACGCCATCGTTGGCAGCCGCCGTGCACCAGTGCAGCGGGCCATGCGGCGTGCATGCGCACAGCCATGAAAAGGCCCGGCATTCGAGTGTGCCGGTGAGTGACTTCCAGGGCTTCTGGGGTTCGCTGGGTTGTTCCTGCTTTGCTTTCTAAGCTGCTTTGCCTGGATAAATGACGGCCGCTTCGCCGGACAAGCCCGCTCCCACAGGTTCACCACCCATCCCGAGGGCAGTGGGGTAACTTGTGGGAGCGGGCTTGCCCCGCGAAAGGGCCGTTACTGACAGCCACCGACTCACGCCATGTCGCTGATCGCAAATTCCTCAGCCAGATGATCGATCAGCGCCCGCACCGACGGCAATAACCCCCGCCGCGACGGGAAGATCGCATGCACGATGCCGCAACGCGGATGCCACTCAGGCAGTAATTCCACCAACCGCCCCGAAGCCAGGTCCTCGCGGACCGCCACCCGCGGCAAATGCGCGATCCCCACCCCAGCCACCACGAAATGGCGCAGGGCAAACAGGTCGTCGGTCACCATGCGCGGTGTATGCGGGATGACGATGCTGCGGCTGTTGTCCTCACCCTGGAACAGTTCCCACTGGTACTCGCGCTGGGCGCTGCCCCAATGCACGCTCGGTAGCGTGCCCAGCAGCTGTGGGTCAAACCCTTTGGGCAACTGCGCCAGGTAGTGCGGCTGGCCGACCAGGCACTGGGTGCTGTTGCTCAGCACCTTCATCACCATGTCGGTGTTCTCCAGCGGCGGAAAGCGCACGCGCAGGGCGATGTCGAAGCCCTCGTGCAGCAGGTCGACGCGGCGGTTGGTGCTCTCGATGAACAGTTCCACCTGGGGGTACTTGAGCATGTAGCGGGTCAGCATCGGCCCGACCCAGGAGTTGAGCAGGGTGGTGGGGCAACTGATGCGAACCAGCCCGCGTGGCTCGCTGCGGTTGCGCTCGATGATTTCCGCCGCGCCCTCGGCCTCCACGCGCATGGCCAGGCAACGGTTGTAGTAGGCCTGGCCGATTTCGGTCAGCGAACAGTGCCGGCTGGTGCGGTGCAGCAGGCGCACGCCCAGGCGGTCTTCAAGGTCGGCGATGCGCCGGCTGAGTTTCGACTTGGGCATGTCCAGCGCCCGCCCGGCCGGGGCGAAGCCGCCGTGCTCCACGACTTGGGTGAAGTAGTAGAGGGAGTTGAGGTCTTCCAATGATCGTTCTCCAAACGGAACGCTAAGGACGGTTTTCGCAGTCTAGTGCAGCAAAGGTGATGATTTTAATCTGTGCCCATCAACGCGAAACACCCCGGATTGCTGAAAAATTCATAACCCTTAGGAGCACAGACCATGAGCAAATTTACCTACAACCGCCTGAACAAAGACGACGCTGCCGTACTGCTGGTCGACCACCAGGCTGGCCTGCTGTCCCTGGTGCGCGACATCGAGCCGGACAAGTTCAAGAACAACGTACTGGCCCTGGCTGACCTGGCCAAGTTCTTCAACCTGCCAACCATCCTCACCACCAGCTTCGAGCAAGGCCCTAACGGCCCGCTGGTGCCAGAGCTGAAAGCGCTGTTCCCGGATGCGCCGTATATCGCCCGCCCAGGCCAGATCAACGCCTGGGACAACGAAGACTTCGTCAAGGCGGTGAAGGCCACTGGCAAGAAGCAGCTGATCATTGCCGGTGTGGTGACTGAGGTCTGCGTAGCCTTCCCGGCGCTGTCGGCGCTGGAAGAAGAGTTCGATGTGTTCGTCGTGACCGATGCCTCCGGCACCTTCAACGAAATGACCCGCGATGCCGCCCATGACCGCATGAGCCAGGCCGGTGCGCAGCTGATGACCTGGTTCGGCGTGGCCTGCGAGCTGCACCGCGACTGGCGCAACGATGTCGAAGGGCTGGCTGCGCTGTGCTCAAACCACATTCCGGATTATCGCAATTTGATGACCAGCTATAACGCGCTGACTGCGGGTAAGTAAGCAAACCAGTAGCGGTACGCACAAAGGCCGGCTCCCTCTGCAGGAGCCGGCTTTTTTTGTTTGCTGTACCAGCCTCTTCGCGCGCACGCCCGCTCCCACAGGTACTGCACAGTTTCAGAACCAGTGGTGATCCTGTGGGAGCGGGTTCACCCGCGAAGAGGGCGGTACAGGCAGCATCAATTCATGGGCTGTGGCTCAAGCAACCTTCTGCCGTTTAGAGCGCATTCAGGTTGCTCCGGAACAGGCTTTTGCCGGTGTCATCTGTTCACGCTGGAAGTGGTGAGCATGACGTGCCCCCCGCCTATCACCCTTTTTGGGAAATCTCCTACATGAAAGAGCGGAAGGCGTAACGGCGCTAAACGGGCACGCCAAGAGCAAACTGAGCACCCGGAAATTTTTCAGGAGTGACTCCATGCGCAGCGTCAATGCTAGCTTGAAAAGTGTAAGGTGCAGCCTTACACTCAACCATCAATGATAAGAAGTTTCAGGCACAAAGGCCTGAGGCTGCTCCATCAGCATCGTGACACGTCTGGAGTACGTGCAGATCATGTGAATCGCTTGCGGCGTTTACTGGCTTCTCTTGAAGTTGCACAAACCGCAGCAGACATGAACCGGCCGGGTTACCGTCTTCATCCACTGCACGGAAAGCTGGAAAGCTATTGGGCAGTAAATGTCTCGGGTAACTGGCGAGTGGTGTTCCGCTTCGTGGGCACCGATGTGGAGCTTGTTGACTATCTGGATTACCACTAGGAGGCTTGAGTCATGCCTATGTTCGATCCTCCCCATCCTGGGGAGTCTTTGCGCGAAGATGTGTTGCCCGCAGTTGGCATGAATGTTTCTGAGTTAGCTCGCCACCTCGGCTATTCGCGGGGGCAATTGTCCACCGTACTCAATGGGCGCGCCGCCATTTCTGCCGATCTTGCTTATCGACTTGAGCTGGCAGGTCTTGGGCCTGCCCGGCAATACCTTGCCGAACAGGCAGCTTACGATCTTTGGCAAGCCGCTCAGCGTGAGCATCCTCAAATAGAGCGGTTGGTGTTCGCCTGACTTCTCAATCCGCATCCGAATCAAACAACCGCTCCAGCTCCACCCGCGCCTCCTTGGCTGTCTGCATCACCTTGGCCCGGTCATCGCGTACCTGCCCCTGGGCCACCAGTACTTCTTCGTCATGCTGGGTAAACCGCGCAATTCGGTCCGCGGCCTGTTCATCGCTCAAGCCCAGCCCTACCAGTGCCAGACGGGTCATCTCCAGGCTGGAGTAGAACGTCTCGCGAATCGGCTCGGCGCCTGCATCTACCAACTTGTGCACATGTTGGCGGTTACGTGCCCGGGCCAGCACCTTCAGGTGCGGGTACAGGCGCTTCACCCGTTCGGCGGTATGAATGGCAGCTTCTGGGTCATCGATGGTGATGATGAAGTACTCCGCTTCACCCACCTTGGCGGCGTGCAGCACCTCGGGGCGCAGCGGGTCGCCGTAGAACACCGGCACCTGTTCGAACATGCGGGTCATCTCGATGGTGTCCACCGAGGTTTCCAGGGCTATGAACGGGATTTTCTGTGCCCGCAGGATGCGCGCGACGATCTGGCCCATGCGGCCCATGCCGACGATCACCACCCGCGGTGTATCCGTCTGGATCTGCTTGTACTGCTCGGGCACTTCACGCGCCGGTTGCGGGCGTTTGAGGGCGCGGGCGCAGCCCAGCATCAGCAGCGGGGTGATGGCCATGGACAGGGTAATGGTCATCAGCAGCAGGTCGTAGGTCTGGGTGTCGAACAGGCCTTGGTCCTTGCCCAGCTTGAACACCACAAAGGCGAACTCGCCCCCGGCTGCCAGCACCATGCCCAGGCGCAGGGCGCTGGCGCTGTTCAGGCCACCGACCAGGCGGCCGACGCCTATCAGCAGCGCCAGCTTTACTGTCACCAGCAGCAGGGTCAGGCCCAGCACCACCAGTGGCATGTCCAGCAGCAGGCGCAGGTTGGCGCCCATGCCCACGCTGATGAAGAACAGCCCCAACAGCAGGCCCTTGAACGGCTCGACCTGCGATTCCAGCTCGTGACGGTATTCCGAGTCGGCCAGCAGCAGGCCGGCGAGGAAGGCGCCAAGGGCCATGGAGATGCCGGCTTCTTCCATCAGCCAGGCCGTGCCGATCACCACCAGCAGTGCGGTGGCGGTGGACACTTCCGGCAGGCCGGTGCGGGCCACGGTGCGGAACACCGGGCGCAGCAGGTAGCGGCCACCGACGATCACCACGGCGATGCTGGCGAATACCTTCAGGCCGTGTTGCAGGCTGTCGCCATGGCTGGTGTCCGGACCACTGGCGGCCAGTAGCGGCACCAGGGCGATCAGCGGGATCGCGGCGATGTCCTGGAACAGCAGGATGGCGAACGCCAGGCGGCCGTGCGGGGCGTTGAGCTGCTTGCTCTCGGCCAGGCTCTGCAGGCCAAGGGCGGTGGACGACAGCGCCAGGCCCAGGCCGAGCACGATGGCTGCCGGCAGTGTCTGGCTGAAGCCGAACAGGGCAATGGCGCCGATCAGCGCGCCGGTCAGCAGTACCTGGGCGGTACCGACACCGAACACCGACTTGCGCATCAGCCACAGGCGCTTGGGCGACAGTTCCAGGCCAATGATGAACAGCAGCAGGACCACGCCCAGCTCGGAAATGTGCGCCACGCTCTCGGTGTCGCGGATCAGGCCAAGTGCCTGCGGGCCGATGGCTACACCGGCCAGCAGGTAGCCGAGCACGGCGCCCAGTTGCAGGCGCTTGGCCAAGGGGACGGCGACGACGGCAGCGAGTAGAAAGATCACCGCGGTTTGCAGAAGGCTGCCTTCGTGTGGCATTGGCTCTTACTCCATGAGCTGCCGGGGCAGCGTTTGAACAGTTTGGCCGACGATTCTGAGGGGTGAGGTGGCGTCAGACAATCAGCTGCCCGGAAGAAACATTGTCCCGTAAAAAGGGACAGTTGCCGCGGGCCGTTGCCAATTGCAGGTTCTGCTGATGGGGCTGAAATTTCCAGGGCCGCTTTGCAGCCCTCATCTAACTGCTCCCCGGCCGGTACTGCAGGGCCTCGGCCAGATGTGGCCGGCCAATCGCCTCGCACCCCTCCAGGTCCGCCAGTGTTCGTGCCACTTTCAATAACCGGTGCGCTGCCCGCAACGACAACGTCAACCGTTCGCATGCCCCTTCCAGCCAGGCCTGGTCCGCCGCGGCCAATCCGCAATGGCGGCGCAACCCTTCGAGGTCGAGAAACGCATTCACACACCCTTGCCGGCGCTGCTGTACCTCCCGCGCCTGCGCCACCCTTGCAGCCACATCGGCACTGGCTTCACCACAGGGCTGGTTGTTCAGCGTGGTGCTTTCGCGGGCCACGGTCAGGTGCAGGTCGATGCGGTCCAGCAGCGGCCCGGACAGCTTGTTGCGGTACCGCGCGATCTGCTCGGTGCTGCAACGGCAGCGGCCAGTGGGGTCGCCCAAGTAGCCGCAAGGGCATGGGTTCATCGCCGCCACCAGCTGAAAGCGTGCCGGAAAGCGCACCTTGTCGCGGGCGCGGGCAATCACGATCTCGCCCGATTCCAGCGGCTCGCGCAGTACCTCCAGCACACGCCGCTCGAACTCTGGCAGCTCATCGAGAAACAGCACCCCATGGTGGGCGAGGGTGATTTCGCCCGGTTGCGGACGGCTGCTGCCACCGACCAGTGCCGGGCCGGATGCGGAGTGGTGGGGGTGGCGAAAGGGGCGCTGCGGCCAGCTGCTGAGCGGTGTATGCCCGCTGACCGACTGGATGGCCGCCACCTCAAGTGCCTCGTGCTCGTCCAACGGTGGCAGCAGCCCTGGCAGGCGGCTGGCGAGCAAGGTCTTGCCGGTGCCGGGTGGCCCGGTGAATAGCAGGTTGTGCGCCCCAGCCGCCGCCAGCATCAATGCGCGTTTGGCCGCCAGCTGGCCTTGCACCTCGCTCAGGTCAGGGTAGGGACGTTGATGCAGGACCAAACCGTTGGCCGCGTAAGGCGCCAGCGGCACCTGGCCGCTCAGGTGGGCGACCAGCTCCAGCAGGTGCCCCACCGCATACACCACCAGCCCGCCGGCCAGGCTGGCTTCCTCGGCATTCTCCCGTGGAACCACCAGCGAGCGGCCCGCCTCGCGTGCCGCCAAGGCCGCCGGCAGCACGCCTTGCACCGCCCGCAATTTGCCCGACAACGCCAGTTCGCCCAGGCACTCGACCTCTGCAAGGCTGGCCGTGGGCACCTGGCCGTCGGCGGCCAGGATGCCCAGGGCAATGGCCAGGTCGTAGCGCCCGCCGTCCTTGGGCAAGTCGGCGGGGGCCAGGTTCTGGGTTATGCGCCGCTGTGGATAGTTCAGCCCGGAGTTGACGATGGCACTGCGTACCCGGTCCTTGCTTTCCTTGACCGTGGTTTCTGGCAGGCCAACCAGGGTGAGATGAGGCAGGCCGTTGGCCAGGTGGGTTTCGACGCTGACCGAGGGTGCCTGCACACCCACCTGGGCGCGGCTGTGGACGATGGCTAGGGACATGGACGCTCCGTTGTCGCTGAAAAGGGCCGCTTCCTGCGGCTGGGTCAAGGATAGCGATGGTGGCCACGACAGGCGCAACAAGTGTGCGTCGTGGTTTTGCAGAGCAGGTTTTTTCCCTGTGTTTTCTTAAAAATCGGCAAAAAATGGATCCAATAATCTTTGCGCAGGTGCGTGGTATGGCTTAGTGTTGTTGGGCAAATGCCGTTGCCATGGGATGGCACAGCGTCTTCTTTCAAATGGACTTGAGGTATTGCGCCGTGCAAACGCTCACCCACATGCGCCAGGTCATCCGCGAACTGGTGCAGGCCAAATCATTCATTGAACTCACCTGCTTTTTCGACAGCCTTGAGGCGCAATGGCGCCAAGCCCCGCCCGGCGAGTTCCCGGCCTACCTTGTGGCCATCGAAGGGCACATGCTGGTCGACCCGCAAAGCCAGGGTGACAGGGCCCTGAGCCAAGTTATCAAAGCCTGGATTCACGCCTGCCCGAAGGCTTATCACCCACAGGTGGTAATGGGCATGCACTGCTTCCACCGGGCTTGCCAGGTGCAGGGTGCTGGCCAGCACAACGCTGCGCGCTTGCTGGCCGTTGAGCAAATATGTGAAACCGCGACCGCGCACCTGTTGCGTGCAATGGACCGCTGCGCACAACCCGTGGCAGCGGCCATTGGCATGCTGCGTATCAGTGCGCAGCTGCGCGAGCCTGGCTGGTTGATCGAACTGTTTCAGGGGCAGCCTGCGCGGTACAGGCCCAGCGCCCATGCCGATGTGGAAGTGCAGGAAGCCGCGGCGCCATTACTGGTGAAGCATGGGTTGTTGCCCTTGGCCGAGCTGCCCCAAGCGTTGCCGGCGTGCCTGAGCAGGCGGGTCGATCACGAAAACGAAGCACCACGCTATTACTGGTTGCGCCATGCGCTGGTGGCACGCCCTGGTTGTTTCGAAGCGGTCCAGGCCCTTGCCGTTTACCTGCTGCCCCGTTGGGGTGCCAGTTTCGATGCGCTGGAGCTGTTGGCCAATGGACCGTTGTGCGAGGCGTGGGACGAAGCGCTGCGCAATGCGTTGCGCTGGATGGCCGTCGAAGACCGGCTGAAGCTGCCACATGCCGAGCAGTTGCAGGCCGTCGCCGATTGGCAGCAACTGTTGGATGCCTGGCTGCAACGCCCGCTAAGGCCTAGGGAAAGCGCCGTCGTGCTGGCTTGGCGCGGCGCGCTGCGTAGCAGTGCCTTGCAAGACCATGCCGGCGGCATGCGCGATTTCGCCGCGAGCTTGGCATGTAACGCCGATCACGGTGCCATCGCTGCCATGGGCGAGCCATTTCGCTGCCTGGTCGGGCTGATAGTTCGCGATGGCATGGCAGATGAACACCAACTGTTGCGCACCGCCATCGAGCGCCTGTGTGAAGGCCGCTCGCATGCTGGCGCCTGTGCAATGCGTGCTGCCGGGCATCGCTTCGGCCTGTGGGGGCTGCCACGTTCGGCCGAGCAGGCAAGGCTATGGTCGCAGGTGGCGGTAACGCGCCAGCGCGCGGGCCAGGCGCCAGGCTTCGAGGTGCTCGCTGTTGCGCGGCTGCTGTGGGCTGCCAACCGGCATGAGGTGGCGTGTTACCTGTACGAGCGCTGTGCCGAGCTGAGCTTGCCGGGGGCTGCCCTAGGCCTGTACGAGCTGCACAGTGGCGGCCTGGGCAACACCCCGGCGGACTATCTGGATGACGAGGCGGCTGAGTATTGGCTGCAGCGTGCGGTAGAGGCGGGCAGCAGGCAGGCCAAGTACAACCTCGCCTGCCTGCGCATGGATGGCGATGAGGACCTGAATGAGCGAAGTGCCATGCTGGCTGTCAGGCGCCTGCTGGTCGATGCATTGGGTAATCCGCAGACCAATGCTCGCGCGCGCTTGCATCTGGGAATGCTGTTGCGCCAGTTTGGCGAAGTGCAGGAGCGATCCGAGGCGGTTGCCTACCTGTCGAGCCTGGTCGAGCACCCGGACGCGTGGATTGCCGGGCGTGCCAGTGCCGAACTGGGGTTGGCCTGGATGCAGGGGCGCGGCACCCGCAAGCAGAGCCGTTTTGCCGCCATCGAATGGGCCAACCGTGCGGCTGCCTTGCAGCCTGGGGATTCAGCCATCGAAGACATCCAGGCCGAGATCCTCAACTCGCACAACCGGGTGAAGACCCTGGTTACCCAGTGTGGTGCGACCTTGTTTCGCGGCACCTTGCACGCCAGCGAGTTGCCGCCGAAACAGTCAGTACCCGAGCCGGCCCGGCTACGGGCCTCGGCCTGATACCCTCAGGGCTTGGCGCCGAGGATGATGTGCGAGGCCTTGATCAGTGCAGTGGCCTTCACACCCGGTGCCAGGCCCAGCTCCTGCACGGCTTCGCGGGTCACGATGGCAAACACCTCGGTGCCGCCGGCCAGCTTCAGCACCACTTCGGCATTCACTGCACCATCACCCACCCGCACCACTTCGCCTTCCAGTGCGTTACGGGCCGATAGCTTGTAGCCTGCGGCGTCGGTCAGCAGTACCACCCACGGCGCCTTGACCAGCGCCACGGCGTCTTTGCCGACGTTGATGCTCAGTTTATGCAGGCTGGCCATGGTGACCACCGCTACCAGCTTTTCGCCGCCCCCCAGGGTCAGCTCGACTTCGGCATTGACCGCGCCGGGCTGAACGTTGGTGACTTTGCCTTCAAAAACATTGCGTGCGCTGACTTTCATGGGGAACGCTCCGTGTATCGGTTGTTATTCCTGCGCGCTGGGCGTCATGCGTGCTTCCAGCTCGGCAACTTGTTTTTCCAAGGCCTCCAGGCGAGCGCGGGTGCGCGCCAGCACGACCATCTGGCTGTCGAATTCGTCACGGCTGACCAGGTCCAGCTTGCTGAAGGCACCTTGCATCAGCACCTTGAACTGGCTTTCCAGTTCTGCGCGGGGCTGTGCAGTATCGCTGCTGAACAGGCGCGAGGCCTGGTCGCTCAGGGCATCGAGAAGGGCTTTGGGCGCAAGCATGGGGCAGTCCACTGAAACTGAGAATGGCCGGCAGTGTAGCACGCACAAACCTGACGTTTGAGTGCACGTTTTTCGCGCAATGCGCCCTGCTTGTGCGCACCGGAACTGTGCATGTTTCCCATGCTGGCGACTGGCCAATCCCGGCCCTTTCGCATAACTCGCTGTTTTCTGGTGATTTGCCGGAACTGGCAAGGTTTCTGCAAAGACCTGTACGAGCCATGCACTGATGCAGTTCTTTGTGACCAAGCAGTGCGCACGCGGAGCCGGATGCCGACGACGCGTTACAAAGCCAACCGCTGCGCTTAGACTTGAGACGGGTTTGTTTTCCTGGGGCAAGTCCACCAAATCGGGAGAGAGTTTCATGAAGCTAGTCACAGCCATCATCAAGCCGTTCAAGCTGGACGACGTGCGCGAGTCGCTGTCGGAAATCGGCGTGCAGGGCATCACTGTTACTGAAGTCAAAGGCTTCGGCCGGCAGAAGGGCCACACCGAGCTGTATCGCGGTGCTGAATATGTGGTCGATTTTCTGCCCAAGGTGAAGATCGATGTCGCCATCGATGACAAGGACCTTGATCGGGTAATCGAAGCCATCACCAAGGCAGCCAACACCGGCAAGATCGGTGACGGCAAGATTTTCGTGGTGAATCTGGAGCAGGCGATCCGCATCCGTACCGGCGAAACCGATACCGACGCGATCTAAGCAGCAAAAAAGCCTCACCAAACCCAACGCCCCAGGAGAAAACAACATGACTCTGCGTAAGATCGCAGGGCTAGGAGCCCTATTGTCCCTCGTAATGCCCGGGCTTGCCCTGGCAGAGGAAGCTGCCCCAGCGCTGAACTCCGGCGACACCGCCTGGATGCTGACTGCAACGGCGCTGGTGCTGTTCATGACTATCCCCGGCCTGGCCCTGTTCTATGGCGGTATGGTGCGTTCCAAGAACGTGCTGTCGGTGATGATGCAGTGCTTTGCAATCACCGGCCTGATGAGCATTCTCTGGGTCGTCTACGGCTACAGCATGGCCTTCGATACCACCGGTATGGAAAAGGGCGTGCTCAACTTCAATTCCTTCGTCGGCGGCTTCTCCAAGGCCTTCCTCAGCGGCGTAACGCCCGAGAACCTGACGTCGGCCACCGCGCTGTTCCCTGAAGCGGTCTTCATCACCTTCCAGATGACCTTCGCCATCATCACCCCGGCACTGATCGTGGGTGCTTTCGCCGAGCGCATGAAGTTCTCCGCGATGCTGGTGTTCATGGGCATCTGGTTCACCCTGGTGTATGCGCCGATCGCGCACATGGTGTGGAGCGGTGACGGTGCACTGATGTGGGACTGGGGCGTACTGGACTTCGCTGGCGGCACCGTGGTGCACATCAACGCGGGTATCGCAGGCCTGGTCTGCTGCCTGGTGCTGGGCAAGCGCAAGGGCTACCCGACCACGCCGATGGCCCCGCACAACCTGGGCTATACCCTGATGGGCGCCGCCATGCTGTGGATCGGCTGGTTCGGCTTCAACGCAGGCTCCGCCGCTGCCGCCAACGGCACCGCTGGCATGGCCATGCTGGTCACCCAGATCGCCACCGCTGCTGCTGCACTGGGCTGGATGTTCGCCGAGTGGATCGGTCACGGCAAACCCAGCGCCCTGGGCATCGCTTCGGGCGTGGTTGCCGGCCTGGTTGCCATTACCCCGGCTGCAGGTACCGTGGGCCCGATGGGCGCCCTGGTGATCGGCCTGGCTTCGGGTGTGATCTGCTACTTCTGCGCCACCACCCTCAAGCGCAGGCTCGGCTATGACGACTCGCTGGATGCCTTCGGCGTGCACGGCATCGGCGGCATCATCGGTGCCATCCTTACCGGTGTGTTCGCAGCCCCGGCGCTGGGCGGCTTCGGTACCGTCACCGATATCGGCATGCAGGTCTGGATCCAGGCCAAGGGCGTGATCTTTACCGTGGTCTACACCGCCATCGTCACCTACGTGATCCTCAAGGTGCTGGATGTGGTGATGGGCCTGCGGGTCAACGAAGAAGAAGAGTCGGTCGGCCTCGACCTGGCTCAGCACAACGAACGCGGCTACAACCTGTAACTGCGACGCGGTAAAAACTTGCCCGGCTTGCCGGGCATTTTTTTGCCAGATTTTCAGCATTTCGCGCTTGGCAAACGGTTTATCCGTCACGTTCGCGTCGTAGGTAAAAAACTTACAAGTCGTAGGGCGTTTATGGTGCTTTGCTTTTTCCACGGGCGCGCTAGAATGCGCGCCGAAGGGTGTTTGACGTGTAGTCCACACACTTCGCCAGCCTTTGCTAGGCTTGCCAATAGCGTGTGGCCAGCAGGGGCTAGATGGATTTGTCAGGTCCTGCCAGGAGCAGGGCCTGCTGGGTGCCGCCTCCCATCAGGAGCGCCGACCCAAGGGCAGTGGCCTAACCCACGGCCAGTTGAATTTTCACTGGTGGCTGCCGGTCTACGGCTGCACTGGTCTATAACTAACCTGCTTTTCGCAAGTCATGAGGTAGAACATGAGCGACGACGATCTGGAAAACGACGACCTCGAAGTAGGCGATGAAGACGAGGTTGATGAAGGCCTCGAAGCTGCGGCTGACGACGGCGTTGAAGACGCTGGCGATGACGACAGCAGCCCGGCACCTGCTGCCAAGGGCAAATCCAAGGCGGCTGTCTCGGTAGACGAGATGCCGAGCATGGAAGCCAAGCAGAAGGAGCGTGATGCACTGGCCAAGGCGATGGAAGAATTCCTTTCGCGCGGTGGCAAGGTGCAGGAAGTCGAGGCCAACGTGGTCGCCGACCCGCCCAAGAAGCCGGACAACAAATACGGCAGCCGCCCTATCTGAGTGGCTGAACGCAAAAAAGCCCGCCGTCGCTGCGGGCTTTTTTTGTGCCTGTGAGTTTTGTGCTGGCTGTACTGGCCCTATCGCCGGCAAGCCAGCTCCCACAGGATCACCGAGGGCCTCAGCCTTGCGCGATCCCTGTGGGAGCTGGCTTGCCGGCGATAGGGCCGCACACCGGCCCCTGTCAGCGCCAGCGCGAAAGGATATCGGGCAACTGCGAAAGGCGCTGGATCTCGGCATCCGGTGCCTGCTCACCCGTCCAGGCCTTGCCCTGGGGGTTGAACCAGACGGCCCGTAGCCCGGCGCGCTGGGCGCCTGCGATGTCATCCCCGGGGTGGTCGCCGATGTGAACGGCGGCGCTGGCGTCCGCCTCGCCGCGGCGCAGGGCTTCCAGGAACGGTGCCGGGTCCGGCTTGCCGATGCCGAGGTCTTCGGCGCACAGGGCAAAGCGAAAGTAGTCGGCCAGCCCCAGCCGGCTCACATCGGCATTGCCGTTGGTGACCACGCCCAGGGTGTAGTGATGGCGCAGGATCTCCAGCACCGGCTGCACCTCGGGGAAGATCTCCACCTGGTGGCGAGCATGCAGGAACACTTCAAAGCCTTCGTTGGCCAGCGCCTGCGCTTGCTTCTCGCTGTAGCCGACCTCTTCCAGGGCATGGAACAGCACCCGTCGGCGCAGGGCGCTGATGCGGTGCTTGAGGCCGGGCTCGGCCTGTACCAGGCGCTCGCGGATGGCGAACAGGTGCTCCACCGGCACGCCGCCCAGGATCGGGGCGTTGGCTTCGAGCCAGTCGCGCAGCACGACTTCAGCGCTGGCGATGACCGGCGCGGTGTCCCACAGGGTGTCGTCGAGGTCGAATGTGATCAGCTTGATGCTCATGAGTCTGTGCCTTTGCTGCGTTTGGCCCGAGGGTGGGCGCTGTCGTACACCGCGGCCAGGTGCTGGAAGTCCAGGTGGGTGTAGATCTGCGTGGTACTGATGTCGGCATGGCCGAGCATCTCTTGCACCGCCCGCAGGTCCTGGGACGATTCCAGCACATGGCTGGCGAAGGAATGGCGAAGCATGTGCGGGTGCAGGTGCTGGCCCAGCTCGCGCTCACCCGCCTTCTTCACCCGTTGCTGCACAGCCCGTGGCGTGATGCGGTTGCCCTGGCGGGTGATGAACACTGCGCGGTCACGCGGGTTGCCGATGCCGCGCAGGCGGTACCAAGCCTGCAGCGCCTCGCGGGCCTTGCGGCCAACCGGCAGGACGCGGGCCTTGCCACCCTTGCCCAGCACCTGCACCAGGCCGGCGGCGAGGTCGATGTTATCGAGGTCGAGGTTGGTCAGTTCGGACAGGCGCAGGCCAGACGAATAAAACAGTTCAAGAATGGCTTGGTCACGGCGGGCGATGAAGTCGTCGTCGACGCCGCCATCAAGCAGCTGCAGGGCGCGGTCGGTGTCCAGCACCTTGGGCAGCCGGCGCTCACCCTTGGGCGCGCTCAGGCCGGTGGCCGGGTCGTGCTGGCACAGGCCTTCGCGGTTGAGGTAGCGGTACAGGCCGCGCACCGCCGACAGCAGCCGCGCCAGGCTGCGTGAGGACTGGCCATGGTGGTGCAGGCGCGCGATCAGCTGGCGCAGCTGCTGGATCTGCAGCGCCTGCCAACCGTCAATAGCGTGTTCCTTGCAATAGGCGATGACCTTGTCCAAGTCGCGGCGGTAGCCCAGCAAGGTGTGCTCCGACACCTGGCGCTCGTTGCGCAGGTGTGCGCAATAAGCCTCCAGCTGGCGTTCCATCAGCGTACCGAGCGCAGGGTCTGGGTAAGGCGCGGTACAACGCGGCCGAGCACTTCGGCGATGTAGCCGAGGAACAGGGTGCCGACGCTGCTCTTGTAGTGTTGCGGGTCGCGGCTGCCGATCGCCAGCACCCCGTGCAGCCCCTGGTATTCGAGGGTGGCCACGGCGCTGGAACCCACCTCCCGGCGCTGTTCTTCACCGAACAGGAACGCCAGCTCGTGTTCACGGAGGTTGCCACTGACCGTCTTGCCGCCGCCCAGCAGGGCACCGATGGCCTGTTGCGCCTCGGCGTTGCTGACCCAGCGCCCGACCGGCGCAACGTTGTCGCCGAACAGGATGAGGCTGACGAAGGGCACCTGGAACTCCTGGCGCAGGCTGTCTTCGACCGCCATCACCACTTCTTCCAGGGTACCGGCGTCGAGCAGGTCGAGGATCAGCCGTCGGGTCTTGTCGAACAGCCGGTCGTTGTCGCGGGCCACGTCCATCAGTTGCGACAGGCGATGGCGCATCTCGATGTTGCGGTCACGCAGCAGCTTGAGCTGGCGTTCCACCAGGGACACGCTGTCGCCACGCTGGTGCGGGATGTGCTGTTCGATCAGCAGCTCATCGTGCTCGGCGAAGAAGGTGGGGTGGGCGCGCAGGTAGGCGACCACCGCTTCGGCATCGAGCTCGGCGGACTGCTGGGGTACAACCTTGGGCTGATCGGTCATGGCGGTTACTCGCTTAGAGACGAACCTGTCCTTCGTAGACGCGCACGGCAGGGCCGGTCATCAACACGGGCTTGCCGGGGCCGGCCCATTCGATGTGCAGGCGGCCACCGGGCAGGTCGAGGGACACCGGGGAATCCATCCAGCCTTGGCTGATCGCTGCCACGGCCGCGGCGCAAGCGCCGGTGCCGCAGGCCTGGGTTTCGCCCGCGCCGCGTTCCCACACGCGCAGGTTGGCGCGGTGGCGGTCGATGACCTGGAGGAAGCCGGCATTCACCCGCTGCGGGAAGCGTGGGTGGTTTTCGATCTTCGGGCCCAGCTCATGCACGGGGGCAGTATGCACGTCGTCGACGCGCAGCACGGCATGCGGGTTCCCCATGGACACGGCGGCAATCGAATGCAGCTGGCCGTCGACTTCCAGTGGGTAGTTCAGCGCCTGCTCGTCAGCGACAAAGGGGATTTCGGCAGGAATGAACCGCGGTGGGCCCATGTCGACACTCACCTGGCCGTCGTTCTGCACGTCCAGCACGATGATGCCGCTTTTGGTTTCCACGCGAATGCGCTTTTTCGCGGTCAGGCGCTTGTCCAGCACAAAACGGGCGAAGCAGCGCGCACCGTTACCGCACTGTTCCACTTCAGAGCCGTCGGCGTTGAAGATGCGGTAGCGGAAGTCCACTTCCGGATTGTTCGGCGCCTCGACGATCAGCAACTGGTCGAAGCCGATGCCGGTATGGCGGTCACCCCATTGCTTGGCGTGCTTTGGCTGGATATGCGCGTGCTGGCTGACCAGGTCGAGGACCATGAAGTCGTTGCCCAGGCCGTGCATCTTGGTAAAACGCAGCAGCATGGGCTTACTCCGGCAGCAGGCTTTCGCCAGCGTACAGTTCGGCGATGGTCTCGCGGCGGCGTACTTCGAACGCCTGGTCGCCGTCGACCAGGATTTCAGCGCAACGGCCACGGGTGTTGTAGTTGGAGCTCATGACAAAACCATAGGCGCCCGCGGACTGCACGGCCAGCAGGTCACCTTCGGCCAGGTTCAAGACGCGGTCCTTGCCGAGGAAGTCGCCGGTCTCGCAGATCGGGCCGACCAGGTCGTAGGCACGGCCTTCGCCTTCGCGTGGGATGACCGCGCTGACACCCATCCAGGCCTGGTAAAGGGCCGGGCGAATCAGGTCGTTCATTGCCGCATCGATGATGGCGAAGTCTTTGTGTTCTGTGTGCTTGAGGTATTCCACGCGGGTCAGCAACACGCCGGCGTTGGCCACGATGTAGCGGCCCGGCTCGAACACCAGGGCCAGGTCGCGCTTGCCTACGCGTTCGCGAATAGCCTTGATGTAGTCGGCCACCAGCGGTGGCTCTTCGTCGCGGTAGCGCACGCCAACGCCGCCACCCAGGTCCAGGTGGCGCAGGTGGATGCCGCAGTCGGCGAGGCGATCGACCAGGTCCAGCAGGCGGTCGAGGGCATCGAGGAACGGCTCCACGGTGGTCAGCTGCGAGCCGATGTGGCAGTCGACGCCGACCACTTCCAGGTTCGGAAGCTGCGCGGCACGCACGTAGATGGCCTCGGCGTCGGCGATGGCGATACCGAACTTGTTTTCTTTAAGGCCCGTGGAGATGTACGGGTGGGTGCCGGCGTCTACATCCGGGTTTACCCGCAGCGACACCGGGGCAACCTTGCCCATTTCGGCGGCCACGACTTGCAGGCGCTCCAGCTCGTCGGTGGATTCGACGTTGAAGCAGTGCACGCCCACTTCCAGGGCGCGGCGCATGTCTTCGCGGGTTTTGCCGACGCCGGAGAACACCACGCGGTCGGCGCGCCCGCCAGCAGCCAGCACGCGCTCCAGCTCACCGCCGGAGACAATGTCGAAGCCTGCGCCCAGGCGTGCCAGCACGTTCAGCACGCCGAGGTTGGAGTTGGCCTTGACCGCGAAGCACACCAGGTGCTCCGCGCCTTGCAGGGCGTCGGTGTAGCTACGGTACTGGGCCTCGATGTGGGCGCGCGAATACACGTAGGTGGGGGTGCCGAAACGTTCGGCGACGGCCGACAGGGCCACCCCTTCCGCGAACAGCTGGCCGTCGCGGTAGTTGAAAGCGTTCATCTGGTTTCCTTACTGCGCAGGCGACTGCTCGGGCTCGGACTGCAGCTCGGGCTGCTGCGCTGGCGCCGGGGCGGGCTTGGCTTTTGGCTGGTGCTGGTGCGACTTGTGCGCTTTGCCGTTATCGCCGTCTTCAGGCAGATACAGCGGGCCTTTCTGGCCGCAGGCCGAAACGAGGCAGGCAACAGCGACCAGCGCCGCGAAGGAGGAAATCAGGCGCTTCATGGGTGAAATCCTTAGAAAAATGCAGTATTGCGCCCGAGTATACCGAGCGACCGGCGGCTTGCCTATGCAAGGGCCGGTCCGCCGGGCGGGCTATTCTTACCGCCTTCAATGGCTAATCTTTGCATTCGGCGCCAAGCGCCCGTATCTTGCCCGGCTTGCCTGTAACGCAGCCAATTTCGAGGTTCCTGCAATGAGTTTGAGTGAAGCGCGTTTCCATGATCTGGTCGACGCGACCCAACAGGCCCTGGAAGACCTGTTCGACGAGAGCGGCATGGACCTGGACATGGAGAACTCCGCCGGGGTCCTCACCGTCAAGTTCGAAGGTGGCGCCCAGCTGATCTTCAGCCGCCAGGAACCGCTGCGCCAGCTGTGGCTGGCCGACCGTTCCGGTGGCTTCCACTTCGACTACGACGAAGAAAGCGGCAAGTGGGTGTGCGAGAAGAGCGAAGAGCTGCTCGGCGAAATGCTCGAGCGCATCGTCTGGGAGCGGGCCGGCGAGAAGCTGGACTTCGACGAGATCTGACATGAGTAGCGCCCCGGCCCGGCCACCCAAGCCGCTCTACAGCAACGTCAGCCCCGCCGTGCCATCGCCGTGCATCAGCGTTTGCCGGCTGGACGAACAGCGGGTGTGCACCGGCTGCCAGCGGCATGTGGAGCACATTCGTGAATGGCGTTCCGCCGATGACGAACGGCGTCGACAAATCTGCCGCGAGGCCCAGCTCCTGCGCGACCAGGCTAAGGCACACTGAGAGCAGGGGCTTGAGTATTTGCCCGGCTGTGGTAGTGTCGAGTTCTGCGTCGGTGACGCCAAAGCATTCACAAACCCCGCCCTTGGGCGGGGTTTTGCTTTATCTGCCCGACGAAAATCGCCTGTTCAAAGGAGTCTGACTGGATCATGAGCACCAAGCCTTCCCTCATCCTCACCCGATTGGACGTACAGCGTCTGGAGCGTCTTATCGACAGCCTCGACGAGAGTACGCCGGGTGTGCTCGCCCTGCAGGACGAGCTGGACCGCGCCGAGCAGGTGGTCGGTCACGAGGACGTGCCAGCGGGCGTGGTGACCATGAACTCGCGCGTGCACTGCCGTGAGGAAGCCAGCGGCAAGGACTACCACCTGACGCTGGTCTATCCGAAGGACGCAGGGCCGGAAGGCAATGTCTCGGTCCTGGCACCGATCGGCTGCGCTTTGCTGGGGCTGTCGGTGGGCGAGCAGATCGACTGGCCGGCACCGGGTGGCAAGACCCTCAAGCTGAAGCTGCTGGAAGTGGAGTACCAGCCCGAAGCGGCGGGCGATTACGACCTGTAAGGGCAAGGGGGCCGCTGCGCGGCCCATCGCCGGCAAGCCAGCTCCCACAAGGGTTGCACAAGGCCCGAGGCCGGCGCCGTACCTGTGGGAGCTGGCTTGCCGGCGATGGGCTGCAAAGCAGCCCCCGATCATTCACTTAGCACCTGCTCCAACCCCTCATTCAACGCCTGCTCCAGCACCCGCTTGTAGCTCAGGTACACCTGCGTCGCGCCCAGCCGGTCATCCAGCAGCTCGGACAAATCCAGGTCGGTGATGTAGCACCGGTATTGTCCGGCACCGCGCCGTTGCCCGATGATCTGCCTGGCCACCACTGCATACAGCTGACCACCATGCTCCAGCTCGGAAAACTCTTGCTGGTCGCAGTACAGCGTCACATGTGCCGCACCCGCCATTCCGGCCTGGATGATGGCCTGCACCTCATAGTAAGGCTGGCCGCTGCCTTCGACCGGAGCCTGGCGCGCCTCGATGCTGCGCGCCTTGCCAGCGCCGGAAGGCAACAGTTGCGCGTAGTGGATGTCCAGCGAGGCAGCGCGCTGGGTATCCAGCGGCAGCCGGGCATCACGGCGCATCACCACTGATCGCAGGAAGCGTTGCAGTGGCAGCAGCAGGTGGGCTTCGTCATGCAGGGGAAGGCGCTGCTGCCACAGGGCATTGTATTCATCCAGCACATACAACTCGGCCCAGCCACCCTGCAGGCGGTAGAACACCTGGATGCAACCCGGGCGGCCCTGTTCCAGCACCAGGCGCAAGTCGTGGTCCAGCAGTGCGTTGCTATCCAGGTACAGCGGGCTGTAGGCGCTACGCTCCTCGCCCAGGTGGGCCAGCAGGGCTTCGTGCTCGGCCAGGGTGGCCAGGCCGACATGCCCGGCCAACAGCTCCAGCACATGCGTGTGTTGGGCCACCTGTAGCAGGTAGCGGTGGTTCAAGCCTTGGTCCAGCAGCAGTTGCACCGTGTCGAAAATTTCCTCCACGCGCTGGCCGATGGCCTGCGCGCGGCTCTGGCAAAAACAGCGCACCCGTACCCGTGGCCGGTGGCCGCGCAGCACCGGGCTGTTGAGGAAGTCCCGCAGGCAGCGCACCAGCGCGTGCTCACCGTCGTAGCGCTGGACCAGCACTTCGTTCCAGCTGTTCAGGGTGACCTGGTCCAGGGTCAGCACCAGGTTTTCGCGCACGCCTGCGTAGCTCAACGAATCGGTACGCTCGGTTGTCATCAGGATGTTCAGGTCGCGGTGATGGCGCAGCGGGTCGATGGCGACATTGACCAGCAACAGCACCTCGTCGGCAACGCTGGGCTGCAGCAGGCGCACTTCGCTGACGATCGGCAAGGGCAGGGGAATGCTTTGCTGCAGGCAACCCATCAGGTTGAACAGCTCGAACTCGCTGAGGTCGCTGACGCCCGGGTGCAGCGCCAGGCGCGTGCTGCTGTCGATCACGCCGTTGCGGTGGGCCCAAGCCAGCAGTTCAAGCAGCTCGCGGCAGCGTTTGATCGGGCTGAAGTGCTCCACCTCGTGGGTACTCAGGTTGCCGCTGTACAGCTCCCAGTGGTAGCTGCCGGGCTCCTTGCGGTTGGGCGCCTGGACCAGGGTCAGGGTGCCTTCGGCCAGGTCCGGTGCGATGCCGGGGTTGATCACCTCGACCTTGCCGGCGCGGCGCTCGAATGCCGCATACAGGCGCCGGCCCAGCACATTGAGGTCGCGCTGGTCGGCGCGGCTGCTGGCGTTCTGGGTGCTGGCAAACTGGCTGAGGAAGCGGTAGCTATGGTTCAGCTCAGCCACCAGTTCGCGGCGCTCGACAGCGACTTGCTGCACTTTCCATTGGCTGCGGCTATCCAGCAGGGCCAGCTGACGCTCGTCCCAGCCCCACTCGTCTGCCAGGCGCTGCAACAGCCGGCGCTGCCAGCCATTGGCGCGGCCTTGGTCGCTGAGCTTCTTGTTCACCTTCAGGTACAGGCTTCGCCTTACCAGTTCCAGGCGCGCGGGCTCGCCACGTTGCAGCAGGTAACGTTCGATGCGTCGGTACACCATCACATACGGGTCCAGCTCGTCGAGGTCGAGCTGGTTGGCGAACACCGCCTGCTTGTAATCCAGGCTCAGGCAGCGGACGGCCGGGTGTTCACTGGCGTAGGTCTCGGTCAGCAGCAGCTTGAGCAGCGATTTGTAGGGCGAATCGATGCCCTTGAACAGTTGCCACAGGCCGGCACCGACGAACTCGCCGGGCGGGATGTGCGCCAGGTTGCCGAGGTCGAGGGCATCCTGGCTGCGGATGAAACGCTTGGTCAGCAGGGTCTGCGTGTAGGCGCGGTAATTGTGCTCCTGGTAGACGGGTACCAGCCACCACAGGGGTGTGCGCCCTGCCAGCCAGAGGGTGGTGCGGTAGAACTCGTCCAGTAGCAGGTAGTGCTGGGTGGTACCGCAGTCGTCGGAGCCCAGTTGGCCGTCGCGTTGGCCCTGGGCAAAGCCTTGCGTGTCGATCAGGAAGAAATGCGCCTCGGCGCCCAGGCTTGCCGCCCAATCCTCCAGCAATTGGCACTTGCGGCGCAGTTCTCCCAGCAAGTGCTCGGGCAAGCCGGGCGCATGGCACACCCACAGGTCCATGTCGCTGTGCTCGGCCTGGGCCAGTGAGCCCAGGCTGCCCATCAGGTAGAGGCCGTGGATCGGGCGTGGCGGGTTGCCATGGCGGGCCTTGTAGGTGAACGAGCGGGCCAGGCGCTGGGCCTCGACCACCAGCTCGGCACCTGGCTCGTAGCCCGACACGCCAGCCGGTGTGCTACCCGAGACGTAGCCCGGCAACAGCGGATGGTTCACGTGAAACAGCAGCGGCAGTAGCGTCAGTACCTGTTGCTGGCGTGTCGACAGGCCTTCCATTGCCCGTTGCAGCCTCCCCTGGTTCAGCTGCAGGAAACGCGCACGCAATGTCGCCAGGACCTTGCGATCGATGCCTTCGTCCAGGTCAGGGCGGATTTCGTGAGGGTGGTTCATTGTGCGCTCGGGCAGGCCAGTAAAGCTGTGGCGAGTGTAGCCTGAGTGGTGGGGCCGGATAAGCGCTAATTGGGATTTTTGGCGCCATTTTTCCAGCGCGCGCCTGCTCCAGCTTTGGCTGCGCTTCAGGCATGATGGGCGCACTGATTTCATGTAGAGAAATTCCGATGCGTGTATGGATCGATGCCGACGCCTGCCCCAAGGCGGCCAAGGATCTGATCGTCAAGTTCGCCCTCAAGCGCAAGTTCGAAGTGGTGATGGTGGCGGGCCAGGCCGTGGCCAAACCAGCGTTCGCGATCGTGCGCCTGATCGTGGTACCCAGCGGCATGGACGCAGCCGACGACTACCTGGTCGAACACGCTGTGCCGGGCGAGCTGGTGATCTGCAGTGATGTGCCGCTGGCTGACCGCCTGGTGAAAAAGGGTGTGAGCGTGCTGGACCCGCGCGGGCGCGAATTCGACGAGCGCAACATGGGTGACCGCCTGGCGGCGCGCAACCTGTTCACCGAGCTGCGTGAGCAGGGCCAGGTGGGGGGAGGGCAGGCGGCTTATGGTGAACGTGAAAAGCAGGCGTTCGCCAATGCGCTGGACCGGATCATTGCCCGGCTTTCCAAAGCCTGAATACAGTTCGGGGCGTCGGCTCTTTCGCTGACCTGTGGGAGCGGGTTTACCCGCGAAGCAGGCAGCCCCGCAGGGCCGCGCATGCCTGGGGCTTACTCGTGTGTGAGTTCCAGCACCCGGTCCACCAGCTTGTAGATCCCGCCCGCCGCTTCGCTGATCGACTTGGCTTCCATGTAAGCCGGGGTAGTTACCAGCTTGCGCTGGGTGTCTTCGACAATGTCCTGTACATCGCACTCCTCATGGGTGCCGCCCATCTTCTCGACAGCCGCCGCAGTACCGGCGTCGCTACCGATGGTGCAGACCACGCCCGGCCCGTAGATCTTTGCGGCCAGTGCCGGCGAGATGCAGATCAGGCCAACCGGCTTGCAGGCGTCGGCAAAGGCTTCGGCCAGCTCCAGCACGTCCGGGTTGACGCTGCAGTTGGCGCCTTCCACGGCGAAGTTGGACAGGTTTTTCGCCGCCCCGAACCCCCCCGGCACGATCAGCGCATCGAATTCCTCGGCCTTGGCTTCGCGGATGTCCTTGACCTCGCCACGGGCAATGCGCGCCGACTCCACCAGCACATTGCGCGACTCGGGCATTTCCTCGCCGGTCAGATGGTTGATGACATGCATCTGCGCAATGTTCGGCGCGAAGCACTGCACCTGCGCACCGCGCTGGTCGAGGCGCAGCAGGGTGATCACGCTTTCGTGGATTTCGGCGCCGTCATACACGCCACAGCCGGAAAGAATCACCGCTACTTTTTTTGTCATGCTCATTACTCCAGTGTCGAGGCGCTAAATGTCCTCTAGTTTGGCAGATGTCGCCATAGGGGTTGCCGCAGGCGCGGCCTAATCTTGATGGATACCGCCTGAGGCCGTACCCATGGACCTGATATTGCTGGCCGTGCCGTTCTTCTTCGTGCTCATCGCCGTGGAGCTGGTGGCCGACCGTGTGCGTGGCCAGCGCAACTTTACCTTGGCCGATTCGATCAACAGCCTGAGTACCGGCGTGCTGTCGACCAGCACCGGGTTGCTGACCAAAGGCGCGGGGCTGGTGACCTATGCCCTGGCGTTCGAGCACCTGGCACTTTTGCGCCTGCCGCCCGAAGCCTGGTGGGTATGGCTGCTGGCCTTTGTCCTGTACGACTTCTGCTACTACTGGCTGCACCGACTGGGCCATGAACGCAACGTGCTGTGGGCCGCGCATTCGGTGCATCACCAGAGCGAGGAATACAACCTCACCACCGCGTTGCGCCAGACCAGTAGCGGGTTCATCTTCTCGTGGATCTTCTACCTGCCGCTGGCACTGCTGGGCGTGCCGCCACTGGTGTTCATCACCGTGGCATCGCTCAACCTGCTGTACCAGTTCTGGGTGCATACCCGGCACATTCCCAAGCTTGGCTGGCTTGAGTGGGTGTTGATTACGCCATCCAACCATCGCGTCCACCATGCGCAAAACCCTGTTTACTTGGATCGCAACTACGGCGGTGTGTTCATTCTCTGGGACCGTCTGTTCGGCACCTTCAAAGAGGAGGACCCGGCCGAGCCTGTGGTGTTCGGGGTAACCACGCCGCTGGCCAGCTGGAACCCGCTGTGGGCCAACCTGCAGTTCTATGCCCAGCTCTGGCATGACGCCCGGCACACTGCCAGCCTGCGGGACAAGTTGCGCATCTGGTTCATGCCCACCGGTTGGCGCCCGGCCGATGTGGCCGCACGTTACCCACAGGCCAAGCAGGACCTGGCGCAGTTTCGCAAGTTCGAGGTTGCCCTGGGCCGCCCGCAGCAAGCTTACGTGGCGGCGCAGTTCGTGGTGTATGTGGCCTTGGGCAGCTACCTGATGGACGTAGCCGAACGCGTGCCGGCCGCCGCGCTGGTGCTCGGCTGGTCGCTGATGGCGTTTGGTCTGTTCGTGCTGGGCGGGTTGCTGGAGAACCGGCCCTGGGCTGCGCGCCTGGAACTGGCGCGGCTTGTGGTGAATGCGCCGGCGCTGTACCTGGCCGGCGCAATGGGCCTAGCGGTGGTCGCGCCGCTGGCCTGGTTCCTGCTCGTGGTCTATAGCCTTCTCAGCCTGTGGGGCCTGGGCCTGGTCCGCCGCCTTGCGCTCCGCGCGCAAGGCGCGGAAACGCCGGCGCAGCCACAACAAAACGCCCAGCCCCACCAGGCCACCAAGTACCCATAGCTCGTAACGCTTCACGTTGCCCAGCAGGCCTTCGAGGATGGCGCCAAAGTGGTACGCAGCCGCGCCCAGGGCTATTGCCCAGATGGCCGCGCCAAGGCCATTGAGCAGCAGGTAGCGGCGCGGCGGGTAGCCCGACAGGCCAATGGCCACCGGCATGACCGTACGCAGGCCATAGACGAAGCGGAAGCTCAGCACCCAGATGTCGGGGTGGCGGCGGATGTGGTCCAGCGCCCGGTCACCCATTGCTTGCCAGCGTGGTTTGCGCGCCAGGATCCTGCGCCCGTGGCGGCGGCCCATGAAGTACCACAGCTGGTCGCCGGCATAGCTGCCGAGGAACGCCACCAGGCACACCAGCTTGATGTCCATGTACCCACGGAATGCAAGGAAACCCGCAAGCACCAGGATGGTCTCGCCTTCGAAGAAGGTGCCTAGAAAAAGGGCAAAGTAGCCGAAATCCTGCAGGAATTGTTGAAGCATTTTCTGAGGTGCTGGCGAAATGAACGCGCAGCCTACCCCTTCGCGCGCATTCGTGAAAGTGTCCAAATGTGTCTCGACGTGAACAATTCCTACACAGACAATGCCAGAGGCCACGCGCCATGGCTTGCCCTGGTGTGTAACACAGGCGTCATAATGGGCGCTTATCTTGCCGCTCAATTGATGATAGGGCGTTAACGTCCTCAGGAACGCCAGATGAATAATGAAGTGCTCACCCCTGTCGCGATCAAGGAAGCCCAGGAGCTCCCGGAAGAGTTGGTGCAGACCCCGCCAGACCTGCCGCCGGCGCCCGAGCCGGAGCCTGTAGAGGAGCAGGTCGCCGAGCCTGTGGCCGCGGCGCCCGCGCCCGCGCCGGCCCCGGCAATAACCGTCCCCGGCCTGGACGACAGCAGCCTGTACATTCATCGCGAACTCTCGCAGCTGCAGTTCAACATCCGCGTCCTGGAACAGGCCCTGGACGAGAACTACCCACTGCTCGAACGCCTCAAGTTCCTGTTGATCTTCTCCAGCAACCTCGACGAGTTCTTCGAGATCCGCGTCGCCGGCCTGAAGAAGCAGATCAACTTCGCCCGTGAACAGGCCGGTGCCGACGGCCTGCAGCCGCACCAGGCGCTGGCGCGTATCAGCGAGCTGGTGCATATCGAGGTAGAGCGCCAGTACGCGATCCTCAACGACGTGCTGCTGCCGGAGCTGGAAAAGCACCAGATCCGCTTCATTCGCCGCCGTTACTGGACGCCCAAGCTCAAGACCTGGGTGCGCCGCTATTTCCGCGACGAAATTGCCCCGATCATCACCCCGATCGGCCTCGATCCGACCCACCCGTTCCCGCTGCTGGTGAACAAGAGCCTCAACTTCATCGTCGAGCTGGAGGGGGTCGATGCCTTCGGTCGCGACTCGGGCCTGGCGATCATCCCGGCCCCGCGCCTGCTGCCCCGGGTTATCCGCGTGCCTGAAGAGGTGGGCGGCCCGGGTGCCAACTACGTGTTCCTGTCGTCGATGATCCACGCGCACGCCGACGACCTGTTCCAGGGCATGAAGGTGAAGGGCTGCTACCAGTTCCGCCTGACCCGTAACGCCGACCTGGCGCTGGACTCCGAAGAAGTCGACGACCTGGCCCGCGCCCTGCGCGGCGAGCTGTTCTCGCGCCGTTACGGCGACGCCGTGCGCCTGGAGGTGGCCGACACCTGCCCGAAACACCTGTCGGACTACCTGCTCAAGCAGTTCAGCCTCAGCGAAAGCGAGCTGTACCAGGTCAATGGCCCGGTCAACCTCACCCGCCTGTTCAGCATTACCGGCCTGGACAGCCACCCTGAGCTTCAGTACACGCCGTTCACCCCGGCGATCCCCAAGCTGCTGGTGAACGCCGACAACATTTTCAGCGTGATCAGCAAGCAGGACATACTGCTGATGCACCCCTTCGAGTCCTTTACCCCGGTGGTCGACCTGCTGCGCCAGGCCGCCAAGGACCCGCACGTGCTCGCCGTGCGCCAGACCCTGTACCGGTCCGGGGCCAACTCGGAAATTGTCGATGCCCTGGTGGACGCTGCGCGTAACGGCAAGGAGGTCACCGCGGTGATCGAACTGCGCGCGCGCTTCGACGAAGAGTCCAACCTGCAGATGGCCAGCCGCCTGCAAGCGGCCGGTGCGGTGGTGATCTACGGCGTGGTCGGTTTCAAGACCCACGCCAAGATGATGTTGATCCTGCGTCGCGAGCAGGGCGAGATCGTGCGTTATGCGCACCTGGGCACCGGCAACTACCACGCCGGCAATGCCCGCCTGTACACCGACTACAGCTTGCTGACCTCAGACGACGCCCTCACCGAGGACGTCGGCAAGCTGTTCAGCCAGCTCATCGGCATGGGCAAGACGCTGCGCATGAAAAAGCTGCTGCACGCGCCGTTCACCCTGAAGAAGGGCATGCTCGACATGATTGCGCGCGAAACCCAGTTTGCCCTCGAAGGCAAGCCCGCGCACATCATTGCCAAGTTCAACTCGCTGACCGACGCCAAGGTCATCAAGGCACTGTACAAGGCCAGCCAGTCGGGTGTGAAGATCGACCTGGTGGTGCGTGGCATGTGCTGCCTGCGCCCAGGCATTCCGGGGGTTTCACACAATATCCAGGTGCGCTCGATCATCGGCCGCTTCCTTGAGCACACGCGGGTGTTCTACTTCCTCAATGGCGGCGAAGAGCAGATCTACCTGTCCAGTGCCGACTGGATGGAGCGCAACCTCGACAAGCGCGTCGAGACCTGCTTCCCGGTGGAAGGCAAGAAGCTGTTGCTGCGGGTGAAGAAGGAGCTGGAAGGCTACCTGACCGACAACACCCACGCCTGGACCTTGCAGCCAGACGGGCGCTACGTGCGCATCACCCCGACCGGCAACCAGAACCCGCGCAGTGCCCAGGCGACCCTGCTGGAGCGCCTGAGCAACCCGGTCCTCAACGTACGCTGAGAACGAAGCCGACCCGGGCCAGCCACTCCGCCTCGTTGGCGAAGTCGGCCTGGGTCAGCTGGTTCTGTTCCAGCCAGCCTTCAGGGAAGGCCACATCCAGGCTTGCATCGCCAGCCTTGAGCACCACCTTCGGCATCTGCTGGTTGCCACGGATGTGGTGAAACAGAATGGCGAAACGCAGCAGCACGCACAGGCGCAGCAGCTTGATGCCTTCGTCACCCAGCTCGGCGAACTTGTCCTTGGGGATGTTGCGGCGGTGGCCGCGTACCAGCAAGGCCATCATCTGCTGGTCCTCGCGGGAGAAGCCCGAAAGGTCGGAGTGCTCGATCAGGTAGGCGCCGTGCTTGTGGTAGTGATAGTGGGCGATATCGAGGCCTACTTCGTGCACTTTCGCGGCCCAGCCCAGCAGATCGCGCCAATTTCCGTCTTTCAGCCCCCAGGCATCGGCCACTTGGTCGAAAGCATGCAGCGCCTTGCGTTCCACGCGCGCAGCCTGGCCCTGGTCCACGTGGTAACGCTCCATCAACGAGTTGAGGGTGCGTTCGCGCACGTCTTCATGGTGGTGGCGGCCGAGCAGGTCGAACAGCACACCTTCGCGCAGGGCGCCGTCACAGTGGTCCATGCGCTGCAGTTCCAGCGCGTCGAAAATCGCTTCGAGAATAGCCATACCCGCCGGGAAGATCGTGCGGCGGTCCGGCTTGATGCCGTCGAAGTCGATCTTGTCGACTTCCCCCAGCTTGAACAGCTTGCGCTTGACCCAGGCCAGGCCCTCGGCGTTGACCTCACCATTGCCCAGGCCACCGGCCTTGATGGCGGCCCCGATGGCGCGGATGGTGCCGGACGAGCCGATGGCCTCGTCCCAGGTCAGGCGATGCAGGGCATGCTCGATGCTCATCAGCTCCAGGCGCGCGGCCGTGTAGGCCTGGGCGTAGCGGGCCGGGGTGATCTTGCCGTCGCGGAAGTAGCGCTGGGTGAAGCTGACGCAGCCCATCTGCAGGCTTTCGCGCAGCAGCGGCTCGAAGCGCTGGCCGATGATGAATTCGGTACTGCCGCCGCCGATGTCCGCCACCAGGCGCTTGCCGGGGGTGTCGGCCAGGGTGTGCGACACACCCAGGTAGATCAGGCGCGCCTCTTCACGGCCGGAGATGACCTCCACCGGGTGGCCGAGGATGGCTTCGGCGCGCTGGATGAATTCGTTACGGTTGCGCGCTTCGCGCAAGGCGTTGGTACCGACGATACGCACGGAGCCTGCGGGCATGCCGTTGATCAGCTGCGAAAAGCGCTTGAGGCAATCCAGGCCTCGTTCCATTGCCTCTTCACTGAGTTTGCGTTCTTCGTCGATGCCGGCGGCAAGCTGAACCTTCTCGCCGAGCCGCTCGAGAATGCGGATTTCGGTATGGTGGGCCTTGGCCACGACCATGTGAAAACTGTTGGAGCCAAGGTCGATGGCGGCGATCAGGGACAGGTTCTTCGCGATGGTATGCGGCATGATCTGGTTGTTCTCGGTCGTTAACCCGGCAATCGTGCCACGATAGCAGGCTGACGCCAACGCGTGACACGCAGCCGATGTGCTCGCCTTGATGCAAGGCAATGTGCCATTCGATTCTATGACGGCTGTATGACAGTTTCGATTCGCGGCGTCTTGCACAACTATAGTTACAGTCAATCGTCCGTGGCTTCCTGTCGGCGGCGGGGGCGGCTATGATGGGCAACGTTTTTTATTGCTTACGACCTTGGAGATTTCCATGAGCGACAAAATCAAACACGTCACCGACGCCAGCTTCGAAGCCGACGTACTGCAGGCTCAAGGCCCGGTGCTGGTCGACTACTGGGCTGAATGGTGCGGCCCATGCAAGATGATCGCTCCGGTTCTGGACGATATCGCTGCTACCTACGAGGGCAAGCTGACCGTCGCCAAGCTGAATATCGACGAGAACCAGGAAACCCCGGCCAAGCACGGCGTGCGTGGTATCCCGACGCTGATGCTGTTCAAGAACGGTAACGTCGAAGCCACCAAGGTTGGCGCGCTTTCCAAGTCGCAGCTGGCCGCGTTCCTCGACGCCCACCTGTGATGTGAAAAAAGCCCCGCAAATGCGGGGTTTTTCTTTTCCAGAGCACTAGACGCAGAAAAAAGCAAGTGTTACATTCGGCCTCGCACTGCTTTTCCAGTGCCCTCTACACGCCGTCGCCGAAGCATCCCTAATTCGAATCAGTACGCGATCCTGTCGCCATCTAGCGGCGCGGCCTCATTAAGCCAGAAGCTTAATTCTCCCTTCTTACATGATTACGTCACTCCCCTTATGAACCTGACTGAACTCAAGCAAAAGCCGATTACCGATCTTTTGGAAATGGCCGAACAGATGGGCATCGAGAACATGGCCCGTTCGCGCAAACAGGACGTGATCTTCGCCCTGCTGAAGAAGCACGCGAAGAGCGGCGAAGAGATTTCGGGTGACGGCGTGCTGGAGATTCTCCAGGATGGTTTCGGTTTCCTGCGCTCGGCTGATGCGTCCTACCTGGCCGGCCCGGACGATATCTACGTCTCGCCCAGCCAGATCCGCCGTTTCAACCTGCGTACCGGCGACACCATCGTCGGCAAGATCCGCCCGCCGAAGGAAGGGGAGCGTTACTTCGCCCTGCTGAAGGTTGATACCATCAACTTCGACCGTCCGGAAAACGCGAAGAACAAGATCCTGTTCGAAAACCTGACGCCGCTGTTCCCGAACAAGCGCCTGAAGATGGAAGCCGGTAACGGCTCCACCGAAGACCTGACCGGTCGCGTCATCGACCTGTGCGCCCCGATCGGCAAAGGCCAGCGTGGCCTGATCGTCGCCCCGCCAAAAGCAGGCAAGACCATCATGCTTCAGAACATCGCGGCCAACATCACCCGTAACAATCCCGAGTGCCACTTGATCGTGCTGCTGATCGACGAGCGCCCGGAAGAAGTGACCGAAATGCAGCGCACCGTGCGCGGCGAAGTGGTTGCTTCCACCTTCGACGAGCCGCCAACCCGCCACGTGCAGGTTGCCGAAATGGTGATCGAGAAGGCCAAGCGCCTGGTCGAGCACAAGAAGGACGTGGTCATCCTGCTGGACTCCATCACCCGTCTGGCGCGTGCCTACAACACCGTGATCCCGAGCTCCGGCAAGGTGCTGACCGGTGGTGTCGACGCCCACGCCCTGGAGAAGCCGAAGCGCTTCTTCGGCGCCGCGCGTAACATCGAGGAAGGCGGTTCGCTGACCATCATCGCCACCGCGCTGGTCGAAACCGGCTCGAAGATGGACGAAGTGATCTACGAAGAGTTCAAGGGCACCGGCAACATGGAGCTGCCGCTGGACCGCCGCATCGCCGAGAAGCGCGTGTTCCCGGCCATCAACATCAACCGTTCCGGTACCCGCCGCGAAGAGCTGCTGACTGCCGACGACGAACTGCAGCGCATGTGGATTTTGCGCAAGCTGCTGCACCCGATGGACGAAATCGCTGCCATCGAGTTCCTGGTCGACAAGCTCAAGCAGACCAAGACCAACGACGAGTTCTTCCTGTCGATGAAGCGCAAGTAAGCTTCGCAGGCATCACGCAAAAGCCGGGGAAACCCGGCTTTTTGCTGTTTGTCACAAAAGACCGTTCGCCAGCACGTCGAACGAAGGCCAACATGCTGCTTGTGGCGTGGGGGCCTGCCTGATCCAGGCATTTGCCTCCTGCCTCCCGAAGACCAGCGAAGCCGGGCTGGTTGATGAATCGTCACACGGATGTCTCTTATAAGGTACACTTGGATGTACGCAGTTCATCACGTTCTATCCGCTAATGATGTGGATGCTTACCAGGCATGGCTGAACACCATTCGTGACACAAGGGTGAAGGCGCGAATCACTACAAGGGTCGACCGGGCGGCGCAGGGCTATTTTGGCGTGACCCAACCAGTGGGTGATGGCGTGTTCGAGATGAAACTGGACTTCGGGCCAGGCTATCGCGTCTATTACGCCATCTCCGGGCGGAAGATCATTTTCCTGCTCGGAGGTGGCACGAAAGACCGGCAGCAGGCCGATATTGATCAAGCCAGATCTCTGTGGCAGAGGCATAAGGTAGCGCTATGACCGGCACACGCTCGCATGAAGAAAGTGTTCTCGAAATGCTCCGCAAGGATGAGTCTTTCGCCATCGATTATCTTGCGGTTGCGCTTGAAGAAATCGATGAGCCTGGTGGCGCCGCAGGTTTTCTGACGGCGGTTCGGCGCGTAGCGGAAGCGCGTGGTGGGATGGGTAATCTGTCCCAGGCCACGGGGCTTGCGCGTCCAAACCTCTATCGAGCCTTGGCTGCTGATGGGGACCCGAGATTGTCGACTGTGTTGAAGGTGCTGCAGGCCCTTGGAATCGGGTTGTCAAAGGTTGTATCGCATAATCGGTGAGGCGCAAGGTAAGCGTCCCGACCAAGGCGTGAAGCGGTCACCAATGCATTTTTGCCCCCAAACCATGCCCGAACGGCGCTACACTCTGCACCCCGACCGATACGGCCAACACGAGGCTTTTGCATGCAGTATCGCGACTTGCGCGACTTCATCCGTGGCCTGGAACAGCGCGGCGAGCTCAAGCGCATCCAGGTTCCGATCTCCCCAGTCCTGGAAATGACCGAGGTCTGCGACCGCACCCTGCGTGCGAAGGGCCCGGCATTGCTGTTCGAAAAGCCCACCGGCTTCGACATTCCGGTGCTGGGCAACCTGTTCGGCACCCCCGAACGCGTGGCGATGGGCATGGGCGCCGAGTCGGTCGAAGAACTGCGAGAAATCGGCAAGCTGCTGGCCTTCCTCAAGGAGCCCGAGCCACCCAAGGGCCTGAAGGACGCCTGGTCCAAGCTGCCGATCTTCAAGAAGGTCGTGTCGATGGCGCCGAAGGTCGTCAAGGACGCGGTATGCCAGGAAGTGGTGGTCGAGGGTGATGATGTCGACCTCGGCGCACTGCCGATCCAGCACTGCTGGCCAGGCGACGTGGCGCCGCTGATCACCTGGGGCCTTACCGTCACCCGCGGCCCGAACAAGGACCGCCAGAACCTGGGCATCTACCGCCAGCAGGTCATTGGCCGCAACAAGGTCATCATGCGCTGGCTGAGCCACCGTGGGGGCGCCCTCGACTATCGTGAGTGGTGCGAGAAAAACCCCGGCCAGCCGTTCCCGGTTGCCGTGGCCCTGGGTGCTGACCCGGCGACCATCCTCGGTGCCGTGACCCCGGTGCCGGACACCCTCTCCGAATATGCCTTCGCCGGCCTGCTGCGCGGCAATCGCACCGAGCTGGTCAAGTGCCGTGGCAGCAACCTGCAGGTACCGGCCACCGCCGAAATCATCCTGGAAGGCGTGATCCACCCGGGCGAAATGGCCCCGGAAGGCCCGTATGGCGACCATACCGGCTACTACAACGAAGTGGACAGCTTCCCGGTGTTCACCGTCGAGCGCATTACCCACCGGCAGAAGCCGATCTACCACAGCACCTACACGGGCCGGCCGCCAGATGAGCCGGCGATTCTCGGCGTGGCATTGAACGAAGTGTTCGTGCCGATCCTGCAGAAGCAGTTCCCGGAAATCACCGACTTCTACCTGCCGCCGGAAGGCTGCTCGTACCGCATGGCGGTGGTCACCATGAAAAAGCAGTACCCGGGCCACGCCAAGCGCGTGATGCTGGGTGTGTGGTCGTTTCTGCGACAGTTCATGTACACCAAGTTCGTTATTGTCACCGATGACGATATCAACGCCCGTGACTGGAACGATGTGATCTGGGCCATCACCACGCGCATGGACCCCAAGCGTGATACGGTGATGATCGACAACACGCCGATCGACTACCTGGACTTCGCGTCGCCGGTATCGGGGCTGGGGTCGAAGATGGGCCTGGACGCCACGCACAAGTGGCCGGGCGAGACTACACGCGAATGGGGGCGGGTCATCGTCAAGGACGAAGCCGTCACCCGCCGTATCGATGAGCTGTGGGATCAGTTGGGAATAGATTGATGCAGGTAACGTTGCAGCCGTCCGGGGCGGTGCTGGCGCTCGAACCCGGGGAACGGATCCTGGATGGAGCGCGGCGGTTGGGCTATGACTGCCCGAATAGCTGCCGCAATGGCAATTGCCATGTCTGCGCCGCGTTGTTGGTCGAAGGGCGGGTACGCCAGGACGGCGAAGTCCGTGACCATGGCGAGCTGTTTACCTGCATTGCCGAACCGCTGGAGGACTGTGTTTTGCTCTGGGATGGTGTGCTCGCCCTGGGCGAGCTGCCGGTACGCAAGCTGGCGTGCAGCGTCAGTGAATGCGTCGACGTTGGTGGCGACGTCTGGCGGGTGCGCCTGCGTGCGCCAGCCGGCAAGCCACTGCGATACCACGCCGGGCAGTACCTGATGATCGAGCGCGAGGGCGGCAAGCCTGCCGCGTTTTCGCTGGCCTCCGCACCCCACGCAGGGCGAGAGCTGGAGCTGCACGTGCTGGCGCGTGAGCCAAGTGCATTGCAACTGATCGAGCAGCTCAAGCGTGATGGCTTGGCACGCATCGAAATGCCGTTTGGCGACACCCACCTGGCCGAGCTGCCCGACGGGCCACTGGTGCTGATTGCCGCCGGCACCGGCATGGGCCAGATGCACAGCCTGCTCGAGCATTGCCGCGCCAACGGCTTCAAACACCCGGTACACCTGTACTGGGGCGTGCGTCGGCCCGAAGACTTCTACCAGATCGAGCACTGGGACGAATGGCAGCGCCTGCCCAACCTGTTTCTGCACCAGGTCGTCAGCGACCTGTGCGGCTGGGAAGGCCGCTGCGGCATGCTGCATGAGGCGGTCTGCGAGGACATCGCCGACCTCAATACCGTGCATGTATATGCCAGCGGTTCACCGAACATGATCTATGCCACCCTCGACGCCTTGGTCGAAGCCGGCATGGATGCACACCGCATGCGTGCGGATGTGTTTGCCTACGCGCCACGCGGTTAATAACCGAAGTTTGAAAGAGTGGGTATAAGGCGGTAATTGTTACCGCCTTGGCTAATAACTTTCACAGTTGCCGAAACAGTAATTCCCAGTCGTCGGAACCGCGCATGAAACTCTGCCGCGAGGGCTTGAGTATTCCTGCAATTCTGGCCTATGGTTACTGCAAGCGCCCTTGCTACAGAGGCTTGGGGCGTATCTCAATCGAATCTCGCTACATCCGTAGTTCATAGGGATAATGGCGGCAGCTTATGTCGGCACTTGAAAGTATGTCTTGGGAAGTATCATACCCTCCGGCACTCGACTTCGGTCAGCAACATACTCACGACCAGTTGTTCAACTCCATGAAGACGACCATGTCTCGGCATCAGGGCGGGCCCGTGTGGCTGTTCGCTTATGGTTCATTGATCTGGCGCCCGGAGTGCAGTTCGGTGGAACGCCAGCGGGCGCGGGTGCATGGTTATCACCGGGGCTTGTACCTGTGGTCGCACGAGCACCGTGGCACCCCGGAAACCCCAGGGCTGGTGTTCGGCCTGGACCGTGGTGGCTCCTGCAGCGGCTTTGCCTATCGGCTGGATGAAAGCAGCCTGGATGACTCGTTGATGGCCCTGTGGCAACGGGAGATGCCGTACCCGGCCTACCGGCCGCACTGGCTTAGCTGCCGGCTGGGCGATGGCAGCAAAGTGCAGGCCTTGGGCTTTGTGCTGGAGCGGCATTTGCCGTGCTATGCGGGCAACCTGCCGGATACCTTGCTCAGTCAGATCCTGGCCAGTGCCAAGGGGCGTTATGGCACTACGCGCGACTATGTCGAGCAGACCTTGAATGCCTTGCGCAGCCACCAGATGCCAGATCGCAACCTGGAGGCGCGGTTCAGGCGTTGCCATAACCTGCGTGAAGTTTGAGGTTTTGGGGCCGCTGTGCGGCCCCAGAATAATCAATGCATCAACACCACCAACTTACCCACAGCCTGCCGCTGCCCCAGTTTCTCGATGGCAGCCCCGGCCTCGGCCAGTGGATAAGTCTGCGACACCAGCGGCTTCAACTTGCCTTCGGCATGCCAGGCAAACAGCTGCTTGAAGTTGGCCGCGTTATCCTCGGGCTGGCGCTGTGCAAACGCCCCCCAGAACACCCCCAGCACCGCCGCGCCCTTGAGCAGCACCAGGTTGGCCGCCAGCTGTGGAATGCTGCCGCTGGCAAACCCCACTACCAGCAGTCGGCCATTCCAGGCCAGCCCGCGCACTGCCTGCTCGAACAGCTCGCCCCCCACGGGGTCGTAAATGACGTCCACGCCCTGGCCACCGGTCAGCCGCTTGATTTCTTCGCGCAGGCTGGCCTGGGTGTAGTCGATCAGCTCATCTGCCCCGGCCGCCTTGGCCACGGCCAGTTTCTCGGCACTGCTGGCTGCCGCGATCACCCGCGCGCCCATGGCCTTGCCGATTTCCACCGCCGCCAGACCGACCCCACCGGATGCGCCCAGTACCAGCAGCGTCTCGCCTGCTTGCAGTTGGCCGCGCTGGCGCAGGGCGTGCATCGAGGTGCCATAGGTCATGCCGAAGGCGGCAGCGGTGGTGAAGTCCATGCTGGCCGGGATCGGCAGTACGTTGTAGAAAGGCACCGCCACCTGCTCGGCGAAAGCACCCCAGCCGGTGAGCGCCATGACCCGCTCGCCGACCTTCAGCGCGCCGGCTTTTTCCCCGACCGCGGCCACCACGCCTGCGGCTTCGCCGCCGGGTGAGAACGGCAGCGGTGGCTGGAACTGGTATTTGCCTTCGATGATCAGGGTGTCGGGGAAATTGACACCGGCGGCCCGCACATCCAGCAGGATCTCGTTTTTCCTGGGCTGCGGGCTGGCCACGTCTTCCAGTACCAGATCGCGCGCCGGACCCAGGGTTTTGCACAACACAGCTTTCATCGGGGCTATTCCTTTGCGGGTAGTGGCCGATAAGTGTAGGAGGGCCGCTTGCCGGGTCAACGAGCATGGTCCGCCCTGATGGGCCGGCATAAGCCCGGGCTTGGGTTTGAGCGGCGTGCTGGGTAAGCTGGCGCCAACTGTATTGAGGAGCGAATTCGTGAAAGCGTGGATCTTGATGGTACTGGCGCTGCTGCTGCCGGCTGCGGCCATGGCCGAGGAAGCCAAGGAAGGGGCGCCCAAGGTCGCCTACATCAGCCTGAGCCCGCCCTTTGTCGGCAACTATGCCCTCGACGGCGGCCCGCGGCTGCGCGTGTACAAGGCCGACGTGGCCCTGCGCGTGACCGGTGACGAAGCGGCCAAGGCGGTAAAGCATCACGAACCTCTGATCCGCAACCAGCTGGTAGCACTGTTCACCCAGCAGACCGTGGACAACATGAGCAACGTCGAGGCCAAGGAACACCTTCGCCAGGAGGCGTTGAAGCAGGTGCAGCAGGTGCTGGAAGCGGAAGAAGGCAAGCCGATCGTCGAAGACCTGCTGTTCAACAACCTGATCGTGCAGTGATCAATGTGGGAGCGGGCTTGCCCGCTCCCACAGTTGCCGACCATAGATCCTGAGGTGTCATGAGGCCAGGCTGCGGCGAAACCGCGCCAGGGCGACGCTGAAAAACACCAGGCCGATCAGCGCCAGCGCCAGGATATCCGGCCAAACCACCGCCCAGCCGGCATCCCGGAACAGGATCGCAGTGCCCAGGCTGACAAAGTGCGTCGACGGTGACCCCTGCATCACCCATTGCAGCCATTGGGGCATGCTGTCCAGGGGTGTGCTGCCGCCAGACAGCAACAGCATCGGGATGATCACCGGGATTGCCAGCAGGCCGAACTGCGGCGTCGAGCGTGCCAGGGTGGCGAGGAAGATGCCCAGCGCGGTACTGGCGAACAGGTACAGCGCGGTCACGGCCAGAAACAGCCCCATCGAGCCGGACAGCGGCACACCCAGCGCGCCTTTCACGACCACCACCAGCGAAACCCACGTGCAGATCACCACCACCAGCGCGTTGCTGCCGATTTTCGCCAGCATGATTTCCAGTGCGGTGAGCGGCAGCACCAGCAGGTGGTCGAGGGTGCCATGCTCACGCTCGCGCAGCAGCGCGGTGCCGGTGAGGATGATCGCCAGGATGGTGATGTTGTTGACGATCTGGATCACCGCCAGGAACCAGCCCCCCTCAAGGTTGGGGTTGAACAGCGCCTTGGGGTTGATCAGCACCGGGCTTTGCACGTTGCCGCGCTGGCTGTAGTCGAGCAGCTCGCGCTCGAAGATGCGGCCGATGTAGCCGGCGCCCATGAACGCCTGGCTCATGGCCGTGGCGTCGACGTTGACCTGCAGCTCCGGCGAGCGCCCGGCCAGCAGGTCGCTCTGGAAGTTCACCGGTACGTTGATCACGAAGGTGTACTCGCCGCTGTCCATGGCCTGGTCCAGGCGTTCTGCGGGCAGCGACACGGCGGGCTGGAACTCGGGCGGTTGCAGGGCCTGGGTCAATTTGCGCGACAGCAGGCTGTGGTCTTCGTCCACTACCGCGACGCTGGCGTTGTGTACGCCGATCACCGAGCCGGCGGCCGGCATGTAGATCGCCACGCTGAAGGCATACAGCAGGAACAGCAGCAGCACGCTGTCATGGCGCAGGCTGGTCAGTTCTTTCAGGCCCAGGCGCAGGGTGTGGTTCAGGCGCGACATGTCAGGCCTCCTGCTTCTTCAACATGGCCAGGCTCAGGCCCGTGAAGGCCGCGAAGAAGCCCAGCAGGATCAGGCACTGCGGCCACAGCTCACGCAGCCCCAGCGCCTTGGTGAAGGTGCCGACCGCGATATCGAGAAAGTAGCCCGCCGGGAACAGCTGGCCCATCACCGCCGCTGCGCCGTCCAGCGACGAGCGTGGCACGATCAGCCCGGAAAACTGGATGGTTGGCAGGCTGGTGATGATCATGGTGCCCAGGATGGCCGCGATCTGGGTGCGGGTGAAGGCCGAGATCAACAGCCCCAGGCTGGTGGTGGCCAGCAGGTAGGCCACGCCACCACAGGCCAGGGCCAGCACGCTGCCCTTGAGCGGCACGGCGAACAGCCAGCGGTTCATGGCCACCAGCAGCGCCAGGTTGATCAGGCTCACGGCCAGGTAAGGCATCTGCTTGCCAAGCAGGAACTCCAGGCGGGTGAGGGGGGTGGCGTAGAAGTTGGTGATGGAGCCGAGCTCTTTCTCGCGGACAATGCCCAGCGCGGTGAGCATGGCCGGGATGAAGGCCAGGATCAGCGCCATCACGCCGGGGCCGATGGCATTCACGCTGACCACGTCCTGGTTGTAACGAAAACGTGTTTCCAGGCGCACCAGCTCCTGACGCGGCTGCGGCTCTGGGCTGGCCTTTGCCAGTTGCTCAAGGTTGGCCTGATGCACGGCTTCCACGTAGTTGCGGCTGGTTTCTGCGCGGAACGGCATGCCGCCGTCGAGCCAGGCCGCCACCACCGGTTGGCGCCCGGCGTACAGGTCGCGGCCAAAGCCGGGCGGAATCTCCAGCGCCAGTTTGATTTCCGAGCGTTGCAAACGCTGGTGCATCTCGCGGTTGTCACGAATCGGCGCCTGTTCGGCAAAATAGCGTGAGCCACGGAAGGCCTCAAGGTAGGCCCGGCTTTGCGGGCTCTGGTCCTGGTCGTGCACGGCGAAGGCAAGGTTTTCTACGTCCAGCGAAATGCCGTAGCCGAAGATCACCATCATGAACAGCGCGCCTGCCAGGGCGAAGGCCAGGCGTACCTTGTCGCGCAGCAGTTCCTTACCCTCACGGCTGGCCACCGCCAGCAGGCGGCGCAGGCTGAAGCCCTGGCGCAGCGGCGGAGCGGGCGTAGCTGCCTGCTCCAGCACGGCGTTGTCCGCGGCTGGCGGCGCGAGCTCCTGGGCCTGCTCCAGGCAACGCACGAACGCGTCCTCCAAAGTGTCCCCGTGGTACTGGCGCTGGAGGGCATCGGGGGTGTCGCAGGCCAGTACCCGCCCGGCATGCATCAACGAGATGCGGTCGCAGCGCTGGGCTTCGTTCATGAAGTGGGTGGAGAGGAAAATGGTCACGCCCTGTTCGCGTGACAATTCCACCAGCAGGCGCCAGAAGTCGTCGCGAGCGGCTGGATCGACGCCGGAGGTCGGTTCATCGAGAATCAACACTTCCGGGCGATGCAGCACCGCCACCGCCAATGACAGGCGCTGGCGCAGGCCAAGGGGCAGGGCGCCGGACGGTTGGTCGGCAATAGCGGCGAGGTCGAAGCGCTCGATCAGCTCATCGATGCGTTGGGCGCTCTCGGCTTTGGGCAGGTCGAACAGGCGGGCATGCAAGGCCAGGTTCTGCCGGGTGCTGAGCTCGCCATACAGCGAGAAACTCTGCGACATGAACCCGACCCGCTTGCGCGTGCCCAGGTCACTGGCGTCCACCGGGCGGCCGAGCAGGCTGGCGCTGCCCTCGCTGGCCGGCATCAGCCCGGTGAGCACTTTCATGGTGGTGGTCTTGCCGCAGCCGTTGGAGCCGAGGAAGCCGAAGATCTCGCCACGGCCAATGGCGAAACTGACCTTGTTCACCGCCGTGAAGTCGCCAAAGCGCAGTGTCAGGTCGTGGGCCTCGATGGCGACCGGGCTGTCGGTGGCCGGGCGCGGCGGGATGCGCAAGGGTTGCTGCTGCGCCTTGCCCTCGCCCTGGTAGTGGGTGAAGGCGTCGTCCAGCTTACCGCTGGGGGTGACCGCAGCCAAGTCGTGGCTGGGGCCGGCGGCCAGCAGGCGGCCGCCATCGAGCATCAGGCAATGCTCGAATTGTTCGGCCTCTTCCATGTAGGCGGTCGCCACCAGCAGGGTCAGCTGCGGGCGCTGTGCGCGAACCTGTTCGACCAGCTCCCAGAAGCGCCGCCGCGACAGCGGGTCGACGCCGGTCGTGGGTTCGTCGAGGATCAGCAGGTCCGGCTCGTGGATCAGCGCGCAGCACAGCCCCAGCTTCTGCTTCATTCCACCCGACAGCTTGCCGGCCGGGCGCTCGGCAAAGCGTTGCAGGTCGGTGGCCTGCAGCAGATTGGCCATGCGCTGTTCGCACTCGCGGCGGCCCAGGCCGAACAGGGTGGCGAAAAAGCGGATGTTCTCGCTGATCGACAGCTCCGGGTACAGGTTATTGCCCAGCCCCTGCGGCATGAACGCCACTTTTGGGTACAGCGCCGCGCGATGACGGCGCTGGCGGATCGAGCCACCCAGCACCTGCAGCTCGCCCTGTTGCAGCCGTTTAACGCCGGCGATCAACCCCAGCAAGGTCGATTTGCCGGCGCCGTCAGGGCCGATCAGCGCGCAGCGGGTGCCCGCAGGCAGGCTGAAGCCGAGGGTGTGCAAGGCCACCAGGTCGCCGTAGCGGTGGCCGATGCCCTCGGCCAGCAGTGCCGGGGCGTTCATTGCAGGTTGGCCGGCCAGTCCACCTCAGCCGTGCGCACATACCCGGCGCCTGGCATACCCGGTTTGGCCTGCGGCACTGCGCCGGGGTCGGTCAGGCGAAGCTTGACGCGGAACACCAGCTTTTGCCGCTCGTCGCGGGTTTCGACCTGCTTGGGGGTGAACTGGGCCTTGGCTGCGACAAAGGCCACCTTGGCCGGCAAGGCGCGCTCGGGCTGGGCGTCGAGCACAATGCGCGCCTGGTCGCCTACGGTCAGCCTGCCGCTGGTGGAAGCCGGCAGGTACAGGTTCATGTACTGGTCGCTGGGGTCGATCAGCATCAGCACGCGGCCGCCGGCACCCAGTACTTCACCGGGCTCGGCCAGGCGCAGCTGGATAATGCCGTTGATGGGCGCACGCAGGCTGCTGTCGTCGATTTCGCTGGTGAGCTGGGCCACCTGGGCTTCGGCTGCGCCGATGGCGGCTTTGATCGCTGCCAGCTGGGCGCGGGCGGCGACCACGGCGGCGTTGGCGGTGTCAAAGCGTGCCTGTTGCTGGTCGAGCAGTTGCTGGCTGGCGTATTTGCGCTGGAAGATTTCGCGCACGCGCTTGAGGTCCTGGCTGGCCAGCAACAGTTCGCTCTGGCGCAGCTGTACGCTGGCCTGGGCCGCGGCGTAGTTTTCCCGCGCGCGCAGCACTTCGGCTTCGGCCTGGGTGCGCTGGGCTTCCATGGTGCGGGTGTCAATGCGCGCCAGTAGCTGGCCGCGGGTGACCTTGTCGCCTTCGTCGACCAGCACTTCGGCCAAGCGGCCGGGGATCTTGCTGGCGATCTGCACTTCGGTGGCTTCGAGGCGGCCGTTGCCCATGCTCAGGCCTTCGGGCAGCTGGTCGTGGAGCGACTTCCAGTACCCCAGCCCTGCGGCTGCAGCGAGCAGGGCGATCAGCGCGGTGGCGAAGATTCTGGGGGCGTATCGGTTCATCGATCTGCATCCTTGCGGTTTTGCACACCACATCATGGCGCGGGGCCATTCGTGGCGTGTTGATATCGGTCAAACCCTTGACCTTAGCCACTGTTTCAACACAACGCGACAATCACCGCCCATTGTTCGGGTGTCACCGGCATCACCGACAGGCGGCTGCCTTTCTGCACCAGCGGCAGCTCGGCCAGGCCGGACTGCTGTTTCAGCCTGCCCAGTTCCAGCACCCGTGGCAGAGTTTGCACATGGGCCACATCCACCGCACTCCACGGGTTCTTGTCGGCCGTGGCCTTGGCATCGTAGTAGTGGCTTTGTGGGTCCAGCGCGGTGGGGTCGGGGTACGCCGCGCGTGTGATTCTGGCAATACCGGCGATGCCCGGTTGCGGGCAGCTGGAGTGATAGAAGAAAAATTCGTCACCCACATTCATGGCCCGCAGGAAATTACGCGCCTGATAGTTGCGCACGCCGTCCCAGCGCGCTTCGCCAAGGCGGCCGAGGCCTTCGATGGAGAGTTCGTCGGGCTCGGATTTCATCAGCCAATAGGCCATGGATGCTGCTCCTGAAAAGGTTTGAAATAACCTGTTGCACGAAACCGACAGCCGGTTGGCGTCAAGGTTTGCGTGCGGACGCAGGTTGTCGGAAAATGCGCCCCGTTTAAAGCGCGATGCGCTGGCGATACCCAGAAAATCGCCAAGCACTGAACAGTTTGCCTGGGGGGCAATCTTCAATGAATCAACGCAAAAAGCCGGATCTGCTGTGGATCCTGGTGTTCATTTTTGGCCTGGGTGTGGTCACTACCGGTTATGCGCAGGGTTTGTGGGAGCGCAAGCTGGACAGCGCCTACCAGATGCCGGTCGACGCCAGCCAGCCACAACGTTGATGCCCCCGCTGGCGCCGCTCAACGCGGTGCCAGGTACCAGCCACGGTCCGAGACCGTCCCCTGCAGTGGTACATCCCAGCTGGCCTGCGCCAGCCGCTCGACCTTCTGGCATTCGTGCGCCAGCCCCAGCAGCAATGGTTTTTTCCAGGTTTGCCGACGCGCCTGGTAGGCCAGGCTGCGATCATAAAAGCCGCCGCCCATTCCCAGACGCCCGCCCACTTCGTCAAAACCGACCAGCGGTAGCAGGATCAGGTCCAGCGCCCAGACCGGTCGCTGCCGCTTGCGGTCGGTCACCGGCTCTGGAATACGGAAGCGGTTGGGCTTGAGCTTTTCGCCCTGCTCGAACCGCTGGAATACCATGCGCGTGCGCGGCCAGGCGTGCAGCACCGGCAGGTAGGTACGCTTGCCGCGACGCTGGGCTTCGCGCAGCAGCAGGCAAGGGTCGATTTCGCCGTCGTTGGGCAGGTACAAGGCAATGTGGCGGGCGCGGCGGAACAATGGGTGTTGCGCCAGCTGGCGGTACAGGCCGAGGGTGGCCTTGCGTTGCTGGGCAGGGGTAAGGGCGCGGCGGGCATTGCGAAGCAGGCGACGGAGCTGGGGGCGGGTGAGCGGCGCGGTGTCGGTCATGGCACGGGCGATCCCAGATGTACTGGCCGGCACTGGACGGTGGGCCAAAACGAATTGCCCGCCTGAAGGGGCGGGCAAAAAAATTCAGGCTCCCCGATCAGACCGCTGTCGGTGTAGCCCTTGAACCCGAAAGTTCAAGGTGGAGATTGCAGGGGGCGTTAAGGCTTTCCGTCGGGCGGACATGCACACCGGCCCCAGCGTGCAACCCCCGTGGTTGTGCGTATCGGCTCAGGGACATAACCGACTGGCGCATCCACCAGGGAGTGGCGCCAGTATACCAATCTCAGCCGATTGTGGTATCCGTGTCGTCGGACAAAGCCTTGTCTACCCGATCCAGCAGGTCACGCACCTGTTCGCGGTTGGCGCCGCTGGCCGGGGCTTCGGCGCGATCTTCCTGGCGATGCAGCATTTCGTGGGTAATGTTCAATGCCGCCATGACCGCGATGCGGTCGGCGCCAATCACCTTGCCGCTGCTGCGGATCTCGCGCATCTTGCCGTCCAGGTAGCGCGCGGCGCTGACCAGGTTGTTGCGCTCTTCCGGCGGGCAGATGATCGAGTATTCCTTGTCGAGGATCTGCACGGTGACGCTATTGCTTGAACTCATGAGTCTTGCTCCAGAGCCTTGAGGCGTAAGATCATCGACTCGACCTTGCGCTTGGCGATCTCGTTCTTTTCGATGAGGTGGGCGCGCTCTTCGCGCCAGGATTTTTCCTGAGCTACTAGGAGTGCATTTTGCCGTTTTAGTTGCTCGACGCGTTCGATCAGCAACTCGAATCGGCTCATCAGTGCCTGAAGGTCGTTCTCTTGCGTGGGTTGCACTCGATTCGCTCCGTCGTTGAGTCACCTGGCGATGATGCCTCTCCCTGGGCGGCGACGGCCAGTGCCGATGGTCTTGGCGCGCCTGCCGGTGCTAGGATACAAGGTCTCCATTCTAGTCATTGCGCCGTCTGGCGCCTAGCTGCCCATGCCCAATACCCAATCGCCTTACATCGCCTTCGCCATGCTGCTCTCGAGCAATGGTCATCCTGTCACCCCGGCCGAACTGCACGGCCTGCTGGTCGGCCGCAGCTGCGCCGGCGCCGGCTTCGACGCCGATGCCTGGCTGGCCGATGCCGCCCAGTTGCTGGAAAACGAGCCGGGTGACACCGTGCGCAACGCCCTGATCGGCCTGCAGGAAATGGTCAAGGGCGAGCTGACCAGCGACGACATGGCCATCGTCCTGTTGCTGCCTTCCGACGACGCCGCCCTGAGCGACCGCGCCACCGCGCTGGGCCAGTGGTGCCAAGGCTTCATTACCGGTTTCGGCCTGAATGCCGGCGGCAAGGACTTGTCTGACGAAGCCAAGGATGTGCTGCAGGACCTGGTGGCCATTTCCCAGGTACAGGAAGCCCTCGAAGAGTCCGAAGACGGCGAGAGCGACTACATGGAAGTCATGGAGTACCTGCGCGTGGCACCTCTGCTGCTGTTCTCCGAGCTGGCCAAGCCGGCCGCACCCGCGCCCAAGCCATCGCTGCACTGATCAACCGGGGGTAGTCTGCCCATGAGCCACATTCCCAAGGGCGAGTATGCCCGTCGGCGCAAGGCGCTGATGGCGCAGATGGTCCCCAACAGCATCGCCATCCTGCCCGCCGCCGCTGTTGCCATCCGCAACCGCGACGTCGAGCACGTGTATCGACAGGACAGCGACTTCCAGTACCTCAGCGGCTTTCCGGAGCCTGAGGCGGTCATTGCGCTGATCCCGGGGCGTGAACATGGCGAGTACGTACTGTTTTGCCGTGAGCGCAACCCGGAGCGCGAACTGTGGGACGGGCTACGGGCCGGCCAGGAAGGCGCGGTGCGCGATTTCGGCGCCGACGATGCCTTCCCCATCACCGATATCGACGAGATCCTGCCGGGCCTGATCGAAGGCCGCGAGCGGGTGTACAGCGCCATGGGCAGCAACCCCGAGTTCGATCGGCGGCTGATGGACTGGATCAACGTGATCCGCTCCAAGGCCCGCCTGGGCGCGCAGCCGCCGAACGAGTTCGTTGCGCTGGATCATCTGCTGCACGACATGCGCCTGTATAAATCGGCAGCGGAAGTGAAGGTGATGCGTGCCGCCGCAGCCATCTCGGCGCGGGCACATGTGCGGGCCATGCAGGCCTGCCGGGCCGGGCTGCACGAATACAGCCTGGAAGCCGAACTGGACTACGAGTTCCGCAAGGGCGGCGCGAAGATGCCGGCCTACGGCTCGATTGTCGCGGCCGGGCGCAATGGCTGCATCCTGCACTATCAGCAGAATGACGCCCCGCTCAAGGATGGCGACCTGGTGCTGATCGACGCCGGTTGCGAAATCGACTGCTACGCCAGCGACATCACCCGCACCTTCCCGGTCAGCGGGCGCTTTTCCCCCGAGCAGAAGGCCATCTACGAGCTTGTGCTCAAGGCCCAGGCCGCGGCGTTTGCCGAAATCGCCCCAGGCAAGCACTGGAACCACGCCCACGAGGCGACCGTGAAGGTCATTACCGAAGGCCTGGTCGAACTTGGCCTGCTTTCGGGCGAGGTGCAGGCGCTGATCGACAGCGAGGCCTATCGCGCCTTCTACATGCACCGTGCCGGGCATTGGCTGGGCATGGATGTGCACGACGTGGGCGAGTACAAGGTGGGCGGCGAGTGGCGGGTGCTGGAGCCCGGCATGGCGCTGACCGTCGAGCCGGGCATCTACATAGGCGCCGACAATCAGGCCGTGGCCAGGAAATGGCGCGGCATTGGCGTAAGGATCGAGGACGACGTGGTGGTGACCAGGCAAGGTTGTGAAATCCTGACTTCGGGCGTGCCGCGCACGGTTGCCGAGATCGAGGCGCTGATGCAGGCCGCCCGCAAGGACGCGGCATGAACCGCGTGAACCTGGCGATCATTGGCGGTGGCCTGGTGGGCGCAAGCCTGGCCTTGACCCTGCAGGCCGGGGCCAAGGCGCGCGGCTGGAAGATCTTGCTGATCGAGCCGTTCGCCCCCGGCGACAGCTTCCAGCCCAGCTACGATGCGCGCTCTTCGGCGTTGTCGTTCGGCACCCAGCAGATCTACCAGCAGCATGGCCTGTGGCAGGCTATCGGCCGCCGTGCCGAGCCGATTCGGCAAATTCACGTGTCCGACCGTGGCCGTTTCGGCGCCACCCGCCTGGATGCCCAGGAAGAGGGTGTGCCGGCGCTGGGCTACGTGGTGGAAAATGCCTGGCTTGGCCAGTGCCTGTGGCAAGGGCTGGACAGCGACGTGGTGAGCTGGCGCTGCCCGGCGGAAGTGACCTCGATGGAGGCGATCGAAGGCGGTTACCGCCTGGGGTTGAATGACGACACCCAGCTGGAATGCGACCTGGCGGTACTGGCCGACGGTGGCCGTTCCGGCCTGCGCGAGCAGTTGGGGATTCACGTGCGTCACACGCCCTACCAGCAGAGCGCGTTGATTGCCAACATCACCCCGGGTGAAGCCCACGGCGGCCAGGCGTTCGAGCGCTTCACCGAAGAAGGCCCCATGGCCCTGCTGCCGTTGCCGGAAAACCGCTGTGCGCTGGTGTGGACCCGCCAGGGCATGGATGCGCGGCGCCTTGCCGACATCGATGAGCGCAGTTTCCTGCGCGAACTGCAAGGCGTGTTTGGCTATCGCCTGGGCGCGTTGCGCCAGGTCGGGGCACGGCACCTTTACCCCTTGTCGCTGATCGAGGCCCAGGAGCAGGTGCGGCCGCACCTGGTGGTCCTGGGTAATGCCGCGCACAGCCTGCACCCTATTGCCGGCCAGGGCTTCAACCTGTCGCTGCGCGATGTGCAGTCGCTGGCCGATGCATTGCTGGCCGGCCCGCAGCAGCCTGGCGACCTGGCCACGCTGCAGGCTTACGCCAAGCGCCAGCGTCTGGACCAGGCCATGACCATCGGCTTTTCCGACCAGGTCACCCGGTTGTTCGGCAGCAACCAGCCCTTGCTGGCCGCCGGGCGTAACCTGGGGCTGCTCGGGCTCGACTTGCTGCCGCCGGCCAAAAGCTGGTTCGCCCGCCAGGCCATGGGCCTGGGCACCCGCCCCGATCCGCGGGGGCAGGCATGAGCAACTCGCGTAAACTGGCACGTCGTGCGCGTATGTTGCGCTGGATGCTGAACCTCTACCCGCCGTACCTGGGGGCGGGCATCCGCGTGCAATCCATCAGCCCCGACCTGCGCAGCGTCAAGGTGGCGATGAAGCTGACCCGCTGGAACCGCAACTATGTCGGTACCCAGTTTGGCGGCAGCCTGTATTCGATGGTCGACCCTTTCTACATGCTGCTGCTGATCGAGCAGTTGGGCCGCGACTACATCGTCTGGGACAAGGCCGCCAGCATCGACTTCATCTCGCCGGGCAAAGGCCCGGTGTATGCCGAGTTCCACGTCGATGACGCGCTGCTGGACGACATCCGCCAGCAGACCGCCACCGGCAAGAAGTGCCTGCCGCGATTGCAGGTCGATATCCGCGATGGCGCCGGCGAGCTGGTGGCGCGGGTCGATAAAACCCTATACGTGCGGCTCAAGCCGCAAGCGAGGCTGGCGTAAGGCATGGAAATGCGCGCAGATCTGTTGATTGTCGGTGCCGGTATGGTCGGCAGTGCACTGGCCCTGGCGTTGCGCCACAGTGGCTTGCAAATCCTCTTGCTCGATGGCGGCCCGCTGACGGTCAAGCCCTTCGATGCCCAGGCGCCCTTCGAACCGCGTGTCAGCGCGTTGTCGGCGGCCAGCCAGCGCATCCTCGAGCGCCTCGGCGCGTGGGACGGCATCGCCCAGCGGCGTGCTACGCCATATTCCGACATGCATGTGTGGGATGGCAGCGGCACCGGGCAGATTCACTTCTCGGCCGCCAGCGTGCATGCCCAGGTGCTTGGCCATATCGTCGAGAACCGGGTGGTGCAGGATGGCCTGCTGGAGCGCCTGCACGACAGCGACATCGGCCTGCTGCCCAATGCGCGGCTGGAGCAGTTGCGTCGCTCGGGGGACGAGTGGTTGCTGACCCTGGCGGATGGCCGGCAACTGCGTGCTCCACTGGTGATCGCCGCCGACGGCGCCAACTCGGCGGTGCGGCGCCTGGCCGGTTGCGAAACCCGCGAATGGGATTACCTGCACCATGCCATCGTCACCAGCGTGCGCTGTAGTGCCGGGCACCAGGGCACGGCCTGGCAGCGCTTCACCGATGAGGGGCCTTTGGCGTTTCTGCCGTTGACCCGCGATGGCCAGCAAGATTGGTGCTCGATCGTGTGGTCGACCACTCCGGAGCACGCCGAGCAGTTGATGGCACTGGATGAAGCCGCCTTCCTGCAGGCCCTGGAGCGGGCCTTCGAGGGGCGCCTGGGTGACGTGCTGCAGGCCGACCCGCGGGTGTGCGTGCCGCTGCGCCAGCGCCACGCCAAACGCTATGTGGACGAGGGCCTGGCCTTGATCGGCGATGCTGCGCACACCATCCACCCGCTGGCGGGGCAGGGCGTCAACCTGGGCTTCCTGGATGCTGCGGTACTGGCCGAGGTGCTGGTCAATGCCTGCGAGCGTGGCGAGCGGCTGGCAGATGTGAAGGTGTTGAGCCGTTACGAGCGGCGGCGCATGCCGCACAACCTGGCGCTGATGGCGGCCATGGAGGGCTTTGAGCGGTTGTTCCAGGCCAACCCGCTGCCATTGCGCTGGTTGCGTAACAGCGGGTTGAAACTGGTGGAGCAGATGCCGGAGGCCAAGGCGCTGTTTGTGCGCCAGGCGTTGGGTTTGAGTGGTGATCTGCCGGATCTGGCCAAAGCCTGAAGGCTGCTCCTGCAATGGGCGGTGCATGCTCTGCAACATCCGGTAACTGCTAGGTAGATGAGCCAGAAAATGGGATTCACTACCATTCGCACCTCTCAAACGATCCGAGGAGTGCTTCCCATGTTGCCACGCAAGCCCCTACTGGCCGCCCTGGCCCTGACCCTGTTCGGCGGCACCGCCCAAGCGGCGGACGAAGTGGTGGTGTACTCCTCGCGCATCGACGAGCTGATCAAGCCGGTGTTCGATGCCTATACCGCCAAGACCGGGGTCAAGATCAAGTTCATCACCGACAAGGAAGCCCCGCTGATGCAACGCATCAAGGCCGAGGGCGACAACGGCGTGGCCGACCTGCTGTTGACCGTCGATGCCGGCAACCTGTGGCAAGCCGAGCAGATGGGCATCCTGCAGCCGATCAAGTCCGACATCATCGACCAGAACATTCCGCCGCAGTACCGCGCCTCGTCCCACGACTGGACCGGCCTGAGCCTGCGCGCCCGCACCATCATCTACTCCACAGAGCGGGTCAAACCCGAGGAGTTGAGCACCTACGAAGCCCTGGCCGACAAACAGTGGGAAGGCCGCCTGTGCCTGCGCACGGCGAAGAAGGTGTACAACCAGTCGCTCACCGCCACCCTGATCGAGACCCATGGCGAGGCGAAGACCGAGCAGATCGTCAAAGGCTGGGTCAACAACCTGTCCACCGATGTGTTCTCCGACGACAACGCGGTGATCCAGGCCATCGAGGCCGGCCAGTGTGACGTGGGCGTGGTCAACACCTATTACTACGGCCGCCTGCACAAGCAGAACCCGAGCCTGCCGGTGAAGATCTTCTGGCCCAACCAGGGGGACCGTGGCGTGCACGTCAACCTGTCGGGTATTGGCCTGACCAAGCACGCGCCACACCCGGAAGCGGCGAAAAAGCTGGTGGAATGGATGACGGGCGAAGACGCGCAAAAGCTGTTCGCCGACATCAACCAGGAGTTCCCGGCCAACCCGAAGGTGAAGCCTTCCGAGGAAGTGGCAGCATGGGGCAGCTTCAAGGCTGACAGCATTCCGGTTGAAATTGCCGGCAAGCGCCAGGCCGAAGCCATTCGCTTGATGGATCGCGCTGGCTACAACTAAGCGCCAGGCCGTATCCTTCCGGGGCCTGCAAGGGCCTCTTCGCGGGCATGCCCGCTCCCACAGGATCTGCACTGCCTTTGAGGGTTGTGCGGCCCTCTGTGGGAGCGGGCATGCCCGCGAACGACCGCAAAGCGGTCGCACATCAGCCACAGAGACATAGAACTTGCCCCACACCCCCCAACGCCGCTGGTACCTTCCGGTCTCCCTGATCGCCGCCCTGGTGCTGCTGCCCCTGAGCGTCCTGCTGTTGTCCTGGCAGTCGATCGATACGCAGATCTGGTCGCACCTGCTCGACACCCAGATGAGCCGCCTGTTGGGCAATACCCTGACGCTTGTGGTGGGCGTAGGTATCGGCGTCACCGTGCTAGGCGTGAGCCTCGCCTGGCTCACCAGCCTCTGCGAGTTCCCAGGCCGGCGCTGGCTGGACTGGGCGCTGATGCTGCCGTTCGCCATCCCTGCCTATGTGCTGGCGTTTGTATTCGTCGGCCTGCTGGACTTCGCCGGCCCGGTGCAAAGCGCCCTGCGTGAGGTGTTCGGGCCGATGCGCCTGCCGCGGGTGCGCTCCACCGGCGGGGTGATCATCGTGCTGGTGCTGGTGTTCTACCCCTACGTCTACCTGCTGGCGCGCACGGCCTTCCTGGCCCAGGGCAAAGGCCTGATGGAAGCGGCGCGCGTCCTCGGGCTATCGCCCCTGCAAGCGTTCTGGCGCGTGGCCCTGCCCATGGCGCGGCCAGCGATCGGTGCCGGCATCGCCCTGGCCTTGATGGAAACCCTGGCCGACTTCGGCGCGGTGGCCGTGTTCAATTTCGACACTTTCACCACCGCCATCTACAAGACCTGGTACGGCTTCTTCAGCCTGTCCAGCGCCGCCCAGCTGGCCAGCCTGTTGCTGCTTGCAGTGATGCTGGTGCTGTATGGCGAGCGCCGTGCCCGGGGCGCCAGCCGCAGCGGCAACGAGCGGCCGCGGGCGCAGGCGTTGTACCACCTGCGTGGGATGAAGGCGTTGCTGGCCAGTGGCTGGTGCCTGCTGGTGTTTGCTTGCGCCTTCGTCATCCCGCTGCTGCAGCTGCTGGCGTGGTTCTGGCAACGCGGCCGGCATGACCTGGACGAGCGCTATATCGGTCTGGTGTTGCACACCTTGTACCTGGGCAGCATGGCGGCACTGGTCACGGTGAGCGTGGCGCTGTTGCTGGCCTTTGCCCGGCGGCAGGCGCCGACTGGGGGTATCCGCGCCGGGGTCGGCCTGGCCAATCTGGGCTATGCCTTGCCCGGCTCGGTGCTGGCAGTGTCGATCATGCTGGCCTTCAGTTACCTCGATAACCACTTGGTCATCCCGCTGTCCAGCTGGTTGGGCGGGGCAGGCAAGCCGCTGCTGCTGGGCAGCCTTGCGGCATTGCTGTTGGCCTATCTGGTGCGTTTCATCGCCGTGGCCTACGGGCCGCTGGAAAGCAGCCTGGAGCGTATCCGCCCGTCACTGCCCGAGGCCTCCCGTAGCCTCGGCGTGAGTGGGCCCAGATTGTTTTTCAAGGTGTATCTGCCGCTTCTGGTGCCCGGTGCCCTCAGCGCCGCCCTGCTGGTGTTCGTCGATGTGCTCAAGGAGATGCCGGCCACCTTGCTGATGCGACCGTTCGGCTGGGACACCTTGGCGGTACGGGTGTTCGAGATGACCAGCGAGGGCGAATGGGCACGTGCCTCGCTGCCAGCATTGACGCTGGTACTGGTGGGCCTGCTGCCGGTCATCGGCCTGATCCGCCGTTCGGCACATCGACCAGGTCACAATCACTGAGGGTGCCAGCCTGCGTCCTTGCGGCTACAATGCGCGGCATTCGCGCGGTGGGTCCTACAAGAAGAGCTGACGATCAAACGTCATCGACCGCCGCCGCTTCGCCACGCCCGGAAGGAGAAACCCATGGGACAGCGCACGCTTTTGTATGACCTGCACCTGGCGCTTGGCGCCAAAACGGTCGATTTCGGTGGCTGGGACATGCCCCTGCACTATGGCTCGCAGGTTGAGGAGCACCACCAGGTGCGCAGCGATTGCGGGGTTTTCGATGTGTCCCACATGACCGTGGTCGATGTCGATGGCAGCGACGCAACTGCCTGGCTGCAGCGTTTGCTGGCCAACGACGTGGCCCGCCTCGAAGAAACCGGCAAGGCGCTATACAGCCCGCTGCTCCATGAGGAGGGCGGGGTGATCGACGACTTGATCGTCTATCGCACGGAAAACGGCTACCGCCTGGTCACCAACGCCGCCACCCGGGCCAGAGTGCTCGATTGGCTGCAACAGCAGCGGGCCGGTTTTACCGTGGGCTTCCAGGTCCGCCCCGATCTTGCCATTCTCGCCATCCAGGGCCCGCGTGCCCGTGAAAAGGTGGCAGCCCTGCTCAGCCCCACGCGCGCAGCACTGATTCGCGAACTGCGCCCGTTCGAAGGCGTTGCCGAGGGCGACTGGTTTATTGCCCGCACCGGGTATACCGGAGAAGACGGCCTGGAGATCATCTTCCCGGGCGATCAGGCGGTGGCATTCTTCAACGACCTGGTCGGCGCCGGCATCGCCCCAAGTGGCCTCGGCGCCCGCGACACCCTGCGCCTGGAAGCCGGCATGAACCTGTACGGCCAGGATATCGACGAAGCCCACACCCCGCTGACCTCCAACCTGGGCTGGAGCATCGCCTGGGAGCCGGCCGAGCGGGACTTCATCGGCCGCGCCGGCCTGCTGGCAGAAATCGAACAGGGTGTGCAGGAAAAACTGGTCGGCCTGGTGCTGGAAGAGCGCGGCGTGCTGCGTGCCCACCAGGTGGTGCGTGTGGCCGGGATTGGCGAAGGGGAGATCACCAGTGGTAGTTTCTCACCTACGCTGAGCAAGTCCATTGCCCTTGCGCGCGTACCCATGGCTACCGGTGACCGGGCCGAGGTGGAAATCCGCGGCAAATGGTACCCGGTGCGGGTGGTCAAACCGACCTTCGTGCGCCACGGCAAGATCCTGATCTGAACATTTTTTAACCGGCGGGCGTACCGCTGAGCCAATCGAGGAATTCAAGACATGAGCAATATCCCCGCCGACCTGCGTTTTGCCGAAAGCCACGAGTGGGCTCGCCTGGAAGCCGACGGTAGTGTGACCGTGGGTATCAGCGACCACGCCCAGCAAGCCCTGGGTGACGTGGTGTTCGTCGAGCTGGCTGAAGTCGGCAAGGTATTCGCCGCTGGCGATGCGGCCGGTGTGGTCGAGTCGGTCAAGGCCGCTTCGGACATCTACGCCCCGATCGGTGGCGAAGTGATCGCAGTCAACGAAGAGCTGGCCGACAGCCCGGAGCAGCTCAACGAAGAACCTTACGGCGCGTGGATCTTCAAACTGAAGCCAAGCAACCCGGCCGAGCTGGACAAGCTGCTGGATGCTGCTGGCTACAAGGCCGCTATCGGCGAGTAAGACCGCGTCGCCTGCTTCGCGGGCGCGCCCGCTCCCACAGGGATAGCGCCCGCCGCTGGCCTTTGATCAACCTGTGGGATCGGGCATGCCCGCGAAGAGGCCGGTACTGACCAAGCAAGTTTCCCCGCAGAATCGGCAATCCCTTCCTAGACTTGTAAGTCTCCATGAGACCTGGTCTAGGAAGAGAGCGTCGTCATGTCCCAGTCGCCATCCCTGCATCAACTGCAAGAGCTCAACCCTTTCCTGCGTCGCCACCTGGGCCCCGATGCCGCAGAGCAGCAGGCCATGCTCAACGTGTTGGGTGTTGCCAGCCGCAACGAGCTGATCGAGCAGACCGTACCGCCAGACATCCGCCTCAATCGCCCCCTCGACCTGCCAGCGGCGCTGGACGAACAGGCCGCCCTGGCCAAGCTCGCCGGGTACGCCGAGCAGAACCAGGTCTGGACCAGCCTCATCGGCATGGGCTACCACGGCACCATCACCCCCACTGTCATCCTGCGTAACGTGCTGGAAAACCCCGGCTGGTACACCGCCTATACGCCGTATCAACCCGAAATCGCCCAAGGCCGGCTGGAGGCGTTGCTGAACTTCCAGCAAATGGTCATCGACCTCACCGGGCTGGCGCTGGCCAATGCCTCGCTGCTCGATGAAGCCACCGCCGCCGCCGAGGCCATGGCCTTGGCCAAGCGGATGGCGCGCAACAAGAGCAACGCCTTCTTTGCCGACCAGCACTGCCACCCGCAGACACTGTCGGTGCTGAAGACCCGCGCCGAGGGCTTTGGCTTCGAACTGATCGTCGACGCTGTGGATAACCTTGGCAAACACGCGGTGTTCGGCGCGTTGCTGCAGTACCCCGATACCCACGGCGAGGTGCGCGACCTGCGCCCGCTGATCGACCATCTGCACAGCCAGCAGGCGCTGGCCTGCGTGGCTGCCGACCTGCTCAGCCTGGTGGTGCTGGCGCCCCCCGGCGAGCTGGGCGCCGATGTGGTGCTGGGCTCGACCCAGCGCTTCGGCGTGCCGATGGGCTACGGTGGCCCCCACGCGGCCTACTTCGCCTGCCGCGACGACTACAAGCGTGCCATGCCGGGGCGCATCATTGGCGTGTCTCGCGATGCCCGTGGCAACACGGCGCTGCGCATGGCCCTGCAAACCCGCGAGCAGCATATCCGCCGCGAGAAGGCCAACTCCAACATCTGCACGGCCCAGGTGTTGTTGGCCAACATTGCCGGCTTCTACGCGGTGTATCACGGCCCTGAAGGCCTGCAGCGCATCGCCCAGCGTGTGCACCGGCTGACCTTCATCCTGGCGGCTGGCCTGGAAGCCAAAGGCATCCAGCGCCTCAACCAGCATTTCTTCGACACCCTCACCCTGGATGTAGGCGGTGCCCAGGCGGCCATTATCGAAAGCGCTGAAGCCGCGCACATCAACTTGCGCATTCTTGGCCGGGGGCACCTGGGCGTGAGCCTGGACGAAACCTGTAACGAGCACACGGTGTTGCGCCTGTTCGACATCTTCCTCGGTGTGGACCACGGCCTGGAGATCGCTGCCCTCGATCAGTTGGCCCTGCCCGAAGGCATTCCTGCCGGCCTGGTGCGGCGCACGCCGTTTCTCGCTCACCCGGTGTTCAACCTGCACCACAGCGAAACCGAGATGCTGCGCTACCTCAAGCAGTTGGAGAACAAGGACCTGGCCCTGAACCAGTCGATGATCCCGCTGGGTTCGTGCACCATGAAGCTCAACGCCACCAGTGAGATGATCCCCATCACCTGGCCCGGCTTTGCCCAGATGCACCCCTTTGCCCCGGTGGCCCAGGCCACGGGTTACAAGGCGATGATCGATGAACTCGAGCGCTGGCTGTGCGCGATTACCGGCTTCGACGCCATCTGCATGCAGCCCAACTCCGGTGCCCAGGGCGAGTACGCAGGCCTGATGGCCATTACTCGCTACCATCGCAGCCGCCACCAGCCACAGCGCACGCTGTGCCTGATCCCGTCGTCGGCCCACGGCACCAACCCGGCGTCGGCGCAAATGGCGGGCATGGAGGTGGTGATCGTGGATTGCGACGCGCACGGCAACGTCGACCTGGCCGACCTCAAGGCCAAGGCCCACGCGGCCGGGGAGCGCCTGTCATGCCTGATGGTCACGTACCCGTCCACCCACGGGGTGTACGAAGAGGGTATTCGCGAAATTTGCGAAGTGGTCCATCAGCACGGCGGCCAGGTGTACATGGATGGCGCCAACCTCAATGCCCAGGTGGGCCTGACGCGTCCGGCCGACATTGGTGCTGATGTCTCGCACATGAACCTGCACAAGACTTTCTGCATTCCCCACGGCGGGGGTGGCCCAGGCATGGGTCCGATCGGTATCCGCGCGCACCTGACGCCGTTTGTAGCCAGCCACCCCGTGGTACCGGTGCCCGGCCTGGACCCGAACAACAGCGCGGTCAGCGCTGCGCCCTGGGGTAGCGCAAGCATCTTGCCGATCAGCTGGATGTACATTGCCATGATGGGGCCGCAGTTGGCCGATGCCAGCGAGGTGGCGATCCTTTCGGCCAACTACCTGGCCAGCCAGCTGGGCGGCGCCTTCCCGGTGCTCTACCGCGGGCGCAACCAGCGGGTGGCGCATGAATGCATCCTGGACCTGCGGCCGTTGAAGGCACTGACTGGCATCAGCGAGGAGGACGTAGCCAAGCGCCTGATGGACTATGGCTTCCACGCCCCGACCATGTCGTTCCCGGTGCCGGGTACGCTGATGGTAGAGCCAACCGAAAGTGAGTCGAAAGCCGAGCTGGACCGGTTCGTCGAGGCGATGCTGGCGATTCGTGCGGAGATTGGCGAGGTGCAGGAGGGCAACTGGCCGGCGGAGAACAACCCGCTCAAGCACGCGCCGCATACCTTGGCCGATGTGCTGGGGGTGTGGGACCGACCCTACAGCCTGGAGCAAGCGGTGGCGCCCAGTGCTCACGTGCGCCAGCACAAGTACTGGCCGGCGGTGAACCGGGTGGACAACGTGTATGGGGACAGGAACCTGTTCTGCGCGTGTGTGCCGGTGGAGGCTTACCGCTGAGATTGGTGCTGGGTTTTTCGCGGGCCTGCCCGCTCCCACAGGAATTGCACAAGATTCAGCCTTGTGCAGTCCCTGTGGGAGCGGCAGGCCCGCGAGGCAGGCGACGCGGTTACTCGGCTACCGCATTCTTGGCCAGGATGGCATTGGCCAGCTCCATGTCGGAAGCCTGCATCCCTGGGTGCTCTGCCCGCGCCTGGCGCATGGCCGCTTCCAGGAACGGCCCGCGGATCGCGCCTTCGCTGGCGACGAAGCTGCTAGCGTCATCCTGTGCGGCCACAACCAGTTTGTGATCTCGCGAGGTCAGGTAGCTCGATGCCGTGGTTGCACCGGAAGTCATCACGTTACGCCAGAAGGTATCGGCCATGGCCGAGCCAATGGGCAGCGAAAGCAAGGCAGCGGCAGCGATGGCGGTTTTGAGACGCATGTTGAAACACCTCGAAGGGTGAGGGTTGAAGATGCGCGGTTGGATCTTTCCGGGCAAGGCAAGTTCCTTGAATACAAAGGACTTTTCGTCAGCTGCAGACGCGCAGCACTTCCTCGGCACGGGTCTGCCCGCAAGCCACTTTGGCCTCGCCGCAACGGCGCAGGTCAACCAGGCCATCGTCCAGTGCCTGTTGCCGCAAACGGGTAAGGTCGGCGTTCGGGCCAATCAATGCACGCAGGCTTTCGCTGGGCTGCAGCAGCTCGAACAGGCCCGTACGCCCATGAAAACCGGTGCCACGGCAGGTCAGGCAACTGGCTGATGGATTCGCCACACAGTCTGGGCACACAGTACGCACCAGTCGCTGGGCCATGACCCCGACCAGCGTGGCCTTGATCAGGTAGTCGGCCACACCCAGCTCTTGCAGGCGGGTGATTGCAGCGCAGGCGTCGTTGGTATGCAGGGTCGACAGTACCAGGTGCCCGGTCAGGGCCGCCTGCACCGCCACCAGCGCCGTTTCGCGGTCGCGGATCTCGCCGATCATGATGATGTCAGGGTCCTGGCGCAGCATGGCCCGCACGGCGCTGGCAAAACCCAGGTCTAGCGCGGGCTGTACCTGCAGCTGGTTGAAGGCCGGTTCCAGGCGCTCGATAGGGTCTTCGATGGTGCACAGGTTGACCTGCGGTGTGGCCAGCAGCTTGAGGCTGGCGTACAGCGTGCTGGTCTTGCCGGAACCGGTGGGGCCAGTGACCAGGATGATGCCCTGGCGCTGGCGCAGCAGGCCTTGCCACTGGGCCAGTTGTGGCCCCTGCAGACCGAGGCGCTCGAAGCCCTCGTGCAGTTGGTGCGGGTCGAACAGGCGCAGTACCAGCTTTTCGCCGAACGGGGTCGGCAGGGTCGACAGCCTTAGCTCCACTTCGCCGCCACCTGGTAGCCGGCTTTGCAGGCGGCCGTCCTGCGGGCGGCGCTTTTCTGCAACGTCCAGGCGGCCCAGGTGTTTCAGGCGGCTGACCAGCGCCAGGGTGACCCCGGCGGGGAAGGCATAGACGGTGTGCAGCAGGCCATCGATGCGGTAGCGCAACTGGCCCTGTGCGCGTCGGGGTTCCAGGTGGATATCGCTGGCGCGCTGATCAATGGCGTACTGCAGCAGCCAGTCGACGATATGCACGATGTGCGCGTCGTCGGCGCTGGCCTCGGCCTGGCGCTTGCCTAGCTCCAGCCACTGTTCGAGTTCGCCCAGGCTGGTCGATTGCTGGTGCTGCGCGCCCTTTACCGACTGGGCCAGGCGGTGAAACGACTGCCCTGACTGGCGAATCTGCAACGGGTTGGCCAGCACGCGGCGGATCGGGCGACCCAGGCTGCGGGCCAGGTCAGCCTGCCAGTCGTTCTGGTAAGGCTGGGCGCTGGCCACGGTGATGCCGGAAGGGTCGTCGGCGACGATCAGGATAGCGTGGCGCTGGGCGAAAGCGGGGGATACCAGGCCGGCGACCTGGGGCAGGTCGAGTTGCATGGGGTCGATACGCAGGTAGGGCTGGCCGACCTTGTTGGCCAGCCATTGGCAGAGGCTGTCCAAGTCCAGCAGTTGGCCGGGTTGTCGGCGGTCTTTCAGGCAGCAGGCGGCAACTTGTTCCAAGGGGTGGGCGGTGGGGTGTGCGGCGGCGTGTTCGAGCACTTGCAGGGTGTCGGTGGCGTGCAGGTACTGGTCGGCGAGCAGCGCCTGTAGCACGTGCTTCAGGTCGAGTTCCAGGTTGTCGGGGGTGTGCATGGTGGCGTCCGTGCCTGATGGGGAGTGCTGATCAGGCTAGTCGGATGGGTGAGATCTACCGAAACTGAAGGGTTTCGGAATTTTGCTATGCCTGTGCTGGCCTCTTCGCGGGCTCGCCCGCTCCCACAGGATGTCCACCGACCTCAAATACTGTGGTGTTCCTGTGGGAGCGGGCGAGCCCGCGAAGAGGCCGGCACAGGCACAGCAGAGGGTTCAGACCACTGCCAACGCCACCCGCTGTACATTGGTCAGGCTCACCTCACCCACACACACCAGATTACGCAGTTTCTGCGCAATCACTTCGGCCCGGTGCCAGCTCAGGCCGCCAATGCCGACTTCGATATCCAGCCAGTCTTCCTGCTGGCTGACGTGCACGCTGTGCGGGGTCAGGAACTGCAGGGCAAACAGGTTGAGCACGCGGCACAGGCTGTCGGGCTCGGCGTCGGCCTGCAGGCGGTAGTGCACGGTGCTGTGGGCGTTGCTGGCAGCCCAGGCGTCGGTACGGGGTTGTGCGTTCATGCTGGTCTCCGCAAATGTGGGAGAAATTCTTGCACGTCAGTGGCGGCATTTTTTCGCTATGATCTGATCATTTCGCTGTATTGATGAATTGATCAATTCAAATAACGCCGCTCAGGAGATTGAACAATGCATAGCGAGCTGGACGCTTACGACCGCCGCATTCTCGAACTGCTGCAAGAGGACGCTTCGCTGTCCAGCGCGCAGGTCGCCGAACGCGTAGGGCTGTCGCAATCGCCGTGCTGGCGGCGCATACAACGCTTGAAGGAAGAGGGGGTGATTCGCGGCCAGGTGACCTTGCTGGACCGCAAGAAGGTCGGCCTGAACACGCAGATTTTCGCCGAGGTGAAGCTCAACGCTCACGGGCGCTCCAACTTCACCGAGTTCACCGAGGCGATCCGCGGGTTTCCGGAGGTGCTTGAGTGTTACGTGCTGATGGGGGCGGTGGACTTTCTGCTGCGCATCGTCACGTCGGATATCGAGGCCTACGAGCGGTTCTTCTTCGAAAAGCTGTCGAACGTGCCGGGCATTCAGGAAGTGAACTCCATTGTGGCGCTGTCCGAGATCAAGTCCACCACCAGCCTGCCGCTGTCGCGGTGAGGCCATTCGCGGCGCCGAACCGCCGCGAAATGGCGACGCGGTATCAAGCCTTGATCAGGTGCTTCCAGCCGCGGCTCTGATCCACTGCCCGGGCTTGTTCGATACGCGCTTCCAGCACTTCATCGCTGATCGGCAGTTCGGCCAGCTCGTGCAGCTTTTTCAGGTCGCCATACAGGCGGTCCATCTGCGGCGCTTCCAGCACCTGGCGGGCGTGGTGCAGCCAGCCCAGCAGTTGCTCGATACGTGGCAGCTGCTCGGCCAGGTCTTCCGGGCGCTGGGTGTACAGCGGCAGCTTCAACGCACGGCCTTCCTCCCCCAGCAGGTGAGCCAGCCAGCTGGCCAGCTGCGCCTTGCCCTGGCGTTCGCCACGGCCTTTGCGCTCCACGGTCCAGGCGCGGGCCAGCAGCCAGCGCGAGGTTTCCAGCGAGAACTGGCCCCAGCGCACGTCTTCCAGCTCTTCGGCAAACTGCTCGGGCGCGGCGCGGCGGATGTCTTCGTCGTCGTTGCCGGCCTGCACCAGCGGGCGCCAGTCTTCCAGCAGGGCATCGAGGCTGCTGCGCAGGTCACGGGTGCTGGCACGCGGCGCGGCCTGGCCAAGGCTGGCGGTGAGGGCGCGCAGTTCGCTCAGGCACTCGACCCAGTCCTGCAGCAGGCGCCAGTGGCCGTTGTGGCGGTACTGCTCGGCCAGGCGCTGGCTGCTGCCCAGCAGTTGCCAGGCCAATGCGGCGTAGGCGTCGTCCAGGGCCATTTCGGCTTCCAGCTCGGTGTGCGGCAGGCCCAGCTCGTAGCTGTCCGGCTCCAGCAGGCGGTAGCCACGCTCTGCCTTGCTGATGTCGCAGGGCATCAGCGGCAGGCTGGCGGCCAGCTCGGCGGCCAGCTCCAACAGCGCTTGCGGGTCACCTTCGCGCAGTTCCAGCTCCAGCTCGCAGATCTCTTCCTTGCGCTTGCCGGCAATCACGAAGCCTTGGTCCAGCGCGGCCTCGATCACGACTTTGCTCTTGCCACGGCCCCAGGCGATTTCGGCGTATTCACGGCTGAAGTCGGTGGTGAACAGCGGCTTGATGGTTTTCTTGTCCAGGCCTGCCAGTTGCTCGGGCCAGCAGGTGGCGTCCAGCTTCTTCAGATCGAGCTTGACCTTGTCCAGGTTCCATTCGTACTCGTTGCGCTCGGACAGGCCGGCCACGCTGGTGCCGCGGCACTTGAGGGTCTGGATGACGGCATCGCCATCGCGGCGCAGGCGCAGGGCGACACGGGCGGCGGACAGCTCACGCTCGGGGGTGTCGAAGTACTGGTTGAGCAGTTCACGGGTCTGCCAGCCGGACTTGTTGCGCTTTTTCAGCAGAGGGTGCTCGCGCAGGGCGGCAAGGGTCTCGCGGCTGGCGCGGAGCTTCAGTTCGGTTTCTTTGTGCATCACAGACTCGAAAGAGGGGCGTGGTTGGCGGAGAGTCTACAGCAGTCAGCCGCCAACGGTTTATTCCAGACGGCGGATAGTCCTATGATGGGCAACGCTTCCGAGGAGTTTGCGCATGCCGTTGCCGACGCTGAAAGACCAGTTTGCCGCCTTGATCGCCGCGCCTTCGGTCAGTTGCACCCAGTCCGCGCTGGACCAGTCCAACCGCCAGGTCATCGACCTGCTGGCGGGGTGGCTGGGCGACCTGGGTTTCACATGCGACATCCAGCAGGTCACGCCGGGCAAGTTCAACCTCCTGGCCAGCCGTGGCAGCGGCCCGGGTGGGCTGGTGCTGGCCGGGCACAGCGACACTGTGCCCTATGACGAACAACTGTGGGCCAGCGACCCGTTGAAGCTGACCGAGGTCGATGGCCGCTGGGTCGGCCTGGGCAGTTGCGACATGAAGGGCTTCTTTGCCCTGGTCATCGAAGCCGTCATCCCGCTGCTGGAGCACGATTTCAAGCAACCACTGCTGATCCTCGCCACCTGCGACGAAGAAAGCTCCATGTCCGGTGCCCGCGCCCTGGCCGAGGCCGGCCAGCCGCTGGGCCGTGCGGCGGTCATCGGCGAGCCTACCGGGCTACGGCCGATCCGCATGCACAAGGGCATTCTCATGGACCGCATCGACATCCTCGGACGCAGCGGCCATTCGTCGGACCCGAACCTGGGCCGCAGCGCCATGGAGGCCATGCATGCGGTAATGGGCGAGCTGATGGGCCTGCGCCAGCAATGGCAACAAACCTATCGCAACCCACAGTTCACCGTGCCGACCCCGACCATGAACTTTGGCTGCATCCACGGCGGCGACAACCCCAACCGCATCTGCGGCCAGTGTGCGCTTGAATTCGACCTGCGACCGTTGCCGGGCATGGATGTAGAGCAACTGCGCGCAGCCATTCGCGAGAAGTTGGTGCCCGTGGCCGAGCGCCATGATGTGCGCATCGACTACGCGCCACTTTTCCCGGAGGTGCCGCCGTTCGAGCAGGCTGCCGATGCCGAGCTGGTGCAAGTGGCGGAACGCCTGACCGGCCATCGCGCCGAAGCGGTGGCGTTCGGCACCGAAGCGCCTTATCTTCAGCAGCTGGGCTGCCAGACCATCGTGCTGGGCCCTGGCGACATCGCCTGTGCCCACCAGCCCGGCGAATACCTTGAAATGTCACGAATCGAGCCTACCGTGCGTCTATTGCGTGACCTGATCCGGCACTATTGCCTGCACTAAACGTCAATCGAGTTGATTCGTTCCTGCCTAGAGGAGACCGCGCGTGACCGCAAGCCTGTTCCGACGATGATATTGAACGCCCCTTGTATCGCCGTTCTCCGTCCACTTATTCACAGGCCCTGTCATGCCCGACTACGTCAACTGGCTGCGTCATGCCTCCCCGTACATCAATGCCCATCGCGACTGCACCTTCGTGGTCATGCTCCCTGGCGATGGGGTGGAACACCCTAATTTCGGCAACATCGTCCACGACCTGGTGTTGCTGCACAGCCTTGGCGTGCGTCTGGTGCTGGTGCATGGCTCGCGCCCGCAGATCGAAAGCCGCCTGGCCGATCGCGGGCTGACCCCGCACTACCACCATGGCCTGCGTATTACCGATGCCGCCACCCTGGACTGCGTGATCGATGCCGTAGGCGCCCTGCGCCTGGCCATCGAGGCACGCCTGTCGATGGATATCGCCGCGTCGCCGATGCAGGGCTCGCGCCTGCGCGTGGCCTCCGGCAACCTGGTTACCGCACGGCCGATCGGCGTGCTCGAAGGGGTGGACTACCACCACACCGGTGAAGTGCGCCGGGTCGACCGCAAGGGCATCAGCCGCCTGCTCGACGAGCGCTCCATCGTGCTGCTGTCGCCGCTGGGCTACTCGCCCACCGGGGAAATCTTCAACCTGGCCTGCGAAGACGTGGCCACCCGTGCCGCCATCGAACTGGGGGCCGACAAGTTGCTGCTGTTCGGCGCCGAGCCGGGCCTGCTGGACGCGGACGGCAAGCTGGTGCGGGAACTGCGCCCGCAGCAGGTTGCCCCGCACTTGCAGCGCCTGGGCAGCGACTACCAGGGCGAGCTGCTGGACGCCGCCGCCGAGGCCTGCAAGGGCGGCGTGGCCCGCAGCCACATTGTCAGTTATGCCGAGGACGGCGCGCTGCTGACCGAGCTGTTCACCCGTGGTGGGGGCGGTACGCTGGTGTCGCAGGAGCAGTTCGAAGTGGTGCGTGAGGCGACCATCGAGGATGTGGGCGGCTTGCTGGAGCTGATCAGCCCCCTGGAAGAACAGGGCATCCTGGTGCGCCGCTCGCGTGAGGTGCTGGAGCGGGAGATCGAGCAGTTCAGCGTGGTGGAGCGCGAGGGCATGATCATCGCCTGTGCGGCGCTGTACCCGATTGCCGACTCCGAGGCAGGGGAACTGGCATGCCTGGCGGTGAACCCGGAATATCGCCACGGCGGGCGCGGGGATGAATTGCTGGAGCGCATCGAGAGCCGGGCGCGGCAGATGGGTTTGAACACCCTGTTTGTGCTTACGACGCGCACTGCGCACTGGTTCCGCGAGCGCGGTTTTGCACCCAGCGGCGTGGAGCGCCTGCCATCGGCGCGGGCATCGCTGTACAACTACCAGCGCAACTCGAAGATTTTCGAGAAACCCCTGTAAGCCTGTGCCGGCCTCTTCGCGGGCTCGCCCGCTCCCACAGGGTAATCTGCAGGGCTGAAGCCTGTGGTCTTCCTGTGGGAGCGGGCGTGCCCGCGAAGCAGGCGACACCGGTCTAAAACAAAAACGCCGCCCTTGTGGGCGGCGTTTTTTTACACGGTGTGCAGGTACCAGTTGTACTCGAGGTCGGAGATCGAGTGCTCGAACTCCTCCAGCTCGCTTTCCTTGCACGCGACAAAGATGTCGATGTACTTCGGATCGATGTACTTGTTGAGGATCTCGCTGTCGTCCAGCTCGCGCAGGGCATCGCGCAGGTTGTTCGGCAGGCTCTGCTCCAGCTGCTCGTACGAGTTGCCTTCGATCGGCTTGCCCGGCTCGATCTTGTTGGTCAGGCCATGGTGAACGCCAGCCAGCACGGCCGCCATCATCAGGTACGGGTTGGCATCGGCGCCGGCTACCCGGTGCTCGAGGCGCACGGCATCGGCAGAGCCTGTTGGCACACGCAGCGCTACGGTGCGGTTGTCCAGGCCCCAGCTTGGCGCGTTCGGTACATAGAACTGCGCGCCAAAGCGGCGGTACGAGTTGACGTTCGGGCAAAGGAACGCCATGGACGCGGGCAGGGTCTCGAGCACACCGCCGACAGCGTGACGTAGCGCGGCGTTCTGCTCGGGATCCTCGCTGGTGAAGATGTTGTGGCCATCTTTGTCCAGCACGGAAATGTGTACATGCAGGCCGTTGCCTGCCTGGCCCGGGTAGGGCTTGGCCATGAAGGTGGTGTCCATTTCATGGTCGTAGGCGATGTTCTTGATCAACCGCTTGAGCAGTACCGCGTAATCGCAGGCCTTGAGCGGGTCAGGCACGTGGTGCAGGTTGACTTCGAACTGCGCCGGGGCGCTTTCCTTGACGATGGCGTCGGCCGGGATGCCTTGTTCTTTCGCGCCTTCAAGGATGTCCTGCAGGCAGTCGGCATATTCGTCGAGGTCGTCGATCAGGTACACCTGGGTCGACTGCGGGCGTTTGCCCGAAATTGGCGAGCGCGGCGGCTGTGGGCGGCCGTTCACGTTCTCCTGGTCGATCAGGTAGAACTCCAGCTCGAATGCAGCGCAGATGGTAAGGCCCAGTTCGTCGAACTTGCTCACTACCTGACGCAGCACTTCACGAGGGTCGGCGAAGAACGGCTCGCCTTCGATCTCGTGCATGGTCATCAGCAGTTGGGCAGTGGGGCGCTTTTGCCACGGCTCATTACAGAGCGTGTCGGGGATCGGGTAGCAGATGCGGTCAGCATCGCCGATGTCCAGGCCAAGCCCGGTGCTTTCGACGGTGGAACCGTTGATGTCCAGGGCGAAGAGGGAGGCCGGCAGGTTGATGCCTTTCTCGTAAACCTTGTGGAGGCTGGTGCGCTCAATGCGCTTGCCACGCACCACACCATTCATATCTGCAATCAGAAGGTCAACGTAGAGAACCTCAGGATGTTCCTTAAGGAACGCGTTCGCTTCGTTAAGCTGAACGGCACGCGGGGGTACCGACATGATGCAACACCTTTGTTGTTAAAAATATCAATCAAGGGGGGCTTGCAGGACCAGTCAATCGAAAAGCCATACTGATGTCAAGCCAACCCCATGATGCCCTGAAATGGCACATCTACGGCAGATTTGCTGCAAATCGGGGCGTGCCATTATCCGCTATTTCACGTGTGAAGAGCTATCTCAAGCGTACCGTCTTTTATTTTTTACGCGGGTGTTGTGTAAAAAAATGAACAAGGCTAAGCTCGGTCACAACCCAGAACACAATAATACGAGGGTCACATGGTCCGCTTGCCGCGACCTGAAAGCACTGCCTGCGCAGTGCCAACAGGTACCTCTGTCGTTTTTGCAAGCTTCGTCAATGGCGTGGTCGCCCTGGCCGCAATAATTGACGTTTGGCGTTTCCGGGCCCGCCCTCGTAGCGGCTTGCCGCCCTTCGCTTCGTCTTCCTGCCCTTCGAACTCATTACGGACACACTTGTTTTCAGTGTATCCACTGCGGCGCTGCGCGGGGGTTTTTGCTTTAGCAATCTACTCCATCCAGAATCAATGCGCGGCCCACCTTACCTCCTGAGGTATTTATGAGTAACAACCTCGACCAGCTCACCGATTGGTTGAAAGAGCACAAGATCACCGAAGTCGAATGCATGATCAGTGACCTGACCGGCATCACGCGCGGCAAGATTTCGCCCACCAACAAATTCATCGCCGAAAAAGGCATGCGCCTGCCCGAGAGCGTGCTGCTGCAGACTGTGACCGGCGACTACGTCGACGACGACATCTATTACGAACTGCTCGACCCGGCCGACATCGACATGATCTGCCGCCCCGACGAGAATGCCGTGTTCCTTGTACCGTGGGCCATCGAGCCGACTGCGCAGGTGATCCACGACACCTACGACAAGAAGGGCAACCCGGTCGAACTGTCGCCACGCAACGTCTTGAAGAAAGTCCTCAAGCTCTACGCCGACAAGGGCTGGCAGCCGATTGTCGCGCCTGAGATGGAGTTCTACCTGACCAAGCGCAGCGAAGACCCGGACTTCCCGTTACAGCCCCCGGTAGGCCGTTCGGGCCGCCCGGAAACCGGCCGCCAGTCGTTCTCGATCGAAGCCGCCAACGAATTCGACCCGCTGTTCGAAGACGTCTACGACTGGTGCGAACTGCAGCAACTGGACCTGGACACGCTGATCCACGAAGACGGCACGGCGCAGATGGAAATCAACTTCCGTCACGGCGACGCCCTGCACCTGGCCGACCAGATCCTGGTGTTCAAGCGCACCATGCGCGAGGCGGCGCTCAAGCACAACGTGGCTGCCACCTTCATGGCCAAGCCGATGACCGGCGAGCCGGGCAGTGCCATGCACCTGCACCAGAGCGTGGTCGACGTGGCCACCGGCAAGAACATCTTCAGCAATGAAGACGGCAGCATGAGCGAGCTGTTCCTCCACCACATCGGTGGCCTGCAGAAGTTCATCCCCGAGGCACTGCCGCTGTTCGCCCCCAACGTCAACTCGTTCCGCCGCTTCCTGCCCGACACTTCGGCGCCGGTGAACGTGGAGTGGGGCGAAGAAAACCGCACTGTCGGCCTGCGCGTACCGGATGCCGGCCCGCAAAGCCGCCGGGTCGAGAACCGCCTGCCGGGCGCCGACGCCAACCCATACCTGGCCATTGCTGCCAGCCTGCTGTGTGGCTACATCGGCATGGTCGAAGGCATTCAGGCCAGCGCGCCGGTACAGGGCCGTGGCTACGAACGCCGCAATCTGCGCTTGCCGCTGACCATCGAAGACGCCCTGGAGCGCATGGAAAACAGCCGTGCGCTGGTGCAGTACCTGGGCAAGAAGTTCATCACCGGCTACGTCGCAACCAAGCGCGCCGAGCATGAAAACTTCAAGCGTGTCATCAGTTCCTGGGAGCGAGAGTTCCTGCTGTTCGCTGTCTGATAAACCCTGGGGCCGCTGGAGCGCGGCTGTCGAACAACGGAGAAGCACATGAGCACCAACAACCCGCAAACCCGTGAATGGCAAACCCTGAGCGGGGAGCACCATCTCGCACCTTTCAGTGACTACAAGCAGCTGAAGGAGAAGGGGCCGCGCATCATCACCAAGGCCCAGGGGGTGCATTTGTGGGACAGCGAGGGGCACAAGATCCTCGACGGCATGGCGGGCCTGTGGTGCGTGGCGGTGGGTTACGGCCGTGAAGAGCTGGTTCAGGCAGCAGAAAAGCAGATGCGCGAGCTGCCGTACTACAACCTGTTCTTCCAGACGGCCCACCCGCCTGCACTGGAACTGGCCAAGGCCATTACCGATGTGGCGCCCGAGGGCATGACCCATGTGTTCTTCACCGGCTCCGGCTCCGAAGGCAACGACACCGTGCTGCGCATGGTGCGCCACTACTGGGCGTTGAAGGGCAAGCCGCACAAGCAGACCATCATCGGCCGTATCAACGGCTACCACGGCTCCACCTTCGCCGGTGCTTGCCTGGGCGGCATGAGCGGCATGCACGAGCAGGGCGGCCTGCCGATCCCGGGCATCGTGCACATCCCGCAGCCGTACTGGTTCGGCGAAGGCGGTGACATGACCCCGGATGCGTTCGGTATCTGGGCGGCCGAACAGCTGGAGAAGAAAATCCTCGAAGTCGGCGAAGACAACGTCGCCGCCTTCATCGCCGAGCCTATCCAGGGCGCAGGCGGCGTGATCATCCCGCCGGAAACCTACTGGCCGAAGGTGAAGGAGATTCTCGCCAAGTACGACATCCTGTTCGTTGCCGACGAAGTCATCTGTGGTTTCGGCCGTACCGGCGAGTGGTTCGGCTCTGATTACTACGACCTCAAGCCCGACCTGATGACCATCGCCAAGGGCCTGACCTCCGGTTACATCCCCATGGGCGGTGTGATCGTGCGTGACAAAGTGGCCAAGGTGATCAGCGAAGGCGGTGACTTCAACCACGGCTTCACCTATTCGGGCCACCCGGTAGCGGCGGCGGTGGGCCTGGAAAACCTGCGCATCCTGCGCGACGAGCAAATTGTCGAGAAGGCGCGTACTGAAGCGGCACCGTATTTGCAAAAGCGTTTGCGTGAGCTGCAGGACCACCCGCTGGTGGGTGAAGTGCGCGGCCTTGGCATGCTTGGCGCGATCGAGCTGGTGAAAGACAAGGCCACCCGCAGCCGTTACGAGGGCAAGGGCGTGGGCATGATCTGCCGCACCTTCTGCTTCGAAAACGGCCTGATCATGCGTGCGGTGGGTGACACCATGATCATCGCGCCGCCGCTGGTCATCAGCCATGCGGAAATCGACGAACTGGTGGAAAAGGCACGCAAATGCCTCGACTTGACCCTTGAGGCGATTCGGTAGGCATTTGCTAGGCTAGCGATGTGACATTAAGTCGTTACAAGGCTCTGCTTTCCTTGAAACAGAGCCTCGTAACTTGCCAGACTAGCGACTGATTCAGTCGCCGCGCGCTCTGCACCGTAGGTCCTGGCTGCTGAACAGATGGCTAAATAAAAATTCTGGAGCATGACGCATGAATAAAATGGGCAAGACGTTGCTGGCCGCAGCCCTGATGGGTGCCATGGCTACTGCTGCACAGGCTGACGACAAGGTGTTGAACGTCTACAACTGGTCGGACTACATCGCGCCGGACACCATCGCCAAGTTCGAGAAGCAGACCGGTATCAAGGTCAAGTACGACGTCTTCGACAGCAACGAAACCCTCGAAGCCAAGCTGCTGGCAGGCAAGTCGGGCTACGACATCGTGGTGCCGTCCAACAACTTCCTGGCCAAGCAGATCAAGGCGGGGGTTTACGAGGAACTGGACCGTTCCAAGCTGGCTAACTGGAAAAACCTCGATCCGGACCTGCTCAAAGCCGTTGGCGATGCCAGCGACAAGGACAACAAGCACGCCTTCCCGTACATGTGGGGCTCGATCGGCATCGGCTACAACCCGGAGAAGGTCAAGGCCGCGCTGGGCGTGGACAAGATCGACTCGTGGGACGTCGTGTTCAAGCCTGAGAACATTGCCAAGCTCAAAAGCTGCGGTGTGAGCTTCCTGGATGCACCGACCGAAATGATCCCGGCCGCGCTGCACTACCTGGGCCTGCCGAGCGACAGCACCAAGAAAGAAGACCTGAAGGCCGCCGAGGACCTGTTCCTCAAGATTCGTCCTTCGATCACCTATTTCCACTCCTCCAAGTACATCGGCGACATGGCCAACGGCAACATCTGTGTAGCCGTCGGTTACTCGGGTGACCTGGAGCAGTCCAAGGCACGTGCCCACGAAGCCGGCGACAAAGTCAAAGTGGACTACGTCATTCCGAAGGAAGGCGCCGGTACTTTCTACGACATGGTCGCCATCCCGAAAGATGCCGAGCACAAGGATGAGGCCTACCAGTTCATGAACTTCCTGCTGCAGCCGGAAATCATGGCCGAGATCACCAACGCCGTGCGCTTCCCGAACGGCAACCAGGCTGCCACTGCGCTGGTGGATAAAGACATCAGCGGTGACCCGAGCATTTACCCGCCTGCCGAAGTGAAGAAGCAGCTGTACGCAATCGCTGCGCCTGACGCTTCTGTGCAGCGTGTGATCACCCGCAGCTGGACCAAGATCAAATCGGGCAAATAAGCCCGATGCGACACCTCTGGGCCGGGCTTTACCGGCCCGGAGCCAGTGAAAGGCAATTGTTGATTGCGGCATCGAAGCTGCGAAGGTAAGTTGCGCGCCGGTTTTGCGTGTGCGGCAGCATTGTCGCGACCCAGGCACTGATTGTGAGGAGCACCCACTTGTCTATTTCTGTATTCCGCAAGGCCTTGATGGCCGGTGCGGGCCTGACGCTGGCATGCAGCGTCCAAGCGGCGCCTACGGTGCACTTTTACAACTGGTCCGACTATATCGGCCCGACCACACTCGCGGACTTCGAGAAAGCAACGGGCATCAAGCCCGTGCAGGACGTGTTCGACTCCAACGAAACCCTGGAAGGCAAGCTGCTGGCCGGTAACACCGGCTATGACGTGGTAGTGCCGTCCAACCATTTCCTCGGCAAGCAGATCAAGGCGGGCGCGTTCCAGAAGCTCGACAAGAGCCTGCTGCCCAATTATGCCAACCTGGATCCGGCGTTGATGAAACGCCTGGAAAAGAACGACCCGGGCAACCAGTACGCCGTGCCTTACCTGTGGGGCACCAACGGCATCGGTTACAACGTCGACAAGGTGAAGGCCGCGCTGGGCGTGGACACCATCGACTCCTGGGCCGTGCTGTTCGAACCCGAGAACATGAAGAAACTCTCCAAGTGCGGCGTGGCCTTCCTCGACTCGGCGGACGAAATGCTGCCGGCGGTGCTCAACTACATGGGCCTCAACCCCAACAGCACCGACCCCAAGGACTATGCAAAAGCCGAGCAGAAGCTGCTGGCCGTGCGCCCGTACGTGACCTACTTCCACTCGTCCAAGTACATCACCGACCTGGCCAACGGCGACATCTGCGTCGCGGCAGGCTTCTCGGGCGATATCTTCCAGGCCAAGGCCCGCGCTGAAGAAGCGAAGAAGGGCGTGAACCTGGCCTACGCCATTCCCAAGGAAGGCGGCAACCTCTGGTTCGACGTGCTGGCGATCCCCGCCGACGCCAAGAACGTCAAAGAGGCCCACGCCTTCATCAACTATTTGCTGAAACCTGAGGTTATCGCCCAGGTCAGTGATTACGTCGGTTACGCCAACCCGAACCCCAAGGCTGGCGACCTGATGGACCAGGCCGTGAGGACTGACGCTGCGGTTTACCCACCGCAGGAAGTGCTGGACAAGATGTTCGTGAATTCAGAGTTGCCGCCCAAGGTGCAACGTTTGATGACCCGTAGCTGGACCAAGGTCAAGTCGGGCAAGTAACAATCCAGGCCCGCCGCCCAAGCAGGGGCGGGCACACAAATCTTGTTGGGAGTTTCACTCATGGCAGTTGCCTCCGGTGCCTATAAGAAAGCCCTCGAGGGTGGCCAGCAACCCAAGCAGGTGCTGGTCAAAATCGACCGGGTCACGAAGAAGTTCGACGAAACCATCGCCGTAGACGATGTGTCACTGGAAATCCGCAAAGGCGAGATCTTCGCCCTGCTGGGTGGCTCCGGTTCCGGCAAATCGACCCTGCTGCGCATGCTGGCCGGCTTCGAGCGCCCTACCGAAGGGCGGATCCTGCTCGACGGCGTCGACATCACCGACATGCCGCCCTACGAGCGGCCTATCAACATGATGTTCCAGTCCTACGCCCTGTTCCCACACATGACCGTGGCACAGAACATCGCCTTCGGCCTGCAGCAGGACAAGCTGCCCAAGGCTGACATCGACGCCCGCGTGGCCGAGATGCTCAAGCTGGTGCACATGACCCAGTACGCCAAGCGCAAGCCGCACCAGCTGTCCGGTGGACAGCGTCAGCGCGTAGCCCTGGCCCGCTCCCTGGCCAAGCGCCCCAAGCTGCTGCTGCTCGACGAGCCGATGGGTGCGCTGGACAAGAAACTGCGTTCGCAGATGCAGCTGGAACTGGTAGAGATCATCGAACGCGTGGGCGTGACCTGCGTGATGGTGACCCACGACCAGGAAGAGGCCATGACCATGGCCCAGCGCATTGCCATCATGCACCTGGGCTGGATTGCCCAGATCGGCTCGCCCGTGGACATCTACGAAACGCCGACCAGCCGCCTGGTGTGCGAGTTCATCGGTAACGTCAACCTCTTCGAAGGTGATGTGGTCGATGATGCCGAAGGCTACGCGATCATTGCCAGCCCGGAGCTTGAGCGCAAGATCTACGTGGGCCACGGCATCACCACCTCGGTGGAAGACAAGCACATCACCTACGCGCTGCGCCCGGAAAAGCTGCTGGTAACCACCAAACAGCCGGATTTCGAGCACAACTGGTCGCGCGGCAAGGTGCACGACATCGCCTACCTGGGTGGCCACTCGGTGTTCTACGTGGAGTTGCCGAGCGGCAAGGTTGTGCAGTCGTTCGTCGCCAACGCCGAGCGCCAGGGTACCCGCCCGACCTGGGGCGATGAAGTGTACGTGTGGTGGGAAGACGACAGCGGCGTGGTACTGCGGTCATGAAACTGCGCAAGCTCAAGCGAGCCTTCCAGCGCCTGACCCCGCGGGGGCGGCACGTGGTGATCGGCGTGCCGTTCATCTGGCTGTTCCTGTTCTTCATGCTGCCGTTCTTCATCGTGCTGAAGATCAGCTTCGCCGAAGCCGACGTGGCGATCCCGCCGTATACCGAGATCTACAGCTACGTCGAAGACAAGATCCAGTTGGTGCTCAACCTGGCCAACTATGGCTTGTTGACCGAGGATGAGCTGTACCTCTCGGCTTACCTGGGCTCGTTGAAGATGGCGTTCTTCAGCACCCTGCTGTGCCTGCTGATCGGCTTCCCGATGGCCTACGCCATTGCCAACGCCAAGAAGGAAACCCAGACCGTCCTGCTGCTGCTGATCATGATGCCGACCTGGACCGCGATCCTGATCCGCGTCTATGCCTGGATGGGCATTCTCAGCAACAACGGCCTGCTCAACGGCTTCCTGATGTGGACCGGGTTGATCGACCAGCCGCTGCAGATCCTCAACACCAACCTGGCGGTGTACATCGGTGTGGTCTATTCGTACCTGCCGTTCATGATCCTGCCGCTGTTCGCCAACCTGGTGAAGCATGACCCGAGCCTGCTTGAGGCTGCATCCGACCTGGGTTCGAGCACCTTCAACAGCTTCTGGAAAATTACCGTGCCGCTGTCGAAAAACGGCATCATCGCCGGCTGCATGCTGGTGTTCATCCCGGTGGTGGGCGAGTTCGTGATCCCTGAACTGCTCGGCGGCCCGGAAACCCTGATGATCGGTAAAGTGCTGTGGCAGGAGTTCTTCAACAACCGTGACTGGCCGGTAGCCTCTGCGCTTGCGGTAGTGATGCTGGCGATCCTGATTGTGCCGATCCTGCTGTTCAACCGCAGCCAGGCCAAAGAAATGGAGGGCCGCGCATGAAACGCTTCAGTTTCTCCAAGCTGATGCTGGTGCTCGGCTTGCTGTTCATCTACCTGCCGATGCTGATCCTGGTGATCTACTCGTTCAACGCCTCCAAACTGGTGACAGTGTGGGGGGGCTGGTCGATCAAGTGGTACGTCGGCCTGCTCGACAACACCCAGTTGATGGGGTCGGTGATGCGCTCGCTGGAAATCGCCTGCTACACGGCGGTGGCGGCGGTGGCGCTGGGTACGCTGGCGGCCTTCGTGCTGACCCGGGTCACCCGCTTCAAGGGCCGTACGCTGTTCGGTGGCCTGGTCACCGCGCCGCTGGTAATGCCTGAAGTGATCACCGGTCTGTCGCTGTTGCTGCTGTTCGTGGCCATGGCGCAGATGATCGGCTGGCCGCAGGAGCGCGGTATCGTCACTATCTGGATCGCCCACACCACGTTCTGTGCGGCGTATGTGGCGGTGGTTGTATCGGCGCGGCTGCGTGAGCTGGACCTGTCGATCGAAGAAGCGGCAATGGACCTGGGTGCCAAGCCGTGGAAGGTGTTCTTCCTGATCACCATCCCGATGATCGCGCCGTCGCTGGCGGCGGGCGGCATGATGTCGTTCGCGCTGTCGCTGGATGACCTGGTGCTGGCCAGCTTCGTGTCCGGCCCGGGTTCGACCACCTTGCCGATGGAAGTGTTCTCGGCAGTGCGCCTGGGCGTGAAGCCGGAGATCAACGCCGTGGCCAGCCTGATCCTGCTGTCGGTGTCGCTGGTGACCTTCTTTGTCTGGTACTTCAGCCGCCGCAGCGAAGAGCGTCGTCGCAAGGCGATTCAGCAGGCGATCGAGGAAGGCGCTGCGGCCAACGCTTCGCAGCCGCAGGTCAAGCGCCCGACACAGGTAGCTGCGTCGGCCTGACCCGGCCCTTTCGCGGCGGTTCGGCCCTTTCGCGCCGAACCGCCGCGAAGGCTCCAGCATCGAATCAAAGCCATACTGCATCCCAGTGTGGATATTCCCGGACACTTCTGACCAATCCAGCCCTCAATGGATTGGCAACAATGTACCGGGCTACATGCACCATGCTTTCCTCCGTTCTCAATGCTCGGTCCTGATACCCAGGCTGCCATACCGGGTCATGCCTAACCCCTGCCTGATGTAATGCGAGACTGGAGCGGGACTTGAACCTGCGCATCAGGGTAGCCAGTGTTGTTCCTTTCAGCTCGATCAGCCAATGCAGATGGTCTGGCATCAGCACCCACGCCAGTGAGCGGCAGGCGTGCTCCTGATCGGCTTGCCGCAATTGGTGAATGACTAACCGGGCATGGTGGAAGTCATCGAATAGCGGCTTGCGCTGATGGGTAACAGTGGTCAGCAGATACAGCCTGCCAAGTTCTGAATAGCGACCACGACGAAGCAGATGGGATTGGGCCCTGGGCATCAGGTTCTTCCTTGAATAGAGATCAACATCCCAAGGTAGTGGCTGTGTTGCACCCCCAGGGAAGCAGATGATTTCTGGATATGGCAGGACCGGCCCTTTCGCGGGTGAACCCGCTCCCACAGGTACTGCACAGGATTCAGCATATGCACGATCTCTGTGGGAGCGGGTTCACCCGCGAAGAGGCCGGCACAGGCTGTGAAAATGCCGAACTGATCCGCGTCAGTGATGTTTATCGAACCCTGAACTACGCTCACAGTCGCATTCCACAAATCATTTGTGCACGAGCAAGGAGCCAGCATGGCGTTGATGCGTCCGCTGTCGGTCGTCTGCCTGGGGCTGCTTTACATGCTCACCGGCTGTAGCAAGGAAGAGGTCCCCGAGACGCTGCCTCGGGTGGGTGTGCAACAGGTCCAGTCCACCGATTTCGCTGCCAGGGTCACCCTGACCGGCGACGTGCAGGCGCGGGTGCAGACTGATCTGTCGTTCCGTGTCGGCGGCAAGATCATTTCGCGCAGCGTCGATGTTGGCGATCACGTCAAGGCCAACCAGGTGCTGGCCCGGCTGGACCCGAAAGACCTGCAGAACAACGTCGACTCGGCCAAGGCCGAAGTATTCGCCGCGCAGGCGCGGGTCACCCAGACCAGCGCCGCCTTCGTGCGCCAGCAAAAACTGCTGCCCAAGGGCTACACCAGCCAGAGCGAATACGATGCTGCCGAGGCCGCGCTGCGCAGCAATCAGAGCGCGCTCAAGGCCGCCCAGGCGCAACTGGCCAATGCCAACGAGCAACTCAGCTACACCGCACTGGTCTCCGAGGCCGCCGGGGTGATCACCGAGCGCCAGGCCGAAGTCGGCCAGGTGGTGCAGGCGACCATGCCGATCTTCAGCCTGGCCGTCGATGGCGACCGCGATGCGGTGTTCAATGTCTACGAGTCGCTGCTGGTGGCGCCGCCCAGCGATGCCGGGGTAGTCGTGAGCCTGCTGGACGACCCCAAGGTCCAGGCGCAGGGTTTCGTGCGCGAAATCACGCCCACGGTGTCGGCGCAAAGCGGCACGGTGCAGGTCAAGGTGGGCCTTAAAGACGTGCCACCCGGCATGCAACTGGGTGCACCAGTCACCGCCTCCACCAATGCCCAGGGCCGGCCCAGCGTCGAACTGCCGTGGTCGGCGCTGACCAAGGCCCTGCATGACCCCGCCGTGTGGGTGGTGGGCGAGGGCGACAAGGTGGAATTGCGCAAAGTCGAAGTCAGCCGTTATCTCACCGGCAAGATTGTGGTCGCCAGCGGCCTGAAGGGCGGCGAAACCGTGGTGGTCACTGGCGGGCAGTTGCTGCACCCCGGCATGCAGGTGCAGAAGGTCGACGCCAAGGCCCAAGGGGGTGAGCTATGAAACGCCTGCTGCTGATGCTGTCGGCCGGCGTATTGCTGGCTGGCTGCAGTAGCGAAGAAGAAGCACCAGAGCCGATTCGGCCGGTGCTGTCGGTCAAGGTCGAACCCCAGGTGCAGTCGCAACTGGGCCGCTTCGCCGGCAGTATCCAGGCGCGTTTTGAAAGTACCTTGGGCTTTCGTGTTTCCGGACGCATTGCCCGGCGTTGGCTGGATGTGGGCGCCCAGGTGAAGCCGGGCGACACCCTGGCCACCCTCGACCCGACCGACCAGCAGAACCAGCTGCGCGCCGCCGAAGGCGACCTGGCCAAGGTGCAGGCGCAGTGGATCAACGCCCAGGCCGATGCCCGTCGCCAGCAACAGCTTTATGACCGCGGCGTTGGCGCCCAGGCCCAGCTGGATATCGCCCAGACCAACCTGAAAACCACCAGCGCAGCGCTGGAGCAGGCGCGCTCTGCGCTCAGCCAGGCCCGTGACCAGCTCGACTACAGCACCCTGCGCACCGACCACGCCGCCGTGATTACCGCCTGGCAGGCCGAAGCCGGGCAAACCGTAACGGCCGGCCAGGCCGTGGTGACCCTGGCCCGTCCGGACGTGAAGGAAGCGGTGATCGACCTGCCCATCGGCCTGGCCGAACAACTGAGCAGTGGCCTGACCTTCACCGTCGCCTCGCAGCTCGACCCCACCATCAACACCACCGCCACGCTGCGCGAACTGGAACCTCAGGCCGACGCCACCACCCGCACCCGCCGCGCCCGCCTGACCTTGGCCGGCACGCCTGCGGCCTTTCACCTGGGCACCGCGATCAGCGTGACCTTGAGCTCGCAAGTCACGCCCCGCAGCGAACTGCCCCGCAGTGCCTTGCTCGAGCGTGACGGCAAGACCCAGGTGTGGGTGATCGATACGCAGCAGAAGACCGTTGCAACCCGTGACGTGGCGCTGATCGAACGCACCGCCGACAGCATCGTGCTGACGTCGGGCGTGCAGCCCGGTGAGCGCGTCGTTACCGCAGGTGTGAACAGCCTGAAGCCTGGCCAGAAGGTCACCTTCGACGAGGATGCGCAATGAAAGGAAGCTTCAACCTCTCCGAATGGGCGCTCAAGCACCAGTCATTCGTGTGGTACCTGATGTTCGTTGGCCTGCTGATGGGGATTTTTTCGTACTTCAACCTCGGGCGTGAGGAAGACCCGTCGTTCACCATCAAAACCATGGTCATCCAGACCCGCTGGCCCGGTGCGACCCAGGACGAAACCCTGTACCAGGTCACCGACCGCATCGAGAAGAAGCTCGAAGAACTCGACTCGCTCGACTACACCAAGAGCTACACCCGCCCCGGTGAATCCACGGTCTACGTCTACCTGCGCGACACCACCAAGGCCAAGGACATTCCGGATATCTGGTACCAGGTGCGCAAGAAGATCCAGGACATTCGTGGCGAATTCCCGGCGGGCATCCAGGGCCCGGGTTTCAACGACGAATTCGGTGATGTATTCGGCTCGATCTATGCCTTTACCGCCGACGGCCTGACCTTGCGCCAACTGCGTGACTACGTGGAACAGGCCCGGGCCGAGGTGCGCGATGTGCCCAACATCGGCAAGATCGAGCTGGTCGGCACTCAGGACGAAGTGCTGTACCTGAACTTCTCCACCCGCAAGCTGGCCGCCCTGGGCATTGACCAGCGCCAGGTGATGCAGGCCCTGCAATCGCAGAACGCGGTGACCCCGGCTGGCGTCATCGAGGCCGGCCCGGAACGTATTTCGGTGCGTACCTCCGGCCAGTTTGCCTCGGAAAAGGACCTGCAAACCGTCAACCTGAGGGTCAACGACCGCTTCTTCCGCCTGGCCGACATCGCCGACATCGAGCGCGGTTACGTCGACCCGCCTTCACCGATGTTCCGCTACAACGGCCAGACGGCGTTGGGCCTGGCCATCGGCATGAAGGCCGGTGGCAACATCCAGGTGTTCGGTGAGGCGCTGAAAAAGCGCATGGACAAAGTGGTCCAGGACTTGCCGATAGGTGTCGGCGTACACACCGTGTCGGATCAGTCCGTGGTGGTCAAGCAAGCGGTCGGCGGCTTTACCAGTGCGCTGTTCGAGGCAGTGGTGATTGTGTTGGCCGTCAGTTTTGTCAGCCTCGGCGTGCGTGCGGGCCTGGTGGTGGCCTGTTCGATCCCGCTGGTGCTGGCCATGGTGTTCGTGTTCATGGAGTACAGCGGCATCACCATGCAGCGGATTTCGCTGGGGGCGTTGATCATTGCGCTGGGCCTGCTGGTGGACGATGCGATGATTACCGTGGAGGTGATGGTCACGCGGCTGGAAATGGGCGAAACCAAGGAGCAGGCGGCGACATTCGCCTACACCTCCACAGCCTTTCCCATGCTGACCGGCACCTTGGTGACCGTGGCGGGTTTTGTGCCTATCGGCCTGAACGCCAGCTCCGCGGGTGAATACACCTTCACCCTGTTCGCGGTGATCGCCGTGGCCCTGATAGTGTCTTGGGTGGTGGCAGTGTTCTTTGCGCCGGTGCTAGGGGTGCATATTCTCAAGAGCGACAAGGTCAAGGCCCATGAGGCCGAGCCTGGCCGTGTCGGACGGGCATTTGAAGGCGGGTTGCTGTGGTGCATGCGCAACCGCTGGTTGACCATCATCGGTACCGTGGTGCTGTTCGCGCTGGCGCTCTTTTGCATGCGCTTCGTGCAGAACCAGTTCTTCCCGTCCTCGGACCGCCCGGAAATTCTCGTCGACCTCAACCTGCCACAGAACGCCTCGATCGAGGAAACGCGCAAGGTGGTCGACCGCTTCGAGGCGCGGATCAAGGACGACCCGGACCTGGTGCACTGGAGCACTTACATTGGTCAGGGGGCGGTCCGCTTCTACCTGCCCCTCGACCAGCAGTTGCAGAACCCTTACTACGCGCAGCTGGTGATTGTCAGCAAAGGCTTCGAAGAGCGCCAGGGCATGATGGAGCGTCTGCAGAAGATCCTGCATGAAGAGTTCGTCGGCATTGGCTCCAATGTGCAGTCGCTGGAAATGGGCCCGCCTGTAGGGCGGCCGATCCAGTACCGGGTCAGTGGTCCTGATATCGATCAGGTGCGCAAGCACGCGATCGAACTGGCCACCTTGCTTGACCAGAACAAGCACATCGGCGAGATGATCTACGACTGGAACGAGCCGGGTAAGGTGCTGCGGGTGGAAATCGCCCAGGACAAGGCACGCCAGCTGGGGCTGTCGTCGGAAGACGTGGCCAATGTGATGAACAGCATCGTCAGTGGCGTGCAGATCACCCAGGTCAACGACAACATCTACCTGGTGGACGTGGTCGCGCGGGCCGAAGACAGTGAGCGCGGCTCGCCCGATACCCTGCAGAACCTGCAGATTCTCACCCCCAATGGAACTTCGATCCCGCTGCTGTCATTCGCTACCGTGCGCTACGAGCTGGAGCAGCCGCTGGTGTGGCGCCGGGATCGCAAGCCGACCATCACCCTCAAGGCTTCGGTCACTGGCGAGATCCAGCCCACCGACCTGGTGGCGCAGCTCAAGCCGAAGATCGATGAGTTCGCCAGCCAGCTGCCGGTCGGTTACGAAGTGGCCACTGGCGGTACGGTGGAGGAGAGCAGCAAGGCCCAGGGCCCGATCGCCAAGGTCATTCCGCTGATGCTGTTCCTGATGGCGACCTTCCTGATGATCCAGCTGCACAGCGTGCAGAAGCTGTTCCTGGTGGTCAGCGTGGCGCCGCTGGGGTTGATCGGTGTAGTGCTGGCGCTGGTGCCCACCGGTACCCCGATGGGCTTCGTGGCGATCCTCGGCATCCTGGCGCTGGCGGGCATCATCATTCGTAACTCGGTGATTCTGGTGACCCAGATCGACGAGTTCGAAGCCCAGGGCTTCTCGCCTTGGGATGCGGTAGTGGAAGCCACCAACCATCGGCGCCGTCCAATCCTGCTGACTGCGGCGGCGGCCAGCCTGGGCATGATCCCGATTGCCCGCGAGGTGTTCTGGGGGCCGATGGCTTACGCCATGATTGGCGGGATCATCGTTGCCACCCTGCTGACGCTGCTGTTCCTGCCGGCCTTGTATGTGGCCTGGTACAAGATCCGCGAGCCTGAAAACAGCACTAAAACCCAACACTGAACCCTGTGGGAGCGGGCGTGCCCGCGAATGCGATGGTGGATTCACTGTCGCATTCGCGGGCACGCCCGCTCCCACAGAGGCATTTGAGCACCTGTAAAATCACGATTTGAATTTGGTTATATAAACATTCTTAAACAGTATTTTTAAGAATAACTCCGCCTCACTACTATTGCCCTCAAGCCAGGCGCAAATCCCCTTCAAACCTCTGCCCGGCACCCTCACTCCAAGGAGAACGAGCATGAGTGCATCTCTGCGTAGCATCGACGGTCAGGACGAAGCCACCATTCTGCGTGAAATCCAGAGCGCCTTGCGCGACCTGCGGTTTGGTGCGGTGGAGATCACTGTGCACAACGCTCAGGTCGTACAGATCGAGCGCAAGGAGAAGTTCCGCCTGCAACAGCCCGGCAACAAGTCCGGCTGATCGCGCCTCACCTCCAAAATTAGAAAAATGCCAATCGGGAGCTTCACCATGTCCATTCGCCGTTATGCGCTTGCCGCTCTGGCCAGTGCTGTTTTTGCCGGTTCCGCCATCGCCAAGGACTACGAACTGCTGAACGTGTCCTACGACCCGACCCGCGAGCTGTACCAGCAGTACAACGCCGAGTTCATCAAGCACTGGCAGCAGGCCCACCCGGGCGACAAGGTGAAGATCCAGCAATCCCATGGTGGCTCGGGCAAGCAGGCCCGTGCGGTGATCGACGGCCTGCGCGCCGACGTGGTGACCCTGGCCCTGGCCGGCGACATCGACGAAGTGGCCAAGCTCGGCAAGACCCTGCCGGACAACTGGCAGACCCGCCTGCCGGATGCCAGCACCCCGTACACCTCGACCATCGTGTTCCTGGTGCGCAAGGGCAACCCGAAAGGCATCAAGGACTGGGGCGACCTGATCAAGAAGGACGTTTCGGTCATTACCCCGAACCCGAAAACCTCCGGCGGTGCGCGCTGGAACTTCCTGGCGGCCTGGGCCTATGGCCTGAAAGCCGGTGGTAGCGAAGACAAGGCCAAAGCCTACGTGCAGGAGCTGTTCAAGCACGTACCCGTACTGGATACCGGCGCCCGTGGCTCGACAATCACCTTCGTCAACAACGGCCAAGGCGATGTGTTGCTGGCTTGGGAAAACGAAGCGTTCCTGGCGCTGAAGGAAGACGGTGGCGCCGACAAGTTCGACATCGTCGTACCGTCGCTGTCGATCCTGGCCGAACCGCCCGTGGCGGTGGTGGACAAGAACGCCGAGAAGAAGGGCAATACCGACATTGCCACCGAATACCTCAAGCACCTGTACAGCCCGGCCGGGCAGAAGATTGCCGCCGAGAACTTCTACCGTCCGCGTGACGAGAAGGTCGCCGCCGAATTCGGCAAGCAATTCCCGAAACTGGACCTGGTAACCATCGACAAGGACTTCGGTGGCTGGAAAACTGCACAACCCAAATTCTTCAATGATGGCGGTGTGTTCGACCAGATCTATCAGGCACAGTAAACGCCAGGGAAAAGCGGGGGCCGCCTTGCGGCCCATTTGCGGCACAAGGCCGCTCCCACACAGAGCCGCGATCCCCTGTGGAACCGCGATCGCTGTGGGAGCGGCCTTGTGCCGCGAATGGGCTGCAAAGCAGCCCCAGGATTCAGAAGCCTGCACCGGCCCCGGATCGATACTGGGCCAAGTGCATTCAACCAGGGACACTTATGTCGCGTCGTATTTCCCCCGTCATACCCGGCTTCGGGCTGACGCTGGGCTACACCTTGGTGTACCTCAGCCTGATCGTGCTGATACCGCTGGCAGCCATGTTCATTCATGCCTCGCAGCTGACCTGGGAGCAGTTCTGGAACATCATCAGTGCGCCGCGGGTGATCGCCGCGCTCAAGCTGAGTTTCGGCACCGCCCTGTTCGCCGCCATCATCAACGGGGTGATCGGCACCCTGCTGGCCTGGGTGCTGGTGCGCTACACCTTCCCTGGGCGCAAGATCATCGACGCGATGATCGACCTGCCGTTCGCCCTGCCCACCGCCGTTGCCGGTATCGCCCTGACTGCCCTGTACGCGCCTGCGGGCTGGGTTGGCCAGTTCGCCACCGACCTTGGCTTCAAGATTGCCTACACCCCGCTGGGCATCACCCTGGCGCTGACCTTCGTCACCTTGCCCTTCGTGGTGCGCACGGTGCAGCCGGTACTGGCCGATATCCCGCGTGAAGTGGAAGAGGCTGCGGCCTGCCTGGGAGCCAAGCCGCTGCAGGTGTTCCGCCACATACTGGCGCCAGCCCTGCTGCCGGCCTGGCTCACCGGCTTTGCCCTGGCCTTCGCCCGCGGCGTGGGCGAGTATGGTTCGGTGATCTTCATTGCCGGCAACATGCCGATGAAGACCGAGATCCTGCCGCTGCTGATCATGGTCAAGCTCGACCAGTACGACTACACCGGCGCGACTGCCATCGGCGTGCTGATGCTGGTTGTTTCCTTCATCCTGCTGCTGCTGATCAACCTGCTGCAGCGCCGCATCGAAACCCCTTGAAGGAGGCCGGCATGTCCAGTTCATCCCTGAGTGCAAGCGCCGCCGCCAACGCAGCCCGCCGTGGCAGTGCTACCTCGCGGCGTATTCTCATCGGCCTTGGCTGGCTGGTGTTCGCCCTGTTCCTGCTGCTGCCGCTGGTGATCGTGGTGTCGCAGGCGCTGAAGAACGGTTTTGGCACCTTCTTCGAGGCGATCTTCGAGCCTGATGCCTTGTCGGCGCTGAAGCTGACCCTGCTCGCCGTAGCCATTTCGGTACCGTTGAACCTGGTGTTCGGTGTCAGCGCCGCCTGGTGCGTCAGCAAGTACACCTTCCGTGGCAAAAGTATCCTGGTCACCCTTATCGACCTGCCGTTCTCGGTATCGCCGGTAATCGCCGGCCTGGTCTACGTGCTGATGTTCGGCGCGCAGGGGCTGTTCGGGCCCTGGCTGCAGGACCATGACATCCAGATCGTCTTCGCCCTCCCGGGCATCGTCCTGGCGACCATTTTCGTCACCGTGCCATTCGTGGCCCGTGAGCTGATCCCGCTGATGCAGGAGCAGGGCACGCAAGAAGAGGAGGCCGCGCGTCTGCTCGGCGCCAATGGCTGGCAAATGTTCTGGCACGTGACTTTGCCCAACATCAAATGGGGGCTGATCTATGGCGTGGTGCTGTGTACTGCACGGGCCATGGGCGAGTTTGGCGCAGTGTCGGTGGTGTCGGGCCACATTCGTGGCGTGACCAACACCTTGCCGCTGCACGTAGAGATCCTCTACAACGAGTACAACCACGTCGCAGCCTTCAGCGTGGCCAGCCTGTTGCTGATCCTGGCGCTCTTCATCCTGCTGCTCAAGCAGTGGAGCGAGAACCGTATTAACCGCCTGCGCCACAGCGCCGCGGAGGAATGATTCATGTCGATCGAAGTTCGTAATGTCAGCAAGCGCTTCAACAGCTTCCAGGCCCTGAACAACATCAACCTGGACATCAACAGCGGCGAGCTGGTGGCGCTGCTGGGCCCGTCCGGCTGTGGCAAGACCACCCTGCTGCGCATCATCGCCGGCCTGGAAACCCCGGACCAGGGCAACATCGTGTTCCATGGCGAGGATGTGTCCGGCCACGACGTGCGTGACCGCAACGTCGGGTTCGTGTTCCAGCACTACGCGCTCTTCCGCCACATGAGCGTGTTCGACAACGTCGCCTTCGGCCTGCGCATGAAGCCCAAGGGCGAGCGCCCGAGCGAGAGCAAGATTGCCGAGAAAGTGCACGAGCTGCTGAACATGGTGCAGCTGGACTGGTTGTCCGACCGCTACCCGGAGCAGCTGTCTGGCGGCCAGCGCCAGCGTATCGCCCTGGCCCGCGCCCTGGCCGTGGAGCCCAAGGTGCTGCTGCTGGACGAGCCGTTCGGTGCGCTGGACGCCAAGGTGCGCAAGGAGCTGCGCCGTTGGCTGGCGCGGCTGCACGAAGACATCAACCTGACGTCGGTGTTCGTCACCCACGACCAGGAAGAGGCCATGGAAGTTGCTGACCGCATCGTGGTCATGAACAAGGGCGTGATCGAGCAGATCGGCTCGCCGGGCGAGGTGTACGAAAAGCCCGCCAACGATTTCGTCTACCACTTCCTGGGCGATTCCAACCGCCTGGCGGTGAGCGAAGGGCACCATGTGCTGTTCCGCCCGCACGAGGTGTCGCTGTCGCGGCATGAGACAGAAGGGCACCATGCTGCCGAGGTGCGGGATATCCGGCCGCTGGGCGCTACCACGCGGGTGACCTTGAAGGTGGAAGGGCAGAGCGAGTTGATCGAGGCCGAGGTGGTCAAGGACCATGACAGCCTGACCGGGCTGGCGCGGGGCGAGACGTTGTTCTTCCGGCCGAAGGTTTGGCAGAAGGTGGCGGATATCTGAGCCGCCCTTGAAGATGAAAAAGCCCGGGCTTGGTTCCGGGCTTTTTTTCGCCTGACAGATTGCCGGGGCTGTGTGCCGCGGCCAAATGTGGGAGCTGGCTTGCCGGCGATCAAGGGCGCAGCCCTCGCGGCATTCTCATGCCTTGCGCGAATATTTTGCATGCCGACAATGCATCGCACTTATCCCTGAAAGCCGCAGGCCGCGCAATTCGCGGGTTTCACGCTCCCCCTAGAAAACAATATTCAATCCAGTTCTAACCATAATTTTAAACATTACTTTAAGAGATAAGCCTCTGGCCCCGATGATTCAGCCACACACCTGAATCGAGACCCCAGGAGTTTGATCAATGGGTAATGTCCAGTCGGCCGTCAGGGCCTACGACCAGCCATGGCGCCCGGCCCCGGGTGACCTGGTCGAGCTTGGACGCACGCTTCGCCTCCCGCTTGGCCAGCTGCGCCTGCAACGCACGCCCGTCAGCGGGCTCAAGCGCCGCGACAAGCTGGTGTTGGGCCTGCTGGTGCTGGTGCTGCATGGCGCTGCAGCGTACTGGGTCAGCCAGGCGCCAACGCCCGAGCTGCCAGTGGTGCCGCCACAGGTGCCGCCCATGACCATCGAGTTCGCAGCGCCAGCGCCGCCCGTGGTCGAACCACCGCCGCCAGCGCCCGCGCCGCCTGTGGTCGAGCCGCCCCCGCCACCACCGGTAGTCGACGAACTGGCCGCCAAGCCCAAACCCAAGCCAAAGCCCGTGCCCAAGCCTGTGGTCAAGCAAGCGCCCAAGCCACAGCCCAAACCGGTGGAGGCACCACCGCCAGCGCCGGTGGCCGCCCCCGCACCGCCTGCGCCAGCGCCACCCGCGCCGGCCCCGATAACCCCGGCATCGGCCAACGCCGCGTACCTGAAGAACCCGGCACCGGAATACCCGCAAATGGCCCAGCGCCGTGGTTGGGAAGGCACCGTGCTGTTGCGCGTAGAGGTGCTGCCAAGCGGCAAGCCCGGGCAGATCCAGATACAGAAAAGCAGTGGCCGTGACGCCCTCGACACTGCCGCGCTGGCCGCGGTCAAGCGCTGGAGCTTCGTGCCCGCCAAGCAGGGCGATGTGGCCCAGACCGGCTGGGTCAGCGTGCCGATCGATTTCAAGCTTCGCTAACTATTTCGCAGAACACAGGAAGACACCATCATGAGCCTGCTGGCATCCCCCCTCGAATCCGTTGAAAGCGCAGTCATCTGGCTGCTGGTCGGTTTCTCTGTCGTCACCTGGGGCCTGGCCCTGGTCAAGGTCGCGCAGTTCGTGCGGCTGAAAAACCAGGACAAGCGCTTCCACCAGCAGTTCTGGGCTGCCTCCAGCCTGGACTCGGCTGCCGAACTCAGCCATGAGCTGCCCGGCCCGGCGGCCCGCGTTGCCCAGTCCGGCTATGCCGCGATTGCCGTTGGTGATACCCAGGCCAATGACCTGAGCCACGCCATCAACCATCAGGACCGCCTGGAGCGCGCCCTGCGTCAGCAGATCGTGCGTGAGCGCCGCTCGCTGGAAACCGGCCTGGCGGTGGTCGCCAGTATCGGCAGCACCTCGCCCTTCATCGGCCTGTTCGGCACCGTGTGGGGCATCATGGAAGCGCTCAAGGGCATCAGTGCGGCCGGCTCCGCCAGCCTGGAAACTGTTGCTGGGCCCATCGGTGCGGCACTGGTGGCTACCGGTGTGGGTATCGCCGTCGCGGTGCCGGCAGTGCTGGTGTACAACTACTTCCTGCGTCGCCTCAAGCTGACTGCTGCCGACCTGGATGACTTCGCCCACGACTTCTACAGCCTGGCGCAGAAGAGTGCCTTCCGTGTGCTGGTGCACCCTGCTGTGCAAAAAGCCCAGCCTGGTTTCACCCAACCCGTGAAGGAGGCGTCCTGATATGGCCTTTTCGACCCAGGACAGCGACGAAGTCCTCAGTGAAATCAACGTCACGCCTTTGGTAGACGTCATGCTGGTGCTGCTGGTGGTGTTCATCGTCACCGCGCCGCTGCTGACCAACGCCATCCCTATCAACCTGCCCAAGACCGAGGCCGTGGCCCCGGTGGAGCAGAAGGACCCGCTGGTGGTCAGCATCGACGGTGAAGGCAAGCTGTTCATCAACAAGGACCAGATCCAGCCCGACCTGCTGGAAACCAACCTCAAGGCTGCCAAGGACAAGGACGCGGACGTGCGCGTGCAACTGCAGGCCGATGACGGCGTGAACTACGGCGAAGTGGCGCGGGCCATGGCAGCCATCGAACGTGCGGGTATCAGCAAACTGGCGGTGATAACCGCGCGCTGATACCTGCAAAACCTCTTCAGGCAAGTGACTCTCGCAAGTGCGTTGGGGCCATATCTCTTGGCAGGGGTTGGCCCTTTTTTTTGCCTGTGAGGGCCCTATCGCCGGCAAGCCAGCTCCCACAGGTATTGTGCTGCCCTGAGGCTGTGTGCAGTCCCTGTGGGAGCTGGCTTGCCGGCGATAGGGCCATCGACAGAAATTACATATAGTTATTAATAAATAGCTTCTTATTCCTTTACGAATATAACTCCCTCCCTATACTTGTCTCCAAGCACGCAAACTTACTGGAGGCGTCCCCATGCGCAATGAGTCAATTCGTTACCTGATTGTGCCGGGCTGGCAAGGATCGCCAGACAACCATTGGCAAAGTCACTGGCAGCGCACCCTGCCCAACAGTGCGCGGGTCGAGCAGCACGACTGGCTCACCCCGCAACGGCAGGACTGGGTGCAGGCGCTGGAGCAGGCGATTGCCGCCGAGCGCTCGCCGGTGATCCTGATTGCCCACAGCCTTGGCTGCGTCACTGTCGCCCATTGGGCTGCGCAGGCCAGTCCGGCCTTGCGGCGGCAGGTGCGGGGTGCACTGCTGGTGGCACCGGCAGACGTCGAACGGCCGACCTGCGCGCCGGCCCTGCGCAACTTCGCGCCGATCCCGACCGAGGCCTTGCCATTCCCCAGCCAGGTCGTCAGCTCTGACAACGACCCTGCCGTAAGCGTGCCGCGGGCCCTGCACCTGGCCCAGGCGTGGGGCGCCGAAGCGGGGTTGCTGAGCAATGCCGGGCACATCAACGTCAAGTCCGGCCATGAGCGCTGGGAACAAGGCTTCGCCTACTTGTATCGCTTGCAGAGCCGGGTCGAGCAGCGCGCACTGCGTCGCGCCTGATAGGCCTTAGCGTTTTCCGTTTACCTGACGCCCGGCCAATGAAGGCCTGGGGCGGGAGTTCGTCATGACGTTTCAAAACCCGTTTGGCCAGCCACTGCTGACCTTCCCCGAGCTGGACAAAAGCCCGCTGAGCATCCGTGCCAAGGCCCTGGTGTTCATCGACCCGCGTTCCCAGCAGTTGCGCGAAGACCTCGAGCGCTTGGCGCCGCAACCGTTGCCTGTGCTGATCCGTGGCGAAACCGGCACCGGCAAGGAGTTGCTGGCCCGGCAGATCCACCGTGCCAGCGACCGTGGAGGGCTGTTCGTGTCGGTCAACTGCGCGGCCATCAGCCCCACTTACGCCGATGCCGAGCTGTTCGGCTACAGCGCCGGCAGCCATGGCGGTACGGCCAGCAGCCGCGCTGGCTGGTTCGGTTCGGCCAACGGCGGCACGCTGTACCTGGACGAAATTGCCGACTTGCCGCTGGCCATCCAGGGCAAGCTGCTGGCGGCCCTGGAAAACCGCGAGGTCACCCGGGTGGGCGCGCAGCAGCCACAGCCGGTGGATGTGCGCCTGGTCGCCGCCACCAGCATCGATCTGGCACGGGTGGTACGTGCGGGGCGCTTCAACGAGCGCCTGTACCAGTACCTGCGCGAGGGCGCGCTGGAACTGCCGCCACTGCGCGAGCGGCCGGGCGATATCCTGCCGCTGGCCGAGTACTTCGTGGGCATCTACAGCGTACGCCTGCAGCGGCCTGTGCCGTTGGTAAGCGAGGCGGCGCAGCAGGTACTGGAGGCGCATTTCTGGCCTGGCAATACCCGCGAACTGGAGAACGTCATTCACTTTGCCTTGCTGGTGAATGACAGCGAAGAGATCCAGCCAGAGGACCTCGACTTGCCCAACACCGCACGCTAGACATCGCTCATAAGCAAAGTGGCTGGTGGCAGTTTTTTTTTGGAATAAGCAGCTAAATAAAAGATATTGTTACGGAATAAAAAATCTAGGTATTGTCCGTTTCACGCCCGCTGGTGAACCGGTTGGGCAACCGATTCGCCATCGCCGATGGCCCAGATTCAGAACAAGGACCACCATGAAGAAGACCCTGCTGACCACCGCCCTGGCCGCTGCCCTGTCGTTCTCCGGCCTGGCCGCCGCTGCCGAGAAACTGGTGGTTGCCGCTACCCCGGTACCGCACGCCGAAATCCTTGAGCTGATCAAACCGACCTTGGCCAAAGAGGGGGTGGACCTGCAGATCAAGGTCTTTACCGACTACGTACAGCCGAACGTGCAGGTAGACCAGAAGCGTCTGGACGCCAACTACTTCCAGACCCTGCCATACCTGAAGAGCTTCAACGAAGGTAAAGGCACCCACCTGGAAACGGTCATTGGCGTACACGTCGAACCCTTCGGTGGTTACTCGAAGAAGATCAAGAACCTGTCCGAGCTGAAGGAAGGCGCTACCGTTGCCATCCCTAACGAAGGCAGCAACAGCGGCCGTGCCCTGATCCTGCTGCAGAAGGCTGGCCTGATCACCCTGAAAGACCCGAAGAATGCCCTGGCCACCCCCAAGGACATCGCCGAGAACCCAAAAAAGCTGAAGTTCCGCGAGCTTGAGTCGGCCATGCTGCCGCGTGTGCTGGACCAGGTCGACCTGGACATGATCAACACCAACTACGCCCTGGAAGCCGGCCTGAACCCGGCCAAGGATGCGCTGGTGATCGAAGGTGCCGACTCGCCGTACGTGAACTTCCTGGTTGCCCGTCCGGACAACAAGGACAGCGAAGCCATCCAGAAACTGGCCAAGGCCCTGACCAGCCCGGAGGTGAAGGAATTCATCGCCAAGAAGTATCAGGGCGCTGTGCTGCCGGCGTTCTGATTCGCTTTCGATACCCTGCATAACCCAACGCCGACACCCCTGTGTCGGCGTTTTTGTTTCTGTATCTGGGGCCGCTTTGCGGCCCAATCGCGACGCAAGGCCGCTCCCACATGGGTTCGGCGTACGCGGGCCATTGTGGGAGCGGCCTTGCGTCGCGATTGGGCTGCAAAGCAGCCCCAGGATGTATGCCCCGGTGAAAAATGCTTGGTGATATGCATATGCAATAAAGATATTTATTAAAAATTTTTTAGATCATTACAGTCTAGCAATCGTGCCCCCGCGCACCCCGCAGACTTGCTTTACCCATGACCCTCGACACCGCATTCATCCTCAGCACGCTACCCGCCTTCCTCAAGGCCGTGGGCGTGACCTTGCAGGTAGGCCTGATCGCCATCGCCACCTCGCTACTGGTTGCCCTGGTCAATGCCACCCTGCTGGTACTACGCACCCCCTACCTTTGGCGTCTGGTCAAAGCCTACGTGGAGCTGGCCCGCAACACGCCGCTGCTGATCCAGCTGTTCTTCGTCTACTTCGCACTGCCGAGCCTGGGCCTGAAGATTTCCGGTTTTTCCGCTGCGATCATCACCATGACCTTCATGGGCGGTGCCTACCTCACCGAAGTGTTGCGGGCAGGCATCGAAGCCGTGCCCCGTGCCCAGCTTGAGTCCGGGCGTTCCATCGGCCTGTCCGAGGGGCAACTGCTGCGCCATGTGGTGCTGCCCCAGGCCGGTATCCTCAGCCTGCCGGCACTGTTCGCCAATTTCATCTTCCTGCTCAAGGAAACCACTGTGGTGTCGGCGGTGGCCGTGCCGGAAATCCTCTACACCACCAAGAACTACATCGCGCTGTACTACAAGACCTACGAAATGCTCACCGTGCTGACCCTGCTCTGCGTGCTGCTGTTCCTGCCGCTGTCGTTGCTGCTGCGCTATGCGGAAAGGAGGCTGCAACATGGCCAGTTCGGGATTTGACCTGTTGCTGCAGGTGTTGCCGCAGCTCGCCGGCGGCGCCGCGCAGACCTTGGCCATCTCGGCGCTGGGTATTCTGTTCGCAACGCTGGGTGGCGTGCTGTACGGCGTGCTGGCAACCCTGGGCAACCGTGCCCTGAACATCGCCTTGCAGGTGTACCTGGAGCTGTTCCGCGCCATCCCGGTGCTGGTCTGGCTGTACCTGGTGTTCTTCGGCCTGCCGATCTTCTTTGCCCTGAGCATTCCCAGCTTCTGGTGCGCCGTGCTGGTACTGGCCCTGTGGGGCGCCAGCGAGGTAGGCGAGGTGGTGCGCGGTGCACTGGCTTCGTTGCCGCGGGGCCAGCGCGAGGCCGGGTTGTCGATCGGCCTGGCCGGCTGGCAGCTATATGGCTACGTGCTGCTGCCGCAGGCGCTCAAGCGCATGACCCCACCGACTATCAACATCTACACGCGGATCATCAAGACCAGCTCGCTGGCGGTGCTGATCGGCGTGGTCGAGGTGATCAAGGCCGGCCAGCAGATCATCGAACGCACCTACGAATCTGTGCTGATCTATGGCGCCTTGTTCCTGTTCTTCTTCATCGTCTGTTATCCGCTGTCCGCCGCTTCACGCGTGCTGGAACGCCGTTGGGCACACTCATGAGCGCATTGATCGAATTCCAGGGTTTCAACAAGTTTTTTGGCGAGCAACAGGTGCTCAAGGACGTCGACCTCAAGGTGGCGGCCGGCGAAGTGGTGGTCATCCTCGGCCCCAGCGGTTGCGGCAAAAGCACGCTGCTGCGCTGCCTCAACGGCCTGGAGCAGGCCCATGGCGGCCACCTGCGCCTGGCCGGGCAAGAGCTGCTTGACCCGCGCACCGACTGGCGCGACGTTCGCCAGCGGGTTGGCATGGTGTTCCAGAGCTACCACCTGTTCGGCCACATGAGCGTGATCGACAACCTGCTGCTCGGCCCGCTCAAGGTGCAAAAACGCGAACGAGCCGAAGCGCAGGCCCAGGCCGAGGCGCTGCTGGCGCGGGTCGGCCTGCTGGACAAACGCGACGCCTTCCCCCGGCAATTGTCCGGCGGCCAGCAACAGCGCATCGCCATCGTGCGCTCGCTGTGCATGAAACCCGAGGTGATGCTGTTCGACGAGGTTACCGCCGCACTCGACCCGGAAATGGTCAAGGAGGTGCTGCAGGTGATCCAGGGCCTTGCCCGCGACGGCATGACCTTGCTCATCGTTACCCACGAAATGGCCTTCGCTCGCGCGGTGGCCGACCGCATCGTGTTCATGGAGGCCGGCAGGATCCTTGAACAGGGCGACCCCGAGAGCTTCTTCACCCGACCGCAGACCGCACGCGCGCAGCAGTTCCTGGAGAAATTCTCCTTCGTAGAAAGCCTGCCAAAGACACTGCACAAGGAACTGTCATGAAAACTGCCAACCTCACCAAACTGCTGGGGCCGTTGTTTGGCCTGGCCCTGCTGGCCGGCTGCAACAAGGCCGAAGAACCGCCCAAGCCGGCAGCGGCATCGCCAGCCACCAGCTACCTGGAAACCATCAAGGCCCGCGACAAGCTGATTGTCGGGGTGTTCACCGATAAGCCGCCGTTCGGCTTCGTCGATGAAAAAGGCCGCTATGTGGGCTTTGACACCGACATTGGCCGGCGCCTGGCCAAGGACCTGCTGGGTGATGAAAGCAAGGTCGAGTTCGTTGCCGTGGAACCGGCCAGCCGCATTCCGTTCCTGCAGAGCGACAAGGTCGACCTGATCCTCGCCAACATGACCGTGACCCCGGAGCGCAAGGAAGCGGTGGACTTCACCAACCCCAACCTGCGCGTTGCCGTGCAGGCCATCGTGGCTGATGGCAGCTCGGTACAGAAGCTCGACGACCTGGCCGACAAGACCATCATCGTCACCACCGGCACCACGGCAGATATCTGGCTGACCAAAAATCACCCTGACTGGAAACTGCTCAAGTTCGAGAAGAACAGCGAGTCGCTGCAGGCCCTGGCCACCGGCCGTGGCGATGCCTATGCCCAGGACAACCTGATCCTGTTCAGCTGGGCCAAGCAGAACCCGGGCTACCGCGTGCTGCCGCAGCTGCTGGGTGACGAAGCACCGATTGCGCCAGCGGTGAAGAAGGGCAACACCGAGCTGCGTGACTGGGTGAATGCCGAGCTGGCCAAGCTGGGGGAAGAAAAGTTTCTGCTGAAGCTGTATGACCAGTATGTGCGCAAGGAACTGAGCGATGACACCAAGCCGGAAAGCGTGATCGTCGAAGGCGGCAAGTGGCAGGGCTGACCGTGTGATTGGGGCCGCTTTGCGGCCCATTCGCAGCACAAGGCTGCTCCTACAGGATTGCGCGGTCTTGTGCAGGAGCAGCCTTGTGCTGCGAATGGGCTGCAAAGCAGCCCCATCGATCACCCACCCGGTACCAGCCTCAGGGTACTTTGCGCCGGAATCACCCCCATCTGCGCCCGCTGATACTCCCCCTGCACATACCCCTCGGCCTGGTCCGCATAATACTTGTCGAACGGCACGCCACTCTGGCCGACCGGGTTGATGGTCAGTGCCTGCCCGGCATCGGCAAAGTCGATCAGCCGCCGGGTCGACGGCCCATAGGTGACCGGCCACGGCGCCGGGCCGATCTTCGCCGAGAGGTTGTTCGGCACTTCGTGGGTACCGGGTGCGGCGAACGGCCCGACGTTGAACAGCAGGTTCAGCGGCTTTTTCACCCCCAGCGGGTGGTTGTGGGTCAGGGTATGCGCCTTGCCCCATTGCCAGCTGGCGGGGTCACTGCCCAGGGTGTCACGCAGGTGCTTCAAACTGCTCTGCCAAGCCGTGCGCACGACTGCGGTACGGTCTGTGCGCAGGTTGCCTCCGCGGGTGTTCCACCAGGGTGAATCGGCATCCGCCGCCAGGCGCGGCAAGGCTGCATCGATGGCGCGGGTGCTGATCAGTACCGGGAACCACGTGTCACCCAGTTCGTCATGCAGGGCAGCAAATGCCAGTTCGTAGAGGAACTGGTTGAACAGGGTGGCGCTGGTCGAGTCCAGCGGGTAGTCGCCGCGCCAGGCAGCCAGCTGCTCGACCAGTTCCTTCTCTTCGTCACCTTCGGCCACCGCGCGCAGCGTTGCCAGCAGTGGTGCAAGGGTGCGCGGGCCATGGTCGCTGGCGGTGTCCAGCTGCAGCGACTGGCTGTTGTGCGTGTCCCATTTCACCTCAGGGTTGGCCAGCTGGCGGTCGAGCTGGCGGCCACGGTCGGGCAGGTTGTAGTAACCCGGTATCGGCACCGCTGCCGGCGGTTGGTAGTTGGCAGAGACGATGTAGCCGCGCGCCGGGTTTTCCTGTTGTGGGTTGGCGTTGAAGGGGTAGAAGCCGAGCTTGTCGGCCTGCGCGCTGGCACCGTCGAGGATGAACGCCGGGTCGACGCCGTCTGGGCGGATTGGCAGCTTTGCCGCCGCCCACCAGCCGATATCGCCACGGGCATTGGCCCAGACAAAGTTCAGCCCCGGCGCGTGAACTTTGGCAGCGGCTTCGCGCATCTTGCCCAGCGTATCGGCACGGTTGAGCTGGTAGAACCCTTCGAGGATCGGGTTTTCGGTTTCCAGAAATGCCCACCACATGGCGATTGGCGTGGGCCCGGCCGTGGCGCCCAACACGTCGTTGACGATCGGGCCATGGGGCGAGCGGCGCAGGCTGAGAGTGACCGGCGCTTCGCCTTTCACCGCAATCTGCTGTTCGGTCTTTTCCAGCGCCTGCCATTTGCCGTCGACCATGACCTGGTTGGCGTCGGCAGGGTTGGTGCGCTCGGCGATCAGGTCGACGTCGTCGTTCTGGAACATGGTCAGGCTCCAGCCGAAGTCGCGGTTATGGCCCAGCAAGGCGAACGGGTTGAGCGCCTGGAAGTAACCATACAGGTTGAAACCGGGCGCCGACAGTTCGGCCTCGTACCACACCGCCGGCACCGCGAAGCCGATATGCGGGTCGCCGGCCAGCAGCGGCTTGCCGCTGCGGGTATGGCTGCCGGCCACCGCCCAGGCGTTACTGCCTTCGAACTGCGGGATACCGGCGTCGCCCAGTGCTTCATGGCTGAGCCGGGCAAGGGCCTCCAGGCTTTGCCAGTCGGCAGCCGCCAGTGGCGTGCCCAAGGCGCCTTCGGGCTGCCAGCCGAGGTCGAAGATGTTCAGGTATTCAGGCCCTAGCTGGTCGCGGATGTAGGTAAGCGCGGGCTCGGTGCGAAACGCGGCCGCGAAGCTGTAGGCCAGGTAACCGGCGATACTCAGGGTGTCTTCGGCGGTGAACGGGCGCGGGGTGATGCCGAGCAGGTCGAACTCCATGGGCTTGGGATGGCTGGCCTGCCAGCTGTTGACCCCGTCGAGGTAGGCTTGCAGGGCCTGCCAGGCAGGGGATTGCGGGTCCTGACGCTTGGCCATCAGTGCGGCCTGATCGCGAATGCGCAGGCTGCGGAACAGGGTGTCGGTGGGCAGTAGCTTGTCGCCCAGCACCTCGGCCAGTTCACCACGGGCCAGCCGGCGCAGGATCTCCATCTGGAACAGCCGGTCCTGGGCATGCACATAGCCCAGGGCGCGATACAGGTCTGGTTCGCTCTGCGCCTGCAGGTGCGGCACGCCGCGGCCGTCGTAGCGCACAGTGACCTGCGCCTGCAGGCCGGCCATGGCCACCTCGCCCTCGCGTTGTGGCAGTTTGCCCTGCACGTACCAGTAACCGGCGCCAGCGGCCACGGCCACAACCACGGCCAACAGGGTCAGGCTGCGCTTCATGCAGACTCCTTGTGCGTTCAAGCGGAAAATGTGGTCCGATCATCGGCGGATTCGCGAACAGAGCATAGCCCCAGGAAGGAGTTTCCATGTCCCTCAGCGAAAAACAGAAAATGCTCGCCGGCCAGCTCTACCACGCTGGCTGCCCCGAGCTACAGGCCGAGCAGATCGCCAACAAGCACTGGATGCACCGTTACAACAGCAGCGTCGAACTGCTCAACGATGCGCGTCACGGGCTGTTGGCCGAACACTTCAATGAAGTTGGCGAAGGCGCGGTGATCCGCCCGCCGTTCTATTGCGACTACGGCTACAACATCAGCGTCGGTCGCAATACCTTCATGAACTTCAACTGCGTGATCCTTGACGTGGTGCAGGTGCATATCGGCGACGATTGCCAGATTGGGCCCAATGTGCAGATCTACACCGCCGACCATCCGCTCGACCCCGAGGTGCGACGCAGCGGGCTGGAGAGTGGGCGGCCGGTGACTATTGGCAACAACGTGTGGATCGGCGGTGCTGCGATCATCCTGCCGGGGGTGACCATTGGCGACAACGCCGTGGTGGGCGCCGGCAGTGTGGTGACGCGGGATGTGCCGGCGGGTGCGACGGTAGTGGGTAACCCGGCGCGGGTGCGTCAGCCCGCCCAAGGGCAGTAGCAGCCCACTGCCAGGGTATTGGAGGCGCTGACCTGGCGACTGTCGAGCAAGGCCTTGAGGATTGGCTCGATGAAGCTGTTGCTGGCATTGCACACTGCGCCTTCGCTGTACGGGCCAAAGTAGGCCAGGCGGCCTTGCCGGTCCCAGATGGCCACGGCCGGGGAGGCCGGCAGGTGTTCGCTGCCCGGCAGGTTGGCGATGGGCTTGAGGGCGGCGAGGTTGGCGGGTAGTTGGCCCTGGCTGCCGGGCTTTTGCAGCACGTGGAAGGTAACGCCGTGGCCTGCGAACTGGTTTACCAGGTCGCCCAGGTGTTGCTGGTTGCCGACATTGCACGGGCACGCCGGGTCCCAGAAATGCACCACCCGGACCGGGCCGGGGCCGGCCAGCTCGGCAGGCAGTTGCAGCTGGCTGCCGTCGAACAGCGTGGTCTGGTTGTCGAACGGGCGCAGGTAGCGGGCCTGAAAGGTGGTGTAGGCCTGCCAGGCCAGAGCGGTGCAGAGTGGCAGGGCAAGGGCAATCAAGATTGGTTTGACGAGTCGCGTCTGCATGGATGTCTGCGGATATCTTGTGGTGGGTTCGCTGGCCCTATCGCCGGCAAGCCAGCTCCCACAGGTTATCCGCTGACCTCAGGCCCGAGGATAACCTGTGGGAGCTGGCTTGCCGGCGATAGGGCCAGTTCAGGTGACACATAGCCCAAGCTTGCCATGGCGCCGGCCAGAGCTGAAGATTCCAGATCAATACATTGCATCAATGTGGATGTGCTCGATGCCCGCTGCTTTTCACCCCGACCACCTGCGCCTCAGCCTTTTGCCGTTTACTGCTTGCCAGCCGTTGTCGGTCGAGGCACAGGACTACCAGCGCTTCTATGGCCTGAACCTGTCGGTACACAGCTGGCTGGGCGGTTTCCAGGCGGCGGGCTTCGACCTGGTCGGGCAGGCCTGGTTGCCTGACCAGCCAACCGCGACGCTGTTCCTGCTGCACGGCTACTACGACCACATGGGCCTCTACCGGCATGTGGTCGAGTGGGCACTCAAGCAGGGTTTCGCCGTAATCAGCTGCGACCTGCCCGGCCACGGCCTGTCCAGCGGCGAGCGGGCCAGCATCAGCGATTTCGCAGTGTACCAGCAGGTGCTGGAGGCGCTGTTCGAACAGGTGCGCACGCTGCAACTGCCGAGCCCGTGGCACTTGTGCGGGCAGAGTACGGGCGGCGCCATCGCGGTGGATCACTTGCTGCACCAAGGCGCGCGCAGCCCCATCGATGGCCAGGTCATCCTGTTGGCACCGCTGGTGCGGCCGTGTTCCTGGCGTTGGTCGAAGTTCAGCTACCGAGTGCTGCGGCATTTCGTCAACGGCATCGAACGGCGCTTCAGCGAGAACACCAACGACCCGGCCTTCCTGCCGTTTCTGGAGGCCGACCCGCTGCAACCCCGTCGCCTGCCAACTGCCTGGGTGGGCGCACTGATCGCCTGGGTCAAGTACATCGAGGCCGCGCCGCGCAGTTCGCGGCGGCCGTTGATCGTGCAGGGGGAGGCCGATGGCACGGTGGATTGGCCCTACAACCTTGAAGTGCTCAAGGCCAAGTTTGCCGAGCCGCAGATCCTGATGCTGCCCGAAGCCCGTCACCACCTGGCCAACGAGCTGCCGGGCATTCGCCAGCGCTACTTCGACTTCATCGACCAGCGCCTGGGCTGATCACTTCAGGTCGTTGGTGCTCTGGCCAACCGCCAGGCCCGCGCGGACTGCGGCCAGGGCCGCCTGGTAGTAAGCCTTGCCGTCGGGGGACTCGGCGAAGGTGGCAAATTCTTCCAGCTCGGCGTCGGACAGATCGCGGTAGACGTACAGCAGCGTGTTGTTGAGGTCTTCGCCAATCTGCCCCATCAACCGCTGGCGCTGGCCGTCGAGCAGGCCCTGGGCCTGGCCGCCGCCGAACAGGCCGGGGATCATCGAACTGAGGCTATCGGCTGCCACGCCGGCGATGGCCAGGCTCACTTCGGCACCGGCTTCACGCGCCGGCAGGGCCTGGGCCAGGTGGCCAATGACCAGCAGGCGGTCGTCGCTGGCCTGGATCTTCGGCAGCCCCTTGGCGTTCTTGGCCAGCTCATCCTTGCGGGTGGCCTTGAGTTCCGCCGCCACCACCTTGCGCCCCAGCGGTGACTGGAAGAACGCCAGGGCCGGGGCCGGGTTGGCCAGGGTGGCGCGCAGCTTTGCCTGGGCACGACGGTCCACCGCCTGGGCCTGGAAGCGCTGGTTGCTGTTGTTGACCAGCGCCTGGTACACGGCGGGTGGCAAACTGTTGCGGTAGCGTTCCTGGGCGGCGCTCAGGGCATCGTTGAAGTGGGCGCGCTGGTCGGGCCAGCCGGCGGCCTTGTACAGTTGATCCAGGTTGTCTGCCCAGACAGGCATGGTGCAGATCATCAGCAGAATCAGGGAAAACAGACGGCGCATTCAGGACTCCTGTCGGCAGGTGGCTATTGTCCTTGGCCCGGCGCCGGTTTGTCGAGTTATCCGCGTGTTTCTCGGCCAAGTGGCGCTGTGCGCCGGCATGGCTAATGGATATGATGCGCGCCATGCACATCTCCCCTGAACACCCGATGCTTGCGGCCGTCGTCGACGATCTGGCCACCCATGGCTGGTCCCGGCAGGCACTCTTTCTGCCTGGCGAACTGGTGCGCGCGCTGGCGGCCGAATGCCGGCGGCGTGATGCCGAAGGCGAGCTCAACCCTGCGGGAGTTGGGCGCGGTGGTACCCAGGAGGTGCGCGAAGCCATTCGCGGCGACCAGATCCAGTGGATCGATCCGGGGCAGGCCGAGGCCTGCGACCAGTATCTGTCGGCCATGGACCAACTGCGCCTGGCCATCAACCAGGGCCTGTTCCTGGGCCTGGAAGACTTCGAATGCCATTTTGCTCTGTACCCACCGGGGGCGTTTTATCGCCGGCACCTGGACCGCTTTCGCGACGATGACCGGCGCATGGTCTCGGCCGTGCTGTACCTGAATGAAGGCTGGCAGCCGCAGGACGGTGGCCAGTTGCGCATGTTCCTGGCAGACGACGTGGCGCTCGACGTCGAGCCTGTGGCGGGTTGCCTGGTGGTGTTTCTGTCGGGTGAAGTGCCCCACGAAGTGCTGCCGGCCGGCCGTGAACGGTTGTCGTTGACGGGTTGGTTCAGGCGACGTGGCAATGACCCGTTCTGATTTGCCCAAGGTGCTGGTCAGCGCCTGCCTGCTGGGGCAGCCGGTGCGCTATGACGGCCGGGCCAGCGGGCACCCGGACCTGTTGCAGCAATGGCAGGCCGAAGGGCGCGTGGTGCCGTTGTGCCCCGAGGTGGCCGGTGGCTTGCCCACCCCGCGCCCGCCAGCGGAGATACCGGGCGGGCAGGGCGGCGAGGTGCTTGATGGCACTGCACAGGTGCTGACGGTGACGGGCGAAGATGTCAGTGCCGAATTTCTGGCCGGGGCGCAGCTGGCGCTGGAGCTGGTGCGTCGGCATGGCATCCGTGTGGCGGTACTGAAGTCTGGCAGCCCCTCGTGTGGTAACCGGCTGACCTACGACGGCACGTTCAGTGGGGTGAAGGTGGCGGGGGAAGGGGTGACCACGGCGCTGTTGCGGCGGGCTGGGGTGCAGGTGTTCAGCGAGCTGGAGCTGGAACAGGCGCAGCGGGCTTTGGGGTAAACCTGTACCGACCTCTTCGCAGCACAAGGCTGCTCCTACAGGGATCGCGTACCCTTGCAGGAGCAGCCTTGTGCTGCGAAGAGGCCGATACAGGCAATACAAATCTTACTGCCCGGCTGCAGTCTCCTGCACACCCTTGAACCACTTCTGCTCAAGCTCGGCCGTGCGGCCACTGTCTTTCAAGCGTTGCAGCGCATTGTTCACCGCACTTTCGAACGCCGGGTTGTCCTTCTGGAACGGGATCACCAGCTTCTTCTCGCCAAACGGCAGGCTCACATCGAGCGGGCCGTCGCCCTTGGGCGCCTCACTCGATGGGGTGAGTGCGACGTCGTACTTGCCACTCTCGACGCCGCTCAATACTTCGGCAGCCGGGGCTTCGACGAACTCGGCGCGCAAGTCCAGTTCCCTGGCCAGGTCCTGGCCAAATTCGATGTCGAAACCCGTCAGGTGGTCGTCTTGTTTGAACGCGTACGGCGAATTGTCGGCCTGTACGGCAATGCGCAGTTCGCCCCGGTCGGCGATTTCGTCGATCAGCTCCGCCTGGGCCAATGGACTGATCAGTACTGCCAGCAGTACCCCTATGGTTGAACGCATGATTGCCCCTTTTCTTTTAGCAGATGAATAACTTTCGCCACGGCTTTCTTCCTCGCCGTGATCGAGCGCAGCCTATGACCTTTAAGCCTCGGCATTGTTTAACCCTGACCGAAATATTTCTGTCAGACAATGTGAACACCTTGGCGATTATTTCAACTAAGGTGAACTACCGTCGCCGCCGGATGAAGGGCGGCGGTCAATAAGTGAATCACAGGAGAAGTGAATGAACAGCCTATTTTCGCGCGCTGCCGTTGCCGGTCTGCTGATGGGAGCGTCGGTTTTCGCCGTTGCTGCGGACGCCCTGAAGAGCCAGGAGCCGCCCAAGGATGCCAAGGTCTTCATCGTTTCCCCCGCCGATGGCGCAACGGTCGACAAGACCTTCACCGTCAAGTTCGGCATCGAGGGTATGGCACTCAAGCCAGCGGGTGACCAGACCCCGCACACCGGCCACCACCACCTGCTGGTGGATGTGGACAAAGAACCCGTGGCCGACATGCCGCTGCCGACCAGCCTGATGCCAGAAGCTGGCACCGCACTGCCGGCGGGCCCGCAGGTGCTGCACTTCGGCAAGGCGCAGACCGAAACCAGCATCACCCTGACGCCGGGCAAGCACACCCTGCAACTGATCCTGGGTGACCAGTATCACGTGCCGTTCAAGCCAAGCGTAGAGTCGAAGCAGATCACTGTCGAAGTGAAATAAAAAAAGGGAGGCCACCAGGGCCTCCCTTTTTCATGCAGCAAGCAAACTTAGAACAGGACGCGGGAACGGATGGTGCCCTTGACCTGTTGCAGCTTCTCTTGCGCCAGGTCCGAGTACTCGGCGTCGACGTCGATCACCACGTAACCGACCTTCTCGTTGGTCTGCAGGAACTGACCGGAGATGTTGATGCCGTTCTCGGCGAAGACTTTGTTGATCTCGCTGAGCACGCCTGGGATGTTTTCGTGGATGTGCAGCAGGCGGTGCTTGCCTGGGTGGGCCGGCAGGGCTACTTCCGGGAAGTTGACCGAGGACACCGAGGTACCGTTGTCGCTGTACTTGACCAGCTTCTCGGCCACTTCCAGGCCGATGTTGGCCTGGGCTTCGGCAGTAGAACCACCGATGTGCGGGGTCAGGATCACGTTGTCCAGGCCGCGCAGCGGGCTCTCGAACTCTTCGTCGTTGGAGCGTGGCTCGACCGGGAACACGTCGATGGCGGCGCCGATCAGGTGCTTGTCCTTGATGGCGGCGGCCAGGTGGTCCAGCTCGACCACGGTGCCACGGGCGGCGTTGATCAGGATCGCGCCCTTCTTCATCGCGCGGATTTCCTTCTCGCCGATCATCCACTGGGTGGATGGCAGCTCAGGCACGTGCAGCGAGACGATGTCGGCCAGGCCCAGCAGCTCGTTCAGGCTGGTGACCTGCACGGCGTTGCCCAGTGGCAGCTTGGTCAGCGGGTCGTAGAAGTACACCTGCATGCCCAGGTTCTCGGCCAGGACCGACAGCTGGGTGCCGATCGAGCCATAGCCGACGATGCCCAGTTTTTTACCGCGGATTTCGAACGAGTTGGCCGCGCTCTTGATCCAGCCGCCACGGTGGCAGGAGGCGTTCTTCTCAGGGATGCCGCGTAGCAGCAGGATGGCCTCGGCCAGCACCAGCTCGGCTACCGAACGGGTGTTGGAGTAAGGTGCGTTGAACACGGCGATACCGCGCTCGCGGGCAGCTTCCAGGTCGACCTGGTTGGTGCCGATGCAGAAGCAGCCAACGGCTACCAGTTTCTTGGCGCAGTCGAAGATCTCTTCGGTGAGCTGGGTGCGCGAACGGATGCCGATGAAGTGGGCATCGGCGATCTTTTCCTTCAGCTCGGCTTCCGGCAACGAACCAGTGAGGTATTCGATGTTGGTGTAGCCGGCGGACTTGAGGGTATCGACCGCGTTCTGGTGCACACCTTCAAGAAGAAGGAACCGGATCTTGCTCTTGTCGAGAGAAGTCTTGCTCATCTGCGTAAACCTGTATCCCGGAGAAAAAATGGCGAGGGGTGATGCCAGGCGCGAGGGCAGCCTTAGCATGAACAGCGGGAGGGCTATGCTAGCATACGCGACACAATCTGAGCTTATCCCGACAGGTGAAGAGTGCTCAGGGTGACTATGAATAAGTCGAGAGTTCCAGCGATGACCCACCCCGCTGTTATTGAAGAACTGATGACCCTTGTCGACCCTGGCAAGGTCCTGACCGACGCGGCTTCCCTCGAAGCGTATGGCAAGGACTGGACCAAGCATTACCCCCCGGCGCCCAGCGCCATCGTCTTCCCCAAGACAGTAGAACAGGTGCAGGCCATTGTGCGCTGGGCCAATGCGCACAAGGTGGCCCTGGTGCCATCGGGTGGGCGCACCGGGCTTTCTGCCGGCGCCGTGGCGGCCAATGGCGAGGTTGTCGTTTCCTTCGACTACATGAACCAGATTCTCGGCTTCAATGCCTTCGACCGCACCGTGGTCTGCCAGCCCGGGGTAATCACCCGGCAGCTGCAAACCTACGCCGAAGAGCAGGGCCTGTACTACCCGGTGGACTTCGCTTCCAGCGGCTCCAGCCAGATTGGCGGCAACATCGGCACCAACGCGGGCGGCATCAAGGTGATTCGCTACGGCATGACCCGCAACTGGGTGGCCGGGCTGAAAGTGGTCACCGGCAAGGGCGAGTTGCTGGAACTGAACAAAGACCTGATCAAGAACGCCACCGGCTATGACCTGCGCCAGCTGTTCATTGGCGCCGAAGGCACGCTGGGCTTCGTGGTCGAGGCCACCATGCGCCTGGACCGCGCCCCGCGCAACCTCACTGCCATGGTGCTTGGCACACCGGACTTCGACTCGATCATGCCGGTGCTGCACGCCTTCCAGGGCAAGCTGGACCTTACAGCCTTCGAGTTCTTCTCCGACAAGGGCCTGGCCAAGATCCTCGCGCGCGGCGATGTACCCGCCCCGTTCGCGACTGACTGCCCGTTCTATGCACTGCTGGAGTTCGAAGCCAGCACTGATGAAGTCGCCAACGAAGCGTTGGCCACCTTCGAGCATTGCGTGGAGCAGGGCTGGGTGCTGGACGGGGTGATGAGCCAGAGCGACACCCAGCTTAAAAACCTGTGGAAGCTGCGCGAGTACCTGTCGGAAACCATCTCGCACTGGACGCCCTACAAGAACGACATTTCCGTCACCGTGTCGAAAGTGCCCGCGTTCCTGCGTGATATCGACGCCATCGTCGCGGAGCACTACCCGGATTACGAAGTCGTGTGGTACGGCCACATCGGTGATGGCAACCTGCACCTGAACATCCTCAAGCCCGAACACATGAGCAAGGACGACTTCTTTGCCTCGTGCACCAAGGTCAACAAGTGGGTGTTCGATATCGTCAAGCACTACAACGGCTCGATCTCGGCCGAGCACGGTGTGGGCATGACCAAGCGCGACTATTTAGGCTACAGCCGCTCGCCGGAAGAAATCGCCTGCATGAAGGCAATAAAGGCCGTCTTCGACCCTAACGGCATCATGAATCCGGGTAAGATCTTTTCACCTGAATAAAAAGCAGCATCCAGAGGAGTCGGCCATGAGTTACCAGCACCAGTACGTAGACGGCACGCGCATTCACTTCCCGCTGGGCAAGGTGGTGTGTATTGGCCGTAACTATGCCGAGCATGCCAAGGAACTGGACAACCCGATCCCCACCGAGCCGCTGCTGTTCATCAAGCCGGGCAGCTGCGTGGTGCCTGCCGAGGGCGGCTTCAAGATCCCGGCCGAGCGTGGTGCGGTGCACTACGAGGCCGAAATTGCCGTGCTGCTGGGCAAGCCGCTGTCGACCCATCCGAGCGAGGAAGAGGTGCTGGACGCCATTTCCGGTTATGCCCCGGCGCTGGACCTGACCCTACGCGACGTGCAGGCCAAGCTGAAAGAGAAGGGCCTGCCGTGGGAACTGGCCAAGTGTTTTGATGGCGCTTGCGTGCTGCCGCCGTTCGTCTCCGCTGCCAGCTTCGAGGACGTGACCGACATCCCGGTGCGCCTCACCGTCAACGGCGAAGTGCGCCAGGACGGCAACAGCGCGATGATGCTGAACCCGATCGTGCCGATGATCCAGTACATGGCGGCGCAGTTCTCGCTGCAGGCGGGGGATGTGATCCTCACCGGCACCCCGGCAGGTGTGGGGCCGTTCAATGTCGGTGACGAACTGGTGCTGGAGCTGCCGGGCGTGAGCCGCTTCGAAAGCCGGGTGCTTTAACTCGAAACCGCGTCGCCCTCTTCGCAGGCTCGCCCGCTCCCACAGGTACTGCACAGGCCTTGAATACTGTGCTGAACCTGTGGGAGCGGGGTTACCCGCGAAGACGCCGGACCTGTTTACCCTTTTTTCACACCCTATCCGGATAATGCGCGGACCTACGCCCATTCCCCAGGACACCCGCATGCCATCACCCTCCAGCGCCCCTGCAACTCCCAAGCGTCGCTTCTACCTGCGCTGGCCGTTCGGCCTGGCCGTGGCGGCGGTGATCGGTTATGGCGTCGCAGTTGCCATGCACTGGGATGACCGCGGCGCGCTGTGGCTGAAGGAAAGCCTCGAAAGCACCGCCGAGCGCAGCGAAAGCGTGTGGCTGCCGGACTATCAGGTTGATATCGATGCCAAGCCGCTACCGGGTATGGACGATGACGAAGCCTCGGACCTGGCCTTCAACCCGCATACCCGCACTCTGTTCGCGGTCATGGGCAAGAACCCGATACTGGTCGAGCTGAGCCTGGAGGGCGATGTACTGCGCAAGATCCCGCTCAACGGCTGGAACAACCCGGAAGGCGTCGCCGTGCTGGAGGATGGCTACCTGGCCATCACCGACGAGCGCCTGCATGACCTGACCGTGGTCAAGGTGGATGCGCAGACGACGATGCTGAACCACGACGACTTCCAGAGCCACGACCTGGGCCCGTCGGTCAAAAGCAACAAAGGCTTCGAGGCCATTGCCTGGGACCCGTTGCGTCAGCGGCTGATCATCGGCGAGGAGCGCCCGCCCAGGCTGTACACCTGGAACACCGATGGCCGCGGCCCGCTCAAGGGCCAGAAGCAGCCGTTGCCTAGCGAAGAGCTCGACCTGCGCAACCTGTCTGCACTGGGTGTCGACCCGCGTACCGGCCACCTGCTGGTGCTCTCGGCCGACTCCAACATGCTGCTGGAGCTGGACGAGCAAGGCCAGCAAGTCAGCTTCATGACCTTGCTGGGCGGCTTCAACGGGCTTGAAGACACCATTCCGCGCGCTGAAGGTGTAGCCATGGACGACAAGGGCAACCTGTACATGGTCAGCGAGCCGGCCCTGTTTTATCGCTTCAGAAAGAACTGACCCCAACATCCGAAGTTTCTGATGCTGGCATTAAGCTTTATTTCAGTTGTACATGGTTAGATTCGCCACCCCCACGTCGAGTCTGCCCCATGCGTCTTCTTGTTCGCCTGTTTCTTGCCCTGGCCGTTATCGGTCTGCTCCTGCTCGGCTGGGCCGGGCAGGAGTTTCGCCTGTTCGAGCGTGGCTGGTTCAACCTGAAGACCTGGTGGCAGCCCGCCGGGCAGAGCATCGGCCTGGACCGCTACCGGGTGGTGGTGGAGGCGCAGCCGGTCGAGGGGCTGGATGACGATATCTCCGCGCTGACCTACGACCCTGACCGCAAGACCCTGTTCACCGTCACCAACGCCCGCTCGGAACTGATCGAGTTGTCGCTGGACGGCCGCATCCTGCGCCGCATACCGCTGACTGGCTTCGGCGACCCGGAAGCGGTGGAGTATGTAGGGCCCAACAGCTACGTGATCACCGACGAGCGTCAACAACGGCTGATTCGTGTACGGCTGGAAGACGACACGATGTTCCTCGATGCCGGTGATGCCGAACAGCTCAGCCTGGGCATTGGCCTGAACGGCAACAAGGGCTTCGAGGGCCTGGCCTACGATTCGGCGGGCAAGCGCCTGTTTGTGGCAAAGGAACGCGACCCGATGCTGATCTACGAGGTGCATGGCTTCCCGCATGACAACCCGGAAAAGCCCTACGCCGTGCATGTGGTGCAGGACCGCAAGCGTGATTCACGGCTTTTTGTGCGGGACCTGTCGAGCTTGCAGTTCGATGAGCGCAGTGGGCACTTGCTGGCGCTGTCGGACGAGTCGCGCCTGGTGCTGGAGCTGGATGTTGAAGGTCGGCCGCTGAGCACCTTGTCGTTGCGCAAAGGCTTTCAGGGGTTGCAGGCGACGGTGCCGCAGGCGGAGGGGATTGCGATGGACGAGGCGGGGACCATCTATCTGGTCAGTGAGCCTAACCTGTTCTATGTGTTCAAGCAGGCGGCGGAGTGAGCAGGTGGGGCTGCTTTGCAGCCCATTCGCAGCACAAGGCTGCTCCTACAGGAAATCGCGTACCCCCTGTAGGAGCAGCCTTGTGCTGCGAATCGAGGGCAAAGCCCTCGCCGAAGATTACTCCGCCTTCAGGCTTTTGACGCCCTCAGCGGTACCCAGCAACAGCAAGTCCGCCGGCCGCGCCGCGAACAGGCCGTTGGTCACCACGCCGACGATGGCGTTGATCTGCGCTTCCAGTTCCACCGGGTTGGTGATCTGCAGGTTGTGCACATCGAGGATTACATTGCCGTTGTCGGTGACCACGCCTTCGCGATACACCGGATCGCCGCCCAGCTTGACCAGCTGACGGGCCACATGGCTGCGCGCCATCGGGATCACTTCGACCGGCAGCGGGAAAGCGCCCAGTACCGGCACCAGTTTGCTGCCGTCGGCGATGCAGATGAAGGTCTTGGCCACAGCAGCGACGATCTTCTCGCGGGTCAGGGCCGCACCGCCGCCCTTGATCAGGTTCAGGTGCGCGTCGCTCTCGTCGGCGCCGTCCACGTAGAATTCCAGCTCGCTGACACTGTTCAGCTCGTAGACCGGGATGCCATGGCCCTTCAGACGCTGGGCGGTGGCTTCGGAGCTGGCGACTGCGCCGTCGAAGGCAGTCTTGTGCTGAGCCAGGGCGTCGATGAAGAAGTTGGCAGTCGAACCGGTACCGACGCCGACGACGCTCTTTTCATCCAGCTTGGGCAGAATGAAGTCGACAGCGGCCTGGGCGACGGCCTGTTTGAGTTGGTCCTGGGTCATGCGGGCTCCGAAAAGGGGCAGGGCGGTTTTCAAAGTTGCCTAGTATAACGGCTTGGGCGGCTTTGCTGTGGTCGCCCGACGTAGCGCTGGGGTAGACTCGCAGCCCTCGTCCCGCGGCCCAGTGATGCTTTCCCGATGCTCGAACAGTACGTCAAGAAGATCCTCACCTCGCGCGTCTATGACGTTGCCGTCGAAACCCCGCTGCAGAGCGCCGGGCAGCTGAGCAAGCGCCTGGGCAACCAGATTTTGCTCAAGCGTGAAGACCTGCAACCGGTGTTCTCGTTCAAGATTCGAGGGGCGTACAACAAACTGGCCCAGCTGACCCCGGAAGAGCTGGCCCGTGGCGTGGTCACCGCCTCGGCTGGCAACCACGCCCAGGGCCTGGCCCTGGCTGCGCGCGAGATGGGCATCAAGGCCACTATCGTGATGCCCAAGACCACCCCGGAGATCAAGATCGAAGGCGTGCGCTCGCGCGGTGGCAAGGTAGTGCTGCATGGCGACTCGTTCCCAGAAGCGCTGGCTTATTCGCTGAAACTGGTCGACGAGAAGGGCTTTGTCTATGTCCACCCTTATGACGACCCGCACACCATTGCCGGGCAGGGTACCGTGGCCATGGAAATCCTGCGCCAGCACCCTGGCCAGCTCGACGCGATCTTCGTGCCCGTGGGCGGTGGTGGCCTGATCGCCGGCATTGCCGCCTATGTGAAGTACCTGCGCCCGGAAATCAAGGTGATTGGTGTCGAGCCCGACGACTCCAACTGCCTGCAGGCGGCCATGGCAGCCGGTGAGCGCGTGGTGCTGCCACAGGTCGGGTTGTTTGCCGACGGCGTGGCGGTGGCGCAGATCGGCCAGCACACCTTCGATATCTGCCGCCACCATGTGGATGAAGTGGTGACGGTCAGTACCGACGAGATCTGTGCAGCTATCAAGGATATCTATGACGATACCCGCTCGATCACCGAACCTGCCGGCGCCTTGGGCGTTGCGGGCATCAAGAAGTACGTCGAGCTGTACGGCGTGACCGGGCAAACCCTGGTGGCGATCGACTCCGGCGCCAACGTCAACTTCGACCGCCTGCGTCATGTGGCCGAGCGTGCCGAGCTGGGTGAGAAGCGCGAAGCGATCATCGCCGTGACCATCCCGGAACGCCCAGGCAGCTTCAAGGCCTTCTGCGAGGCTATCGGCAAGCGGCAGATCACCGAATTCAACTACCGCAAGCACACCTCCGACGAGGCGCACATCTTCGTTGGCGTGCAGACCCACCCGGAAAACGACCCACGTGCGGCGCTGGTGCAGCATCTGACCGAGCAGGGCTTCCCGGTTACCGACCTGACCGACAACGAGCTGGCCAAACTGCACATTCGTCACATGGTTGGCGGCCATTCGGCCGGTGCCAGCGATGAAATGGTGTTGCGCTTCGAATTCCCCGAGCGGCCAGGGGCGTTGTTCAACTTCCTCAATAAGCTGGGCGGGCGCTGGAACATCTCGATGTTCCATTACCGCAACCATGGCGCGGCTGACGGGCGCGTGGTGGCGGGCTTGCAGGTGCCGGAGGACGAGCGCCACCTGGTGCCAGCCGCGTTGGCCAAGATCGGCTACCCCTACTGGGACGAAACCGAAAACCCGGCGTACAAGCTGTTCCTGGGCTGAGCGGCTAAGCTAGGGCTGATGGCCCTATCGCCGGCAAGCCAGCTCCCACAAGTGCTGCGCAGGCCTCAAGGCCTGTGATAACTCTGGGGGAGCGGGCGAGCCCGCGAAGAAGCCACCGCAATAATGGCCTATTCAAGGACAACCGAGACATGGAACACCTGACCACCCTCAAGACCCTGCACATCATCGCCACCGCACTGCTGTTTCTGGGCGCCCTGGGCCTGGCGGTGTGGACGGTGCGCGCTCGCCGCCAAGGCGATGCCGAAGCATACGCCAAGCTGTTGCGACGGCCGCTGGTATTCATCTGGCTGGTGATGGGCCTGTGCCTGGTAAGCATGCCGTTCACCGGCTGGTGGCTGGTGCACCTGGTGGGCTGGCCACTGGGGCAGGCCTGGGTGCTGGCGTCCAGCGTCATCTATACCTTCGGCGCCTTTGCCGTGTGGTGGCTGCTGGTACGGCTGAACCGGCTGCGCAAGGCCGAAGTGGTGGGGCTGCGGTTTACCCTGGCGCTGGCGGTGTTCAGCGGGGTCTGCTTCCTGTCCATTGCCGGGCTGATGGGCGCCAAGCCAGTCTGACAGTCCTCTTCGCGGGCGCGCCCGCTCCCACAGGTACAGCGCAGCCCTCAAGGCCTGTGGTGATTCCTGTGGGAGCGGGCGTGCCCGCGAAGAGGCCGGCGCGGGAAACCCTCAATCCCTGAGTGAAACCACCGGCCACCCGCGCTTCTCGGCCTCGGCCCGCAGGTTCGGGTCCGGGTCCACCGCCACCGCATGCGTCACCCGTTGCAGCAGCGGCAGGTCGTTCATCGAGTCGCTATAGAAGTAGCTGTCTTCCAGGTCGAAGCCGTTTTCCAGCATCCAGCGTTCCAGCCGTGTCACCTTGCCTTCACGGAAACACGGTATATCGGTACTGCGGCCGGTATAGCGGCCGTCGTGCATCTCGCATTCGGTTGCCAGCAGTACCCGAACCCCGAGGCGCCGGGCAATCGGGGCGGTCACAAAACGGTTGGTGGCGGTGATGATCACCAACTGGTCGCCCGCCTCGCGGTGCTGCTGCAGCAAGGCCAGGGCCTTGGGCAGGATGATCGGCTCGATGCAGTCGCGCATGAAGTCGCGGTGCCATTCGTCGAGCTGGGCCACAGGCGTTGCCGCCAGGATCTCCATGGAAAAGGCCAGGTAGGCCTGCAGGTCCAGGGTGCCGTTGAGGTAGTCCTGGTAGAAGCCATCGTTGCGTTGCTTGTAGGCGACCGGGTCGAGAATGCCGCGCTCGCAAAGGTAATCACCCCAGGCATGGTCGCTGTCGCCACCGAGGAGGGTATTGTCCAGGTCGAATAAAGCCAGGCGCATTGCGGTCACTCGCATCAGCTACAGGTAGGCCCGCAGAATACGGAGTTTTCACCCGGCTGCACATAAGCTTGGCGGGCGCGTTGCTGCGCTCGCAAGCTTTGTGGAACAATGCGGTGACATGCGTTTGCGAGGTTGCTGCCGTGATCGACCCGGATGGTTTTCGCCCCAATGTCGGGATCATTCTCACGAATGATGCCGGGCAGGTGCTATGGGCTCGCCGGATCAACCAGGATGCCTGGCAGTTTCCCCAGGGGGGTATCAACCCTGACGAGACGCCGGAAGATGCCCTGTACCGCGAGCTGAACGAAGAAGTTGGCCTTGAACGCGATGATGTGGAAATTCTTGCCTGCACCCGCGGTTGGTTGCGTTATCGTTTACCCCAGCGACTGGTACGTACCCACAGCCAGCCGCTGTGCATCGGCCAGAAGCAGAAGTGGTTCCTGCTACGGCTGGTCAGCAATGAACAGCGGGTGCGGATGGACCTGACCGGCAAGCCGGAATTCGACGGCTGGCGCTGGGTGAGCTATTGGTATCCGCTGGGCCAGGTTGTGACATTCAAGCGCGAGGTGTACCGACGCGCCCTGAAAGAGCTAGCACCGCGTCTGCTGACGCGCGACTGACGACGGAGTTCGACCCCGAGCCATGCTCAATACGCTGCGCAAGATCGTCCAGGAAGTAAACTCCGCCAAAGATCTCAAGTCGGCGTTGGGGATCATTGTCTTGCGCGTCAAGGAGGCCATGGGCAGCCAGGTCTGCTCGGTCTACCTGCTCGACCCGGAAACCAACCGCTTCGTGCTGATGGCTTCCGAAGGCCTGAACAAGCGCTCCATCGGCAAGGTCAGCATGGCCCCCAACGAAGGCCTGGTTGGCCTGGTCGGTACCCGGGAAGAGCCGCTGAACCTGGAAAACGCCGCCGACCACCCGCGTTACCGCTACTTTGCCGAAACCGGTGAAGAAAAATTCGCCTCCTTCCTGGGTGCACCGATCATTCACCACCGCCGCGTGGTCGGGGTGTTGGTCATTCAGCAAAAGGAGCGCCGCCAGTTCGACGAGGGCGAAGAAGCCTTCCTGGTCACCATGAGCGCCCAGCTTGCCGGGGTAATTGCCCACGCCGAAGCCACTGGCTCGATCCGTGGCCTTGGCCGCCAGGGCAAGGGTATCCAGGAGGCCCGCTTCGTCGGTGTACCAGGCTCGCCTGGCGCTGCCGTGGGGCGTGCGGTGGTGATGCTGCCGCCGGCCGACCTGGAAGTGGTGCCGGACAAGGCCGTCGATGACATCGACGCCGAACTCAAGCTGTTCCAGAACGCCCTTGAAGGCGTGCGCGACGACATGCGCAAGCTGTCGGCCAAGCTGGCCACCCAGCTGCGCCCTGAAGAGCGCGCGTTGTTCGATGTGTACCTGATGATGCTCGAAGATGCAGCCCTGGGCGGCGAGGTGACCGAAGTCATCAAGACCGGCCAGTGGGCACAGGGCGCCCTGCGCCAGGTGGTTGGCGAGCACGTCAGCCGCTTCGAGCTGATGGACGATGACTACCTGCGCGAGCGCGCCTCCGACGTCAAGGACCTTGGCCGGCGCCTGCTGGCCTACCTGCAGGAAGCCCGCTCGCAGTCGCTGGTGTATGCCGACAACACCATTCTGGTCAGTGAAGAGCTGACACCGGCCATGCTCGGCGAAGTGCCGGAAGGCAAGCTGGTGGGCCTGGTCTCGGTACTGGGTTCGGGCAACTCCCACGTCGCCATCCTTGCTCGCGCCATGGGCATCCCCACGGTGATGGGTCTGGTCGACCTGCCGTACTCCAAGGTCGACGGTATCGAACTGATTGTCGACGGCTACAAGGGCGAGGTGTTCACCAACCCCAGCGAAGTGCTGCGCAAGCAGTACAGCGAAGTGGTCGAGGAAGAGCGCCAGCTGGCCCAGGGCCTGGACGCCCTGCGCGAACTGCCATGCGTCACCCCCGACGGCCACCGCATGCCGCTGTGGGTCAACACCGGCTTGCTGGCCGACGTGGCCCGTGCCCAGCAGCGCGGCGCCGAAGGGGTAGGCCTGTACCGCACCGAAGTGCCGTTCATGATCAACCAGCGCTTCCCCAGCGAGAAAGAGCAGCTGGCCATCTACCGTGAGCAGTTGGCGGCCTTCCACCCGCTGCCGGTCACCATGCGTACCCTCGACATCGGCGGTGACAAGGCGCTTTCGTACTTCCCGATCAAGGAAGAAAACCCCTTCCTGGGCTGGCGCGGCATCCGCGTCACCCTCGACCACCCGGAAATCTTCCTGGTGCAGACTCGCGCCATGCTCAAGGCCAGCGAGGGCCTGAACAACCTGCGCATCCTGCTGCCGATGATTTCCGGCATCCACGAGCTGGAAGAAGCGCTGCACCTGATCCACCGCGCCTGGGGCGAGGTGCGTGACGAAGGCACCGATGTGCCGATGCCGCCGGTGGGCGTGATGGTGGAAATACCTGCGGCGGTGTACCAGACCAAGGAACTGGCGCGGCAGGTGGATTTCCTGTCGGTCGGCTCCAACGACCTGACCCAGTACCTGCTGGCGGTGGACCGCAACAACCCGCGGGTTGCCGACCTGTACGACTACCTGCACCCGGCGGTGCTGCAAGCCTTGAGCACGGTGGTGCGCGATGCCCATGGTGAAGGCAAGCCAGTGAGCATCTGCGGTGAGATGGCCGGTGACCCGGCGGCGGCGATCCTGCTGATGGCCATGGGCTTCGACAGCTTGTCGATGAACGCCACCAACCTGCCGAAGGTGAAGTGGATGCTGCGCCAGGTGAACATGAGCAAGGCCAAGGAACTGCTGGCCGAGGCCCTGAGCCATGACAACCCGCAAGTTATCCACAGCTCGTTGCAGCTGGCCCTTAAAAACCTCGGGTTGGCGCGGATGATCGGCCCAGGGGCCAACAAAACCCTCTGAAATCAAGGTTGCCGGTTCCGGCCTCTTCGCGGGCTTGCCCGCGAAGAGGCCGGCACAGGCAGCATCAAATGATCAGACCAGCACTTCAACCTCACCCAAATGCCCACCAAAGGGCCCGAAACTGCGCTCGATCAGCCGCCTTTGTCCCTGATCATCCACGATCAGCACCGTACTCGCCCGGGTCCCGTAGTTCTGGCTGGCGATGAATACGCTCGACAGCAGTTTCTCGGTCGCCAGCCCCACGCCTGTCTCGGGCAGGTCACCATCAGCTGCCGGCTCGTTATCGGCCAGCAAATCCAGCAACCGGCGCGGGTCTGGCGTTTCCAGCAGGCCCTCCAGCCCGCTACGTGCCTTCACCAGCTTCGGCCACGGGGTATCCAGCCCGGCGTTGGATAACCCGTACACCCCGGCGTCCAGCAGGCAGGGCGTAGCGTCACGGGCATGCAGATAACCCAGCTGCCGCGCATCACCCACCAGCAGGTTGAAGCTCGAATACTGCCCGCTGCGGCTGGCTACCTGGTCCAGGTAAGCCTCGACCCCAAGCTCACCCTGCAGGTACGCCGCCACCAGTTCACCCCGCGAGCGCGGCCCCAGTGCCTGGCCCGGGTCGCGGATATTGGTCAGCGCCGCAAACCGCCCCTGCGGCCCCACGCCCAGCCATGTGCCACCGGCCTCCAGGTCGCGCCCGGCATGCACCCCGGGCGCATCTTCCCAGGCCGCCAAGGGTTGAGTGGGGCGGGCATAGAACTCGTCGCGGTTGGCCGCGACGATCAGCGGCAGGGCATGCCCCGGCCGCCAAGCAAATACGATCAGGCACATCGGTTTGGCCTCTGTGTTTTCTGCCACTGTACCCACAGCGGCGTGGCCGATCCATCCTGACACAGAGTTCACTAGAGCCCCGAGGCCGGCTTCCGTTACCATGCCGGATTGATTTTTCGGGGAAGCCGAATGGAATTCGTGCTCTATCTGCTGTTGGGCGCCTGTGCCGGTGTGCTGGCCGGGCTGTTCGGCGTGGGCGGTGGCATCATCATCGTGCCGGTGCTGGTGTTCAGCTTCACCTTGCAGGGCTTCGACGCCTCGGTGCTGACCCACCTGGCGGTCGGCACATCGCTGGCAACCATCGTGTTCACGTCGATCAACGCCGTGCTTGAGCACCACCGCAAGGGCGCGGTGCAATGGCCGATCTTCGCCTGGATGACCCTCGGCATCCTGCTGGGGGCCGGTGTCGGTGCCAAGACCGCCTCGCTGATCCAGGGCCCGCTGCTGCAGAAGATCATCGGCGTGTTCGCCCTGGTTATCGCCGCGCAGATGGCCCTGGACCTCAAACCCAAGGCGAGCCGCGGCATCCCGGGCAAACCCGCCTTGATCGGGGCCGGTGGGGTAATTGGCTGGGCCTCGGCCATTTTCGGCATCGGCGGTGGTTCGCTGACTGTGCCGTTCCTGACCTGGCGCAGCCTGCCCATGCAGCAGGCGGTGGCCACGTCCTCGGCCTGTGGCCTGCCGATTGCCGTGGCCAGTGCCCTGAGCTTCATGCTGCTGGGTTGGCACGAGGAGCACCTGCCGGCCCACAGCCTGGGTTACGTGTACCTGCCGGCGATGGTCGGCATTGCCGTGACCAGCATGTTTTTCGCCCGCTTTGGCGCGCGTCTGGCGCACAAGCTGTCGCCCCGTTTGTTGAAACGCCTGTTCGCAGCGCTGCTGTTCTGTGTCGGCCTCAGCTTTTTGATTTGAATCGAGAGGAAGTTCCATGCTGCCTTACCCGCAGATAGACCCCGTGGCCCTGGCCATCGGGCCGCTGAAAATCCATTGGTACGGGCTGATGTACCTGATCGGCATCGGCGGCGCCTGGCTGCTGGCTTCGCGCCGGTTGAACCGCTTTGACCCCACCTGGAGCCGCGAGAAGCTTTCCGACCTGGTGTTCTGGTTGTCGATGGGGGTGATCGTCGGTGGCCGCCTGGGTTACGTGCTGTTCTACGACCTGCATGCCTACCTGGCCAACCCGACACTGATCTTCGAGGTGTGGAAGGGCGGCATGTCGTTCCACGGCGGCTTCATTGGCGTGATGCTGGCGGCCTTGTGGTTCGGCAAGCGCAACAACAAGTCGTTCTTCGAGCTGATGGACTTCGTTGCCCCGCTGGTGCCGATCGGCCTGGGTGCCGGGCGTATTGGCAACTTTATCAACGCCGAGCTGTGGGGCAAGGCGACCGACGTGCCGTGGGCGATGGTGTTCCCGCCTTTCAGCGACCCTGCCCAGTTGCCCCGTCATCCGTCGCAGCTGTACCAGTTTGCCCTGGAAGGTGTGGCATTATTCGTGATTCTCTGGTTGTACTCGCGCAAACCGCGCCCGACCATGGCCGTTTCCGGCATGTTCGCGCTGTTCTACGGCATTTTCCGCTTTATCGTGGAGTTTGTGCGGGTGCCTGATGCCCAGCTTGGCTACATTGCCTTCGGCTGGTTGACCATGGGTCAGTTGCTTTGCTTGCCGATGATCGTCGGCGGCATCTTCTTGATCTGGTTGGCCTACAACCGCAAACCTACGGCAAAACCAGCCGTATGATTTTCACGGCAGGGGCGATCCCCCTGCCGTTCTTGTTACAGGAAAGTCATGAAACAGTATCTAGATCTGGTCCGTGAAGTCATCGAGAACGGTACGTTGCAAGGCAACCGCACCGGCATCCGTACCATCAGCATGCCGGGCGCCATGCTGCGCTTCGACCTGCAGAAGGGCTTCCCGGCCATCACCACGCGCAAGCTGGCGTTCAAGTCGGCGATCGGCGAGATGGTCGGCTTCCTGCGGGGCGTGAAAAACGCCGGTGAATTCCGTGAGCTGGGCTGCAAGGTCTGGGACCAGAACGCCAACGAAAACGCCCAGTGGCTGGCCAACCCGTTCCGCCAGGGCCATGACGACCTGGGCGAGATCTATGGCGTGCAATGGCGCCAGTGGCCGGGCTACAAGCGCATCCCGCTTAGCAACCCGGCCGCTGTCGAAATGGCCGAGAAGGCCGGCTTCCGCCGTATTGCCCAGGACGAAGAAGACGGCCAGGCGTTCGTGGTCCTGTACAAGGCCATCGACCAGGTGCGCCAGTGCCTGGACACCATCGCCAACGACCCGGGCAGCCGCCGCATCCTGTTCCACGGCTGGAACTGCGCGCAGCTGGACGAGATGGCCCTGCCGCCGTGTCACCTGCTGTACCAGTTCCACCCGAATGTAGAGACCAAGGAAATTTCCCTGACCCTTTACATCCGCTCCAACGACCTGGGCCTGGGCACACCGTTCAACCTCACCGAAGGCGCGGCGCTGCTGTCGCTGTTCGGCCGCCTGACCGGTTACACCCCACGCTGGTTCACCTACTTCATCGGCGATGCCCATGTGTATGAAAACCACCTGGACATGCTGAACGAGCAGCTCAAGCGCGAGCCGCTGGAAGCGCCGAAGCTGGTGATCAGCGACCGCGTGCCGGCGTTTGCCGAGACGGGCAAGTATGAGCCGGAGTGGCTGGAGAAGATCGAGCCGAGTGATTTCTGGCTGGAAGGCTATGAGCACCATGCGCCGATGACAGCGCCGATGGCGGTGTGATTTTCTAGATTTCCGGGGGCGCTTTGCGCCCCTTTCGCCGGCAAGCCAGCTCCCACAAGTACTACTGAATGCCAGGCCCTGTGCGGTCCCTGTGGGAGCGGGCGTGCCCGCGAAGCTTTTGGCTCAATGCCCGTGACTGCGCCCCACATGCGAATGCTCGGTGTCCGGCACCGATACCGCCCCGTTCGTCTCCAGTTGCTGCAAGATCGCGCATTCGCTCCCCTGCGCGCTGCAGCGCCGCCGCAGTTCCACCAGCTGCTCTTGCAATGCCACCAAGCCATCGATCCGCGCCTGCACATGCTCGATATGTTCGTCGATCAGCGCATTGACGCTGCCGCACGAGTCGTCGGGGCTGTCGCGCAGGCGAAGCAGGCTGCGGATTTCTTCCAGGGTCATGTCCAGGGTGCGGCAGTTGCGGATGAAGGTCAGCCGTTCCACGTGGGCCTGGGTATACAGCCGGTAGTTGCCTTCTGTACGGGCAGGCTCGGGCAGCAGGTGTTCACGCTCGTAGTAGCGGATGGTTTCCACCGCGCAGTCGGTGGCTTTGGCCAGTTCTCCGATCTTCATCACGAAATCTCCAGCAAGTGGCTTGACCCTATAGTGGCTACAGGGTGTTCACTTGGCAACAGGCTCACTTTAAGGACGACCCCATGAACCAGCCTGTCAGCCACGAACACAAGCATCCGCACGATCACGCCCATGGCGATGACGACCATGGGCACGCCGCCCACGGCCACAGCTGCTGCGGGGCCAAAGCCGCGCCGGCGCTGGTGCAGCTGACTGAAACGGCCAGTGCCCAGGCACAGCTCAGCCGCTTCCGCATCGACGCCATGGACTGCCCGACCGAGCAGACCCTGATCCAGGACAAGCTGGGCAAGCTGGCCGGTATCGAGCAGCTGGAATTCAACCTGATCAACCGCGTACTTGGAGTACGCCACACCCTGGACGGTACTAGCGACATCGAGCGTGCCATCGACAGCCTGGGCATGAAGGCCGAGCCGCTTGGTGCCGAAGGCGACGGTATCGCCGCCGCGCCCCAACCGGCCAAGACCCGCTGGTGGCCGCTGGCATTGTCGGGTGTTGCCGCCATCGCCGCCGAAATCGTGCACTTTGCCGCGCTGGCGCCGGAATGGCTGGTGGCGGCATTGGCGCTGGCAGCCATTCTTGGTTGCGGCCTGGGCACCTACAAGAAGGGCTGGATTGCCCTGAAAAACCGCAACCTCAACATCAATGCGCTGATGAGCATCGCCGTGACCGGTGCTGTGCTGATCGGCCAGTGGCCGGAAGCGGCCATGGTGATGGTGCTGTTTACTGTTGCCGAGCTGATCGAAGCCCGCTCGCTGGACCGCGCACGCAATGCCATCAGCGGGCTGATGCAGCTGACCCCGGACATGGCCACGGTGCAGCAGGCAGATGGCCAATGGCGCGAAGTGGATGTGCGCGAAGTGGCCATCGGCGCGTTGGTGCGGGTGCGCCCCGGCGAGCGCATCGGCCTGGATGGCGAAGTGAGCAGTGGGCAATCCAGCGTCGATCAGGCGCCGATCACCGGCGAAAGCTTGCCTGTGGAGAAGGCCGTAGGCGACAAACTGTTCGCCGGCACCATCAACCAGGCGGGTGCGCTGGAGTTTCGCGTTACCGCTGGCGCGGGCCAATCGACCCTGGCGCGGATCATCAAGGCCGTGGAGGAAGCACAAGGCGCGCGGGCGCCTACCCAGCGCTTCGTCGACCAGTTTTCGCGTATCTATACCCCGGTGGTGTTTGCCATCGCCCTGGCCGTGGCGGTGATCCCGCCGCTGTTCATGGCCGCAAGCTGGTTCGACTGGGTGTACCGCGCCTTGGTGCTGCTGGTGGTCGCGTGCCCGTGCGCCCTGGTCATCTCGACCCCGGTGACCATCGTCAGCGGGCTGGCCGCTGCTGCGCGCAAAGGCATCCTGATCAAGGGCGGTGTGTACCTGGAAGGCGGCCGCCACCTGGATTACCTGGCCCTGGACAAGACCGGCACCATCACCCACGGCAAGCCGGTACAGACCGACGCCAAAGTACTGGAGCCGGTGTTTGAAGGCCGTGCGCAAGCCCTGGCTGCCAGCTTGGGCGAACGTTCGGACCACCCGGTTTCCCGCGCCATTGCCCAGTTCGGCAGGGAGCAAGGCCTGGCCTTGAGCGAGGTCGATGACTTCGCTGCCCTGGCCGGGCGCGGCGTGCGTGGCACCATCGCTGGCGAGGTCTACCACCTGGGCAACCACCGTCTGGTGGAAGAACTGGGGCTGTGCTCACCCGAGCTGGAAGCCCAGCTGGATGCGCTGGAGCGCCAGGGCAAGACCGTGGTCCTGCTGCTTGACCGCAGTGGCCCGCTAGCCCTTTTCGCAGTGGCCGATACGGTCAAGGACAGCAGCCGCCAGGCCATTGCCGAGCTGCATGAGCTGGGCATCAAGACTGTCATGCTGACCGGTGATAATCCGCATACCGCGCAGGCCATCGCCGCCGTGGTGGGTATCGACCGCGCGGAGGGCAACCTGCTGCCTGCCGACAAACTGAAAACCATCGAAGCCTTGTACGCACAGGGCCATCGGGTGGGCATGGTCGGTGACGGCATCAACGACGCCCCGGCCCTGGCCCGTGCCGAGATCGGTTTTGCCATGGCCGCTGCCGGCACCGACACCGCCATTGAAACCGCCGATGTGGCACTGATGGACGACGACTTGCGGAAAATCCCGGCCTTCGTCAGGCTGTCGCGCCAAAGTGCGGCGATCCTCATGCAGAACATCGTTCTGGCGTTGGGCGTCAAGGCGATATTCCTGGCGATTACCTTTGCCGGCATGGCCACCCTGTGGATGGCAGTGTTCGCCGACATGGGCGTGAGCCTGCTGGTGGTGTTCAACGGCTTGCGCCTTTTGCGCAAATAGAGGACGTGCATGCTGAGTTCGGAGCTTAAAGCCTTTTACATGGTGGCCCGCCTGGGCAGCATCACCCTGGCGGCAAAGAAGCTCGGGCTCAGCCAGCCCACGGTGACCACGCAGATCCGCAACCTGGAAAGCCACTACACGGTCGAGCTGTTCTACCGTGGCGGGCGGCGCCTGGTGTTGAGCGAAGAGGGCGTGCGACTGCTGCCGATGGTCAAGGCGCTGTTGCAACAGGAGGCCGACATCGAGTTCGAGCTGCGCAACAGCGGCCAGGCCCAAGGCAGTTTGCGCATCGCCGCCACAGCGCCTTACTACATTCTCGACCTGGTGAAGATCTACCGCGAGCGCTTGCCGCAGGTGGATGTAGCGGTGGAGATCGGCAACTCGCAGCAGGTGCTGGAAATGCTCGAAGACTACCGGGTGGATATCGCCGCTTCGTCGCAGCTGCTGGAGGACGCCCGGCTGGTGCGACGGGTGCTGGGCACCGATCCGCTGGTGGTGGCGGTGCACCGCAACCACCCATTGGCCCACCGCCAGACGGTGTCCATCGATGTGGTGGCCGGGCATTGCCTGTTGATGCGGGAGAAGGGCTCGACCACGCGCAAGCTGACCGAGCAGATGATGCAGGAGGCCGGGGTGACGGCCGGGGCCTTGCTGGAAATCGGCAGCCGCGAGTCGATCCGCGAGGCGGTGCTGCGCAACATCGGCATCAGCGTGATTGCCCGCCATGAGGTGCCGCACAACCCCGAACTGCGGGTGCTCGTGCTGGAGAATGCGCCGGTGATGCATGAGTACCTGTATTGCCTGAAGGAACGGCGCCAGGCCAGGTTGCCGGCCGCGTTCATGGGTGTAGCGCAAGAAGTGGCCGGTTCGCATTTCTAGACCTGTGTTGGCTTCTTCGCGGGCTTGCCCGCTCCCACAGGTACTGCGTAGGGTCTGAATTTTGTAGATATCCTGTGGGAGATTCTATGGTTTTCAGCAAGGCGCTTTCCCACCCTTGGTGACATATTCGTCCTGATTCTTCATCAGGGCGAATGCCACTCGTGCAAGCTTCCTGGCCAGGATTACCAACGCCTGGGTTGTTGCTTTACCCGCATTGCGATGTTGTTCGTAGATCCCTTTCCAAGTGGCCGTCCGGCTGGCTGACATCGCCGCGTTATGCAGCAGGCGACGGATTTCTGAGCAGCCTCGCTTGGTCAGGCGACGACGTCCATTCTTCTGCCCAGAATCAATCACTCGTAGATCCATTCCCAGGAATGCAATGTACGAATCACTGCTCTTGAACTCGCCCCGCATAAAGGCCATTACCAAGGCAGTCGCAGTGAGAAAACCAATACCCTCTACCGCCTGGCAGCGAGCAACTTGCTCGTGCAGCCCTGCTTCGCGCAGCACCTCTTTAATTTTCTTTTGGATCAACAAATCCAGCCGGTCTATCGATTTTACAAAGGTTGTGAAGGCGGCTTTCAACAGGGGTTCATTAGCCCAGCTCTGGGTCATCGCCGTGCGGGCAGTCACCAAGGCCGCTCGGCGTCGCAGAAGGCTCTGAAGCTTGCCGTAGACGGCGGGAGGGGGAGTCCAAGGGCGGAGGTCTTCCCCCTCGTTTCTCAAAAATCGGGACAGCAACCGAGCATCAGTGGGGTCCGTTTTTACCCGTACACCCACGCTTTTGCGGTAGTTACTCAGTTGGAATCCATCAATGACATAGACCTCGAAACCCAGGCTATGGGCCAGCTCAACCAAGTCCAGGTGGTAAACATTGGTCGCCTCAACAGCAATTGCCGTGTTGAGAGGCTGTTGCTTCAGCCATTTCTTGATTTCCGGTTTGGTATTTTTCACCTTGATGATCTCATCGCGATCATCGTGATGAATCACTAACTCAGCTTTCGCGACATCCGCACCCACGATCAATTTGCCAACCTGCATTGCCACGGGAGCCTCCTCACGTTATGGTTTTTTGGCTTGAAGGGGTTTCACCAAGAGGCGCTGGCTTGCTTCTATCGTCGTTTGCAAACGATGCATTCTTTATCGGCGCTTTGGTGGAAGGGGTGGGGCGATGTCTCCCACGGTCTGTACTGCTGTGAACAGTCAGAATCGGGCATTTAGTCCCACCACCCCTTCAAGTCTAACCATACAAGCGGGCAAGCCCGCGAAGAGGCCCCGACAGGCCAATACAAAATCTGCCTATACCACTATCACCGGCTTTTGCCTCAAAGCCACAGAACCTTCGCACAGCCTGCCTAGCATGGCCCCATCTCTTCGATGAGGCCCTGCCATGAACCACACCACCCCCGGCGCACAGATGAAAGTGCGCAACATCCACAAGCGCTTCGGTGCCTTCACGGCACTCAACGATGTCTCGCTGGACATCGCCGCCGGCGAACTGGTGTGCCTGCTCGGCCCGTCCGGCTGTGGCAAGACCACGCTGCTGCGCTGCATCGCCGGCCTGGAGCGCCAGGACCGCGGCACGCTGTACATCGGCGAGCGCGATATCTCCGAGCTGCCGCCCCAGGCCCGTGACTACGGCATCCTGTTTCAGTCCTACGCGCTGTTCCCCAACCTTACCGTCGAAGCCAACATCGCCTACGGCCTGACCGGCAGTGGCCGCGAGCAGGCCCGCCAGCGGGTGGCTGAAATGCTCGAACTGGTGGGCCTTTCTGGCAGCGAGAAGAAATACCCAGGCCAGCTTTCCGGTGGCCAGCAGCAACGTGTGGCCCTGGCCCGTGCGCTGGCGCCGTCGCCATCCCTGCTACTGCTCGACGAGCCGATGTCGGCGCTGGACGCCCGGGTCCGCGAGCACCTGTGCACCGAGCTGCGCCAGCTGCAACGCCAGCTGGGCATCACCACCCTGATGGTGACCCACAACCAGGACGAAGCCATGCTGATGGCCGACCGCATTGCCGTGATGAACAACGGCCAGGTCGAGCAGTACGCCACCCCGCAGGAAATCTACGACCAACCGGCCACGCTGTTCGTTGCCGAGTTCGTCGGCCAGGGTAACTGGCTGCCATTCCAGCGAAGCGGCGACAGCCATGCCCAGGTTGGCGGCATGAACATGCGCCTGGCGCCGGGTTCGGCCCAGGCCAGCAGTGGCCGGCTGTTCTGCCGCCCGGAGGCGATCACGGTCAACCCGGTGGTACACGAAGAAAACCTGTTCCCGGCCATGGTCCGCGAAATCACCTTTCTCGGTAACCGCTGCCGCATGAGTTTTGAACTCAAGGCCCTGCCAGGCCATGCCCTGCTGGCCGAGGTGGCCCCCGAGGCCATGCCCCGCCTGGGTTCGCAGGACATCTGGGTGGCGCTGCCGCCGCAGAGCCTGCAGGTGTTTGCCTGAGATGGCCGCGCCAATGTCCCTGCCGCTGAGCCAGGCCAAAGCCGCGCCGCGTGCTGGCGTTGCCCTGGGTGATCGGTTGTTCGTCGTCGGCGGCAAGAGCCTGCTGCTGATCCTGTTGGTGCTGGCCGTGCTGATGCCGCTGCTGGCGATCTTCTGGCGTGGCTTCAGCGCGGACGCGGGCCAGGGTGGCGGCTTGCTGGCAGCCCGGGAGCTGTTTGCCAGCGACAACTTCCACTGGTTGCTGGGCAACAGCCTGTCGGTGGCTTTCACCGTCGCAGCCATCGTGGTGCCGTTGGCCTACCTGTTTGCCTATGCCCTGCAACGTACGCTGATCCCGGCCAAGGGCCTGTGGCGGGGGATTTCCCTGCTGCCGCTGCTGGCGCCGTCGATGCTGCCAGCCATCGCCCTGGTCTACCTGTTCGGTAACCAGGGGCTGCTGCGCGGGTTGCTCAGCGACAACATCTACGGCTTCTGGGGCATCGTGCTGGGGGAGGCCATCTACACCTTCCCGCATGCGCTGATGATCCTGCTATCGGCGCTGTCGCTGGCCGATGCTCGGCTGTTCGATGCCGCCTCCAGCATGGGCGCTGGCCCAGGTCGGGCGTTCACCAGCATCACCTGGCCGGCCACGCGCCAGGCGGTGTTTGCGGCGTTCTGCCTGGTGTTCACCCTGACCATCACCGACTTCGGTGTGCCGGTGGTGGTCGGTGGCGACTATCAGGTGCTGGCGCTGGAGGCCTACAAGGCGGTGGTCGGCCAGCAACAGTTCGGCCGTGGTGCGCTGATCGGTATGGTGCTGCTGTTGCCGGCCCTGTTCAGCTTCAGCGTTGACGCCTGGCTGCGCCGGCGCCAGGGCGAGGCCATGAGCGGCCGCGCCCAGGTGTTCGAACCCAAGCCATCGCGTGGCCGCGATGCCTGCTTCCTGGCCCTCGTGCTGCTGGTGTGCGCGGCATTGCTGCTGGTGATCGGCATGGCGGTGTATTCGTCGCTGGTCACTTTCTGGCCATACAACCTGTCGTTGTCGCTGCGTCACTACATGTTCGAAGACACCGCCGGTGGCGGTTGGTCGGCCTACCGCAACAGCGTGACCATGGCCATCGGCACCGCGCTGATCGGCAGCATCGTGATTTTCACCGGTGCCTACCTGATGGAGAAAACCCAGGGCCAACGCCTGCTCAACCAGGCGCTGCGCCTGCTCAGCTTCATCCCCATGGCCGTGCCGGGCCTGGTGCTGGGCCTGGGCTACGTCTTCTTCTTCAACCTGAACGGCAACCCGCTGCATGTGCTGTACGGCAGCATGGGGCTGTTGGTGGTGTGCACCATCGCCCATTACCTGACCACCGCGCAGATGACCGCAACCACCGCGCTTCGCCAGCTTGATGGCGAGTTCGAGGCCGCTGCGCTGTCGTTGAAGGCGCCGCTGTACAAGCACTTCCTGCGGGTGACCGTGCCGATCTGCCTGCCGGCGCTGCTGGACATCATCCGCTACCTGTTCGTTTCGGCCATGACCACGGTGTCGGCGGCGATCTTCCTGTACAGCCCCGACACCATCCTGGCTGCCGTTGCCGTGCTGAACATGGACGATGCCGGCAACGTTGGCGGTGCTGCTGCCATGTCCACCCTGATCCTGCTGACCAGTGCCGGCGCTTCACTGCTGCTGGCCGCAGCCTCACGCGGCCTGCTGCGCCGCTCCCAAGCCTGGCGCCAACGCGCCGCGACCGTCTGACCTGTAAGGAACCTACCCATGTACAAGCACCTTGCACTTGCCGCTGCCGTTTCTGCCGTATTCAGCCTGCAGGCTTCGGCCGCGGATACCCAGCTGACGGTCTACACCGCGCTGGAAGCCGAGCAGCTGAAGAGCTACAAGCAGGCCTTCGAGAAGGCCAACCCGGACATCGAGATCAAGTGGGTACGCGATTCCACCGGCATCATCACTGCCAAGCTGCTGGCCGAGAAAGACCGCCCGCAAGCCGACGCGGTATGGGGCCTGGCAGCGTCCAGCCTGGCCATTCTCGACCAGAACGGCATGCTGGAAGCCTATGCACCGAAGGACCTGGGCAAGATCTCCGGCAACTACCGGGACGCTGCCAACCCGCCGGCGTGGGTGGGCATGGACGTGTGGGCCGCAACCATCTGCTTCAATACCATCGAGGCCGAGAAGCAGGGCCTGAGCAAGCCGGTGAGCTGGCAGGACCTGACCAAGCCGGAATACAAAGGCAAGATCGTCATGCCGAACCCGGCCTCGTCGGGTACCGGCTTCCTTGACGTGAGTGCCTGGTTGCAGACCTTTGGTGAGCCGCAAGGCTGGGCCTACATGGACGCACTGCACCAGAACATCGGCCAGTATGTTCACTCCGGCTCCAAGCCATGCAAGCTGGCGGCTGCGGGCGAGTTCCCGATCGGTATCTCGTTCGAATACCCGGCTGTGCAACTGAAGCGCCAGGGCGCACCGCTGGACATCGTGTTGCCGAAGGAAGGCCTGGGCTGGGAGATCGAGGCGACTGCTGTGATCAAAGGCTCGCCCAAGGCGGATGCGGCCAAGCGCCTGGCTGATTTCTCGGCCAGCCCGGCGGCGATGGAGCTGTACAAGGAAAACTTCGCCGTGCTGGCCGCGCCGGGTATTGCCAAGCCACAGACCGAGCTGCCAGCGGACTATGAACAGCGCCTGATCAAGAACGACTTTGCGTGGGCATCGAAGAACCGTGACCAGATTCTGGCCGAGTGGCGCAAGCGCTACGACGGCAAGTCGGAGAAGGTGGCCCAGCAGTAACCTGTACCGGCCTCTTCGCGGGCATGCCCGCTCCCACAGGTACTGCGCAGGTCCTGAAATTTGCGCAGCCCCTTGTGGGAGCGGGCGAGCCCGCGAAGAAGCCACCGCCGCTACCAAGCCAGGAATAGATACCGATGCCTGATCCAGCACAGATAGTCGACAGCACCTTCGCCCTGTACGCACTCCATGGCACCGACGACTACATCGGCGAAGCCATCACCCAGCTCGAACACATGTCACAGGCCGCGCAACTGGCCATGGCCGAAGGCTTCGACGATGAGGTGGTGCTGGCGGCGTTCTTCCACGACATCGGCCACCTGTGTGGCGGTGACGCCAGCATGGGCGGCTACGGCGTGGTCAGCCATGAACGCATCGGCGCCGAGTATTTGCGCCGTTGCGGCTTTGGCGAGCGCATGTCGCGGTTGGTGGAGTATCACGTGGAGGCCAAGCGTTACCTGACGTTGCGCCAGGCGGGGTATTACCAGCGCCTGAGCGAGGCGAGCCGGCGGACCCTGGAGTATCAGGGGGGGGTAATGAGCGAAGCTGAGGCGGATGCATTCGAGCGGGATCCGCTGTTCGAGGTGAGCTTGCGGATGCGGGAGTGGGATGAGCGGGCCAAGGAGGTGGGGGTACCGGTGGTTGATCTGGATGGGTTGAAGCAGAGGGCACTGGCATTGCTTTGAAACATGGGTTGTCGGGCCTGGCCTCTTCGCAGCACAAGGCTGCTCCTACAGGCGGACGCGATATCTGTAGGAGCAGCCTTGTGCTGCGAAGAGGCCAGGCCTGCTGACTCAAAATTGTGAAACCAGTGCCTCCAGCTGTTCCTGCCGCTCAGCCTGATTCAGCTTCGCCCCTGGGTTGAGCGTCGACCATTGCGGATGCGCCCGCGCCTTCACCAGTGCCTCTGGCAACTTGCCCTCGCGCCAGGCCTTCTCATCCAGCTCACCCAGCCTGATGCTGTCTTGCGCCGCATGCCCGCGGTTATCCAGCGCCACCATCAACTGCTGCTGACGCAACGCCAGCAGGCGCAATACCGTGTCGTCCACGGTCAGCTCGCGTTTGCCCTTGAGCTTGCCCATCAACCGTGAGCCATAGTTACGCGCCGTCTGCAGCGCACCGCCGGCAATCGCGCCGGCCAGCGCTGCCGCGCCGAGGGTAAGCCCGCCGACCAGCAGATCGACCCCGGCCCCGGCTGCAGCGCCGGCCGCCACGCCGCTGCCCAGGCGCACACCCAGCAGCTTCAGGGTTTCAGGATTGAACAGGTCATCGCCCCAGCGGCCATCGAGCAACGGCAGGTCGCTGGCATGGGCATCCTCGCGGCGGAAGGCATACAGCTTGAGCAAGGCTTCGACGCAACGCTGTTCACGTTGGCGTATGTCCCGGCGCAGCGCCTCTATGGCCTTGGCTTCGGCCGCTGGCTCCGCCTCGACGCTACGCCGGCAGGCGGCGCAGTCCAGCAGCAACTCGGCAATCAGCCGCTTGCCACTTTGCTGGCGGGCCAGGCGCTGTGCCTGCTGGTCGTCGATCAGCCGCTGCAGGGCCGGGCGGGCGTCCTCCAGCAGCAGGGCCAGGCTTTCGTACAAACGGCGCTCGCCATCCTCGGGCGGGGCCACGCTGTCGAACCGCACCAACGCGTGAAGCCCAAGCCGGGCAAGGGCTTCACGCCATTGCGGCTCGCGGTGCTGGTGGCTGGCGACGAAGTTGAGCACCGGCAGCAACGGCTTGCCGCAGCTGGCCAGCACTTCCAGTTCATCGCGATACTTGGCCAGCACCGGCTCGCGCGCGTCGATCACGTACAGGCCGGCATTGCTGGCCAGCAACTGGCGCAGCACCTTGGCCTCCTGCTCGAAACGCTGGCGCGCTTCGCTGCCCTGCAGAAAGCGCTCCAGGCGGGCCGGGCCGTCCAGGCGCTCGCCCGGGCGTTCCAGGCGTTCGAGGTAGTCGAGCAACGCGATGGCATCCTCCAGGCCCGGGGTGTCGTACAGCTCCAGCAAGGGTTCGCCGTCCACCGACAAGCGCGCACCTTCTACATGGCGGGTGGTGCTGGGGCGGTGGGACACTTCGCCAAAGCCTACGTCGCGGGTCAGCGTGCGCAGCAGCGAGGTCTTGCCGACGTTGGTATGGCCGACCACGGCCAGTTTCAGTGGCTCAGTCATGGCCATGCTCCAGCCAGGTCAGTGGTGAGGTGTCGGCGTGTTGCAGGCCAAGGCGGTCAAGGGCTTCGTGCCAATCGCCCAGGCGCTGGGCATCAACAGCCTGGCCGGGTGCCGACTGCAGTAGCCAGATACGGGTTGCGCCGGCATTGCGCGCCAGTTCGGCGAGCAACGCCAGGCTGCCGCGGTCGGGCGAGCGCCGGGGGTCGCAGGCGATGGCCAGGCGTGCCGGGGGGAAGCGGCTGAGTTGTTCGAGCAGCCGGTTGCGCGATTCGCGGCTGTCGAGCACGCCAGCGTCGATCACGCTTTTCGGCAGGGCGGGCGGCCAGGGGCGCTGGTCGTCCAGTTCCAGGCCCACCAGCAGGGCACCGCTGCTGCCGCTTTCCAGCTGGCCGGCGGCAAACTGTGGCAGGGCCTCGGGTGCGGCATCCTGCACGCCGATGCGTTCGCTGCGCGGCATCAGTGCATCACGCAGTTGCGCGTAGCCGGGCAGGCTCAAGTCCAGTGCCAGGCGCTCGCGGCCTTGGCGCCAGCGCCACAGGCACAATGCAGCCAGTACCAGGCGTGGTAACAGGCCATACACCAGCACCACCCCCAGCAACCAGCTGGCCCAGGCCTGTCGGGCTTGCTCCAGGGCCGGCAAGGTGTCGCCGCTGGCGCGGATCATGGCTTCGTCAGGCACGGCAAAGCCCAGCAGCGAAGGCAGGGCGCCCAGGGCTTGGGTCAGGTGGATGAACGGGTCGGCGGCAAGCAGCGTGGTTTCCCAGACAAAGCCATAGCGCCGGGTCGCCAGCAAGGCTAGCAGCATGCCCAGGGCGGTGAGCATGGCCAGCAGCCACAGGCCATGCACCAGCAGGCCGAGCAGCCAGCGGTTCAGGCGTTGGCGTTGCAGCAGCACCAGCAGCGCAGGTGCCAGGTGTGCGGCCTTGGCATCGCGGGCAAAGCGTTCACTCAGCCATAGCCACAAGCGGCCCAGCCCTGCGCCATGCTCGCCGCTTACGGCAGAACCGATGGCCCAGCCCAGCAGCATCAGCAGGTTCAGCCCGAGCAGGCTGCCCAGGGCCCAGAACACGTTCACCGGCCGCTGCCCGTCGCCCAGGGCGGCCAGGGCCAAGCCCGCGCCGCTGAGCACGGCCATCAGCAGCAAGGCCAGCAGCGCCAGGCGCGCGCCTTGCTTCCAGTGGCGCAGGGCGGTGCTCATGCCATCGCGTTCGGCCAGGAACAGTGCACGGGTTTCGATGCGGGCCGCCAGGTCGCCGCCCAATTGGCGGGCGCGACGGTTGGCTTCCTGGTCTTCCAGGGGGCCGGCGTGTTCCTCGCGCAGGCGTACCGCTTCGGTGAGCCAGCGCTTGTCCAGTGGAGTCGGTTCAGTCACATGGTCTTCCATTGCACAGGTCAGGGCAGAAGCATAACCCACACGCCCGGTGCTATCCTCGCTGGCATGAATACATCACTCCCCCTCAGCCTGATCGCGGCGTACGCCGAGAACCGCGTGATCGGCATCGACAATTCCATGCCCTGGCATTTGCCGGGGGACTTCAAGTACTTCAAGGCCACCACCCTGGGCAAGCCGATCATCATGGGGCGCAAGACCTGGGACTCGCTGGGGCGGCCGCTGCCTGGGCGGTTGAATATCGTCGTCAGCCGCCAGCCGGGCCTTGAACTGACAGGTGCGGAGGTATTTGCGTCGCTTGAAGAAGCGCTGGTGCGGGCCGAGCAGTGGGCGCGCGAGCAAGGCGTTGAAGAGCTGATGCTGATTGGCGGGGCGCAGTTGTATTGGCAGGCGCTGGAGAAAGGGCTGGTCAGCCGGATGTACCTGACGCGGGTAGAAATGGCGCCGGAAGGCGATGCCTGGTTCCCTGCGTTTGATGAGGCGCATTGGAAGCTGGAGTCGAGTGAGGCACAGGCTGAGGAAGGCAAGCCTGCTTATCACTTCGAGGTTTGGGACAAGGTTTGAGATTGTCGGGGGCGCGAAGCGCCCCCTGCGATCGGTCAGGAGTGGCTCAATTCGGCATGCTCATCGCCCGCCAGCACGTCCTTGTCGGTCTCTTTCAACAGCTGGCTGGTCACCACGCCCGCAGTCATCGAACCGTTCACGTTCAGCGCCGTACGCCCCATGTCGATCAGCGGCTCCACCGAAATCAGCAACGCCACCAGCTCCACCGGCAAGCCCATTGCTGGGAGCACGATCAGTGCGGCAAAAGTGGCCCCGCCACCCACACCGGCAACCCCTGCAGAACTCAGCGTGACGATGGCCACCAGGGTCGCGATCCACAGCGGGTCGAATGTATCGATGCCCACCGCCGGTGCCACCATCACCGCCAGCATGGCGGGATAGAGGCCAGCGCAGCCGTTCTGGCCAATGGTGGTGCCGAATGATGCGCTGAAGCTGGCAATCGACTGCGGCACACCCAGGCGGCGCGTTTGCGCTTCGATGTTCAGCGGAATGCTGGCGGCGCTGGAGCGGCTGGTGAAGGCGAACGTGAGCACCGGCCACACCTTGCGGAAGAAGCGCAGCGGGCTCACACCGGTCGCCGCCAGGATAAGGGCATGCACCACGAACATCAGCCCCAGGCCCAGGTACGACACCACCACGAAGCTGCCCAGCTTGAGGATGTCTTCCATGTTCGAGCTGGCAACCACCTTGGTCATCAACGCCAGCACGCCATACGGGGTCAGTTTCATTACCACCCGCACCAGGCGCATCACCCAGGCTTGCAGGGTGTCGATGGCCGACAGGGCGCGCTCGCCTTTCTCGGCATCGTCCTTGATCAGCTGCAGCGCGGCCAGGCCGACGAATACGGCGAAGATCACCACGCTGATGATCGACGTCGGCTTGGCCCGCGCCAGGTCACCCACCGGGTTGCTGGGGATGAACGACAGCAGCAGCTGCGGGATGTTGAGGTCGGCGACCTTGCCGGCGTAGTCGCTGTGGATAACCTGCATGCGGGCGCTTTCCTGCACACCGGCCACCAGGCCTTCTGCACTCAGGCCGAACAGGTTGGTCAGCACGATGCCGATCAGCGCGGCAATGGCGGTGGTCAGCAGCAGGGTGCCGATGCTCAGCACGCTGATGCGGCCCAGCGACGAGGCATTGTGCAGGCGCGCCACGGCACTGAGGATCGAGGCGAAGATCAGCGGCATGACAATCATCTGCAACAAGCCGACATAGCCGTTGCCGACCAGGTCGAGCCAGGCGATGGTGGACTTGAGCACGGGGTGGCCAGCGCCGTAGATCGTGTGCAGGGCCAGGCCGAAGACTACGCCCAGCACCAGGCCCAGCAGTACCTTCTTGGCCAGGCTCCAGTCGGTGCGGCGGGTTTGTGCCAGGCCCAGCAACAGGGCCAGGAACGCCAGCAGGTTAAGTGACAGCGGCAGGTTCATTGAAGCTCCAGCAGAAAAAAGCAGAAGTGGCATCGCCTCTGTGAGCGATTGCGAACTGAAATGCTAACAGCCTGAAAACAAACGAATTTATACCCAAATGGAATTTGCATAGTCGTTTATGGAATAACGAAGTGTCGCGGATTGCAATGAACGCGGCGTTTGCGGCTGCATGGAGGTCGTTATCGAAGGTTGGCAGTGGGGATTGTTGCACTAGCGTTTCTGGGTCATTTCAGGAGATTCGTACATGAAAGTCGCTGTGAAAGCCGCCGCCATCGGCCTGTCCCTGCTGTTCAGTATCGAAACCTTCGCCACCGAGCTCAAGCATTGGCCCGCCGAGGCGGCCAGGCAGCTCGACCGCATGATCGCTGCCAATGCCAACAAGGGTAACTACGCGGTGTTCGACATGGACAACACCAGCTACCGCCATGACCTGGAAGAAGCCCTGCTGCCGTTCATGGAAAACAAGGGCCTGCTGAGCCGCGACAAGCTTGACCCGTCGCTGAAGCTGATGCCGTTCAAGGACACTGCCGAGCACAAGGAAAGCCTGTTCAGCTACTACTACCGGTTGTGCGAAGTCGACGACATGGTCTGCTACCCGTGGGTGGCCCAGGTGTTCTCGGGTTTCACCCTGAAGGAGTTGAAGGTGCAGGTGGACGAGCTGATGGCTTCTACCAAGCCGATCCCCAGTACTTATTACGAAGGCGACCAAGTCAAGGCCATCGAGGTACAGCCGCCCAAGGTCTTCAAGGGCCAGGCCGAGCTCTACAACAAGTTGATGGAGAATGGCATCGAGGTATACGTGATTTCGGCGGCCTCCGAAGAGCTGGTGCGCATGGTCGCCTCGGACCCCAGGTACGGCTACAACGTGAAACCGCAGAACGTGATCGGCGTGAGCCTGCTGCTAAAGGACCGCAGCAATGGGCAACTGACCACGGCACGCAAGCAGATCAGTGCTGGCCACTATGATGCCAAGGCCAACGAAGGGCTGGAGCTGACCCCGTACCTGTGGACCCCCGCTACCTGGATGGCGGGCAAGCAGGCGGCCATCCTGACCTACATCGATGAATGGAAGAAACCGGTGCTGGTGGGCGGCGACACGCCGACCAGCGATGGCTACATGCAGTTCCACGGGGTGGATGTGGGCAAAGGTGGCATCCACCTGTGGATAAACCGCAAGGCCAAGTACATGGACCAGCTCAACGGCATGATTACCAGGAATGCGGCGGCGCAGGCCAAGGAAGGGTTGCCGGTGACGGCGGACAAGAACTGGGTGATCGTGACGCCGGAGCAAATCCAGTAGTTGTTGCGTTGTCTGCTCCGGCCTCTTCGCGGGTGAACCCGCTCCCACAGGTACTCCACAGAATCTAAAATCTGTGGAGTACCTGTGGGAGCGGGCGTGCCCGCGAAGAGGCTGGAACAGGCATAAAAAAACCGGCACCCAGGGCGCCGGTTCTTCTTTCACGCTAGAAAAGCCTCAGAGCCCTTCGAGCATCGCCTTGTTGCGCACCGCACCTTTGTCGGCACTGGTCGCCAGCAGGGCGTAGGCCTTCAGCGCGGTGGTCACTTTGCGTGGGCGTACTTCAGCGGGTTTCCAGCCCTTCTTGTCCTGCTCGATGCGGCGCTCGGCCAGCTCTTCGTCGCTGACCAGCAGGTTGATCGAACGGTTAGGGATGTCGATCAATACCTTGTCGCCGTCGCGCACCAGGCCGATGGCGCCGCCGGCAGCCGCTTCCGGCGAGGCGTGGCCGATCGACAGGCCCGAGGTACCGCCCGAGAAGCGGCCGTCGGTGAGCAGGGCGCAAGCCTTGCCCAGGCCTTTGGACTTCAGGTACGAGGTCGGGTACAGCATTTCCTGCATGCCCGGGCCGCCTTTCGGGCCTTCGTAGCGGATGATCACGATGTCGCCGGCCTTCACTTCGTCGGCGAGGATGCCGCGCACGGCGCTGTCCTGGCTCTCGAAGATCTTGGCATTGCCTTCGAACACGTGGATCGATTCGTCAACACCGGCGGTTTTCACCACGCAACCGTCGAGGGCGATGTTGCCGTACAGCACGGCCAGGCCGCCTTCTTGCGAGTAGGCGTGCTCGAAGCTGCGGATGCAGCCGTTTTCGCGGTCGTCGTCGAGGGTTTCCCAACGGGTCGACTGGCTGAACGCAGTCTGGGTCGGGATACCGGCAGGGCCGGCTTTGAAGAAGGTGTGCACGGCTTCGTCATCGGTCTGGGTGATGTCCCATTTGGCGATGGCTTCTTCCATGCTGGCGCTGTGCACGGTCGGCAGGTCGGTGTGCAGCAGGCCGCCACGGGCCAGCGAACCGAGGATGCTGAAGATGCCGCCGGCGCGGTGCACGTCTTCCATGTGGTACTTCTGGATGTTCGGCGCCACTTTGCACAGCTGCGGCACTTTGCGCGACAGGCGGTCGATGTCACGCAGGTCGAACGCGACTTCGCCTTCCTGGGCTGCGGCCAGCAGGTGCAGGATGGTGTTGGTCGAGCCGCCCATGGCGATGTCGAGCATCATGGCGTTTTCGAACGCCTTGAAGTTGGCAATGTTGCGCGGCAGTACCGACTGATCGTTGTCGCCGTAGTAGCGCTTGCACAGCTCGACGATGGTGCGGCCGGCGGTGAGGAACAGCTGCTCGCGGTCGGCGTGGGTGGCCAGGGTCGAGCCGTTGCCCGGCAGGGCCAGGCCCAGGGCCTCGGTCAGGCAGTTCATCGAGTTGGCGGTGAACATGCCGGAGCACGAACCGCAGGTCGGGCAGGCGCTGCGCTCGTATTCGGCGACTTTTTCGTCGGAAGCCGTGGAATCGGCGGCGATGACCATGGCGTCGACCAGGTCCAGGCCGTGGCTGGCCAGCTTGGTCTTGCCGGCTTCCATCGGGCCGCCGGAAACGAAGATCACCGGGATGTTCAGGCGCAGGGCGGCCATCAGCATGCCGGGGGTGATCTTGTCGCAGTTGGAGATGCACACGATGGCGTCGGCGCAGTGGGCGTTGACCATGTATTCCACGGCGTCGGCGATGATCTCGCGGCTTGGCAGCGAGTACAGCATGCCGTCGTGGCCCATGGCGATGCCGTCATCGACCGCGATGGTGTTGAATTCCTTGGCCACGCCACCGGCGCGCTCGATCTCGCGGGCAACCAGCTGGCCCAGGTCCTTCAGGTGCACATGGCCCGGGACGAACTGGGTGAACGAGTTGGCGATGGCGATGATCGGTTTCTTGAAATCTTCGTCCTTCATCCCGGTTGCGCGCCACAGGGCACGGGCGCCGGCCATGTTGCGGCCATGGGTGGAAGTCTTGGAACGATAATCAGGCATGAAACACTCCTGGCGGCTTAATCAGGTCACATAAAGGGGAGTGAGCTTCTCTTGTCCTTTGTGCCGCAGGCCTGTTGCCACTGGCACGGATGGGGCCGAAGACACCACGGGATCGCCGCGTGCTTGGCCAGAGCTCATAAACCCGCCTGGGGATGACTGGCGATGAATAGGCCGATTCTACACCGCTGGCGCGGTGAGGGAATGCAGATGTGGATGGTTGGCGGGGAGATTGCAGCAGGAAAGGGCCGCCAGGCGGCCCTTTGCAGCAGATTTCAGCTGTTTGGCAGCAAGCGGCAGGTGATGCTCTTGATGTAGCGGGTCTCGGCGATGGCCGGGTGTACCGGGTGGTCCGGGCCCTGGCCGCCGCGCTCGAGCAGCTGCATGTTGCGGTCCAGGTGGCGGGCGCTGGTCAGCAGGATGTTGTTCAGATCGTCCTCGGGCAGGTGCATCGAGCACGAGGCGCTGACCAGGATGCCATCCTTGTTCAGCATGCGCATGGCCTGTTCGTTCAGGCGGCGGTAGGCCGCTTCGCCGTTTTTCAGGTCTTTCTTGCGCTTGATGAAGGCGGGTGGGTCGGCAATGATCACGTCGAAGCGTTCTTCTGCAGCCTTGAGCTCGCGCAGGGCTTCGAACACGTCGCCTTCGATGCAGGTCAGCTTCTCGCTGATGCCGTTCAGGGCAGCGTTACGCTCCACGCCATCCAGGGCAAAGCCCGAGGCATCGACGCAGAATACTTCGCTGGCGCCGAACGCGCCGGCCTGCACGCCCCAGCCACCGATGTAGCTGAACAGGTCGAGTACACGCTTGCCTTTCACGTACGGCGCCAGGCGCGCGCGGTTCATGCGGTGGTCGTAGAACCAGCCGGTCTTCTGGCCTTCACGCACCGGGGCTTCGAACTTGACGCCGTTCTCTTCCAGCGCCACCCAGTCGGGCACTTCGCCGTAGACGGTCTCGACATAGCGCTGCAGGCCTTCGGCGTCACGCGCGGCGGAGTCGTTCTTGAACAGGATGCCGCCAGGCTTGAGCACCTGCACCAGGGCAGCGATCACATCGTCCTTGTGCGCTTCCATGGTGGCCGAGGCCAGCTGCACCACGAGGATGTCGAAGAAGCGGTCGACCACCAGGCCCGGCAGCAGGTCGGAATCGCCGTAGACCAGGCGATAGCACGGCTTGTCGAACAGGCGCTCGCGCAGCGACAGGGCGACGTTCAGGCGGTGTACCAGCAGCGACTTGTCCAGCGGCAGCTTGATGTCGCGCGACAGCAGGCGGGCGCAGATCAGGTTGTTCGGGCTGAGTGCGACGATGCCCAGCGGCTTGCCGTTGGCTGCCTCGAGAACGGCCTGCTGGCCGGCCTGGAAGCCTTGCAGCGGGGTCGCGGTGACGTCGACTTCGTTGCTGTAGACCCACAGGTGGCCGGCGCGCAGGCGGCGGTCGGCATTGGCTTTGAGGCGAAGGCTGGGCAGGGACATGACGTCGCTCCGGAAAAAAGAGCGGGAGTATAACGTGTCTGCGGTGCTTTCGCCTTTAGAGGTGCAGCGCCTGGGAGATCGAGCGCCGCGTGGGCGGCGCTCGATTTCCCAGGCGCTGCACCTGTCACGGCGAGCGCAGAGAGGGTTAAAATCGCCGGTCCTAAACGAGTGTGCACGTATGTCCCAAGAACTCAGCGCCGAACAGATCCAGCAAGCCTTGCAAGGCATCACCATTCCGCCGCAACCGCAGATCATGGTCGACCTGCAGTTCGAGCAGTACATGCCTGACCCGGACCTGGAAACCATCGCCAAGCTGATTTCCCAGGACCCGGGCCTCTCGGGCGCCTTGCTCAAGCTGGTCAACTCCCCGCACTTCGGCCTGTCCAACAAGATCGGCTCGATCCAGCGCGCAGTAAATTTGCTGGGCAGCCGTTCGATCATCAACCTGATCAACGCCCAGTCGATCAAGGGCGAGATGAGCGACGAGACCATCGTTACCCTCAACCGCTTCTGGGATACCGCCCAGGATGTGGCGATGACCTGCCTGACCCTGGCCAAACGCACCGGTGTCCAGGCCGCAGACGAGGCTTACACCCTGGGCCTGTTCCATGACTGTGGGGTGCCGCTGATGCTCAAGCGCTTCCCGGACTACATGGATGTGCTGGTGCAGGCCTATGCCCAGGCCGACGAAGAAACGCGCGTGGTCGACACCGAAAACCGCGTGTTCAACACCAACCATTCGGTGGTCGGCTATTTCACCGCCAAGTCCTGGCGCCTGCCCGAGCACCTCACGGCAGCCATCGCCAACCACCACAACGCCCTGGCCGTGTTCCGTGACGAGAGCGCGCGCAATACCCAGAGCCAGCTGAAAAACCTGCTGGCGGTGCTGAAGATGGCCGAGCACATCTGCGCGTCCTACCGGGTGCTGGGCAACCAGGCGGTGGACCACGAATGGAACGTGGTCGGCCCGCTGGTGCTCGATTACATAGGCTTGTCGGAATACGATTTCGAAAACCTCAAGCAGAACATTCGCGAGCTGAGCGGGCACTGACACATGCCGGAATTGCCAGAAGTAGAAACCACCCGGCGCGGTATTGCGCCCCACCTCGAAGGCCAGCGCGTCAGCCGCGTGGTGGTGCGCGACCGGCGCTTGCGCTGGCCGATCCCGGAGGACCTGGATGTGCGCCTGTCGGGGCAGCGCATTGTCAGTGTCGAGCGGCGCGCCAAGTACCTGTTGATCAATGCCGAGGTCGGTACGCTGATCAGCCACCTGGGCATGTCGGGCAACTTGCGGCTGGTCGAGCTGGGTTTGCCTGCGGCCAGGCATGAACATGTCGACATCGAGCTGGAGTCGGGGCTGATGCTGCGCTACACCGACCCGCGCCGCTTTGGTGCCATGTTGTGGAGCCTGGACCCGCTGAACCACGAGCTGCTGCTGCGCCTCGGGCCTGAGCCGCTGACGGACCTGTTTGACGGTGAGCGGCTGTTCCAGCTGTCCCGTGGGCGGTCGATGGCGGTCAAGCCGTTCATCATGGACAACGCGGTGGTGGTGGGGGTGGGCAACATCTACGCCACCGAAGCGCTGTTTGCCGCAGGCATCGACCCACGGCGCGAGGCGGGCGGGATTTCACGGGCGCGCTACCTGAAGCTGGCAATCGAGATCAAGCGGGTGCTGGCGGCGGCGATCGAGCGCGGTGGTACCACCCTGCGCGACTTCATCGGTGGCGATGGGCAGCCGGGGTACTTCCAGCAGGAATTGTTCGTCTACGGGCGAGGCGGGCAGCCGTGCAAGGCGTGTGGCACGGAGTTACGCGAGGTGAAGCTGGGGCAAAGGGCGAGCGTGTATTGCCCGCGCTGCCAGCGCTGACCTGAAGCTGGCGCGATCACTGTGGGAGCGGGCAAGCCCGCGAAGCAGGCGACGCAATGGATGGCACCGGCTGCGCCGGTGTTCGCGGGCATGCCCGCTCCCACAGTGACCAGTGATCAGTCCTTGCCGGTAATGCGGCGGTACTTGGCCATCAGCTGTTCTTCGGACTCCGGGTGTGCCTCATCCAGCGGGATGCAGTCGACCGGGCAGACCTGTTGGCACTGCGGCTCGTCGTAGTGGCCCACGCACTGGGTGCACAGGTTAGGGTCGATCACGTAGATCTCTTCGCCTTGGGAGATGGCCTCGTTCGGGCACTCGGGTTCGCAGACGTCGCAGTTGATGCAATCGTCGGTGATGATCAGGGACATGGGGACTCCGGCCGGGGCTCATGGCCCGGGCATGTTCAACGCAGTGGGCACAATTGTGCCGCATTCGCGCCCGCAGTGCACGCGGGCGCGATAATCAGGCGATCGGGCTTATTTCTTGAAGCGTTCAGTCAGCGCGTCGGCCACCACCGGATGGACGAATTTGCTGATATCACCGCCCAGAGCGGCGATTTCCCGGACCAAAGTCGAGGAAATGAACGAATAACGTTCCGAAGGCGTCAGGAACAGGCTCTCGACATCGGGGGCCAGTTGCCGGTTCATGTTCGCCAGCTGGAACTCGTACTCGAAGTCGGACACCGCACGCAGGCCACGCAGGAAGACGTTGGCGCCCTGTTCCTTGGCGAAATGCGCCAACAGGGAGGAGAAGCCGATGACTTCGACATTCGGCAGGTGCTTGGTGACCTCACGGGCTAGCGCCACCCGCTGCTCCAGGGGGAACAGGGGGTTTTTCTTCGGGCTGGCCGCCACCGCGATGATCACGTGGTCGAACAAGCGCGAGGCGCGCTCGACCAGGTCTCCATGGCCTTTGGTAATGGGGTCGAAAGTACCCGGGTACAACACTCGGTTCATCGCGTCATCCTGGCTGGAGTGCGTTGGGGAGTCGGATGGTAGCGCAGCGATTGCGCCCGGCCAAGTCATGCGGCCAGCTGATGGCACTATAGACAGGCGCCGTATTCGTTGTCATGCGCTGTGTGCCAGGCGGCCAATCAGGGCTTCGGTGAGCTTGGCGCTGATGGCATACACCGACAGTTGCGGGTTGGCGCCGATGCTGGTGGGGAACAGCGAGCCGTCGTGCACCGACAGGTTTTCCAGCTGGTGATGGCGGCCCAGGCTGTCGCACACGGCCTGACGCGGGTCTTCGCCCAACGCACAGCCACCCATCACATGAGCGCTGCCCAGGCGCGCCCTGAAGGGCTCCAGGCGCAAGGCGTCGATCATGCCCAGCGCCTGTTCCAGGCTGGAAGCAGCGCTGGCGTCGCTGTGCACGGGGGTCACCTGCATGGCCCCGGCCGCGAACTGGATCTGCGCCATGCTGCGGTAGGCGCGACGCAAGCCGTCGCGCAGGTAGTCGGTGACCGTGTAATCGAGCACCGGTGAACCGTCGCCACGCAGCTCCACGGCGCCACCCTGGCTCTCGGGGTGGAAACCGTCGCGCAGCAGCGCGAGCATCACATGGGTGTGCGGCAGCTCGGCCATGCGCCGTGCATTTTCGTGGCCGTGCCCACCCAGCAGGGTGCTGGCCAGCGCAGGGTGCAGCGGTGGCACTTCCAGTTTGTAGCCGACTGGGCCATCTGTGCCGCCTTGCCACTGGAAGTGGTCGCTGTAGATGGACTGCGGGGCGCCGTAGTAGGGGTCGATACGGTCTGTGAAACGCGCTGCGCTGAAGTTCACCAAGTGCAGGAACGTGCGTTTGCCCAGGCGGCCATGTGGGTCGGGCGCGGCGGAGCGCAACAGCAGGGCCGGGCTGTTGATGCCGCCGCCAGCCAAGAGGTAATGGCGTGCGCGTACGCTGACCTGCCTGCCGGTGGGATGTACGCCTTGGGCATCCAGGGCCTGGCAGGTCAGGCCCTGGATGCGCTCGCCGTTGTGCGTGAAGCGCTCGGCCCGGGCCAGGTACAGCAGTTCGCCGCCTTGTTCGAGGGTGGCGGGAATGCGCGTCACCAGCATCGATTGTTTGGCATTCACCGGGCAGCCCATGCCGCAGTAGCCCAGGTTCCAGCAGCCACGCACGTTGCGCGGGATCACCGCCCAGCGGTAGCCCAGCTGCTCACAGCCCCGGCGTAGCACGTCGTTGTTGGCATTCGGCGGCAGGGCCCAGGGGGTAATGCCCAGTTCCTGCTCCATGCGTTCGAACCAGGGCCGCAGCTCATCTTCACCCAGCCCAGTCACGCCGTGGGCTGAAGCCCAGTGGACCAGGGTCTGGGGAGGGGTGCGAAAGCTCGAGGTCCAGTTCACCAGCGTAGTGCCGCCCACGGCGCGGCCCTGCAGGATGGTGATGGCGCCATCCTTGCTCATGCGCCCCAAGCCTTCCTGATACAGGCTGGCGTAGGCTTCGCTCTCCAGCAGGTGGAAATCGTTGCTGGTCTTGAGCGGGCCTTCTTCGATCAGCAGCACCTTGAAGCCTGCGGCGCTGAGCATCTGCGCGCTGGTGGCACCGCCGGCGCCGCTGCCGATCACGGCAACGTCGGCCTCCAGGGCAAGGTCCTGCGCCAGACGCGAAGCGTCATGGGTGATCCAGCCGCGTTCGAGGCCTTGGCGAAACGGGTCGGGGACAGGCATTGGCGATGCTCTTGTTGTTTTCAGATTGTTGGTGGCCCGGGGTAGCCGCAGGCGGCCCAGGACTCGGGGCGTTCGTACCAGGCCATCTGCAGCAACTGCAGCAACGAGGCGTGGCCCATGCGCAGCAGGTTCAGCGAACTGTCCTGCCAACGCTGCAGGAAGGCCGTGACTTGCGCAGGGCTGGCCTGTGCCCAGGCGCCCCATACACCGGTCAGGGGGCCGCGGGTGAGTGGCAGGCTGAGCACGTCGAACAATTGCCGGGTGAGCTTGAGCATTTCCGGCGACAGCGCTGCCAGCTTGCGGTCGAGGCTGTGCAGCACCAAGTGCTCGGAGGCCTGCGTACCGGCGAGTACCACCGGGATCAGCGCCCGCAGCAGCGGCAGGTCGTCGTCGCGCAGTACCTGATAGCCCGTCGCCGCTGTTTGTGCGCTGCAGCCAACCAGGCTGGCGCCCGCCAGAAAGGCGCTGGCGCCAAGGCTGAAACGCAGCAGGTCGCGGCGGTGCACAGGCCGGCGCTCAGCGGATGAACAGCTTGTAGACCAAGCGCTGCAAGGCTTTGCCATAAGGCGGGTAGATCAGCCGTGCGGCGTTGAAACGTTGCTTGGCAAGTACGGCCTTGGCCTTGCTGAAGGTCAGAAAACCGTCGTGGCCATGGTAGTGGCCCATGCCCGAAGGGCCGATGCCGCCGAAGGGCAGGTCGTCCTGGGCCACATGCAGCAGGGTGTCGTTCAGGCATACCCCGCCGGAGTGGGTGTGGCGCAGCACATGCTCCTGGCCGGCCCGGTCATAACCGAAGTAGTACAGCGCCAGCGGGCGCGGGCGCTGGTTGATGTAGGCCAGCGCCTGGTCGAGGCTGTCGTAGGGCACCAGCGGTAGCAGCGGGCCGAAGATTTCGTCCTGCATCACCTGCATGCTGTCGTTCACGTCCAGCAGCAGGTGCGGTGGCAGGCGCCGGCCCTGGCGGGTTTCGCCTGGGTACAGGTCAAGCACCTGCGCACCTTTGCTGTGGGCATCGTCCAGCAGGTGCTGCAAGCGCTGCAGCTGGCGGGGATTAATGATGGCGGTGTAGTCGGGGTTGTCGGCAATGCGCGGGTACAGGCGGCGCACGGCGCGCTGGTAGGCGTCGCTGAAGGCCGCCAGCCGTTCGCGCGGCACCAGCACATAGTCGGGGGCGACGCAGGTTTGCCCGGCGTTGAGGGTCTTGCCGAAGGCGATGCGCTCGGCAGCGCTGTCCAGTGGCACGTCGGCCGACACGATGGCCGGTGACTTGCCGCCCAGCTCCAGGGTAACCGGGGTCAGGTTCTGCGCCGCCGCCAGCATGACCTGTCGGCCCACGCTGGTGGCACCGGTGAACAGCAGGTGGTCGAAGGGCAAGCGGGCGAAGGCCTGGCCCACCGCTACCTCACCCAGCACCACGCTGACCAGATCGGAGGGAAACACCTGCTCCAAGAGTTGTTTCAAGGCCTGGGCGCTGGCGGGCGTGGCTTCGCTGAGCTTGAGCATGACCCGGTTGCCGGCGGCCAGGGCGCAGGTCAGCGGGCCGATGGCGAGAAACAGCGGGTAGTTCCACGGCACGATGATGCCCACCACCCCCAGCGGCTGATAACGCACCTGCGCGCTGGCCGGCTGGAAGGCCAGACCGACCCGTCGCCGGCTGGCGCGCATCCAGCGATGCAGGTGCCTTTCGGCGTGGCGCAGGCCCTGTACCGAGGGCAGCAGCTCGGCCAGCAGGGTCTCGTCGGCGCTGCGCCCGGAAAAATCCTCGCTGATGGCCTCGATCAGCCCAGCCTGGTTGGCCAGCAAGGCTTCGCGCAGGGTTCTCAGCCATTGCAGTCGCTGGGCCGCGGGCGGCAGGGGGTTACCGGCGAAGGCCTGGCGCTGGGCAGCGAACATCGCAGCAAGGTCGAGGTCGGATTGCACAGGGGTCAAGGCACTGGGCGCGTTCATGGCGGCGTTTGATCCGGGCAGGAAATGTCTAGAGCCTATACTCTAATCGGGACGATGGTGCGAATTTTTCCGCGCCGCCGAACGGTGCATTCCACCTGTAATACGCCGTAAGATGACCCTTTGATGAAAGCCCGCAGACTGGGAGCTGAGCATGGCCCCGCGCATGAAGACCCGAGAGCGCATCGTGCAGAACAGCCTGGAGCTGTTCAACCAGCAGGGCGAACGCAGCGTCAGTACCAACCACATTGCCGCGCACATGGAAATCTCGCCCGGCAACCTGTATTACCACTTCCCCAACAAGCAGGCGATCATTGCCCTGTTGTTCAGCCAGTATGAAGAACTGGTAGACAGCTTCCTGCGCCCGCCGCAAGGCCGCCAGGCAACCGTGGAGGACAAGCGCTTCTACCTCAAGGCCTTGCTGGCAGCGATGTGGAACTACCGCTTCCTGCACCGTGACCTGGAGCACCTGCTGGACAGCGACGCGGAGCTGGCCGCCCGTTACCGGCGTTTTTCCGAGCGCTGCCTGCGCCAAGGCCAGGCGATCTACCGCGGCTTTGTCGAGGCGGGCATCCTGACCATGGCGCCGGCGCAGATCGAATCGCTGACCATCAATGCCTGGATCGTGCTGACGTCCTGGGTCCGTTTCCTCAGCACTACGCGTGAACATTCCGCGCACTTGGGTGAAGAAGCCTTCAAGCGGGGCGTCTACCAGGTACTGGTGCTGGAACTCGGCTACGTCACCGACCGTGCGCGCAGTGCTGTGGACGCCCTGTGCCAGGAATTCCATGTACCGTTCAACCAGGCTCTGGAACATTGACCCAGGGCCCTAGTGCCATCGATCAGGAGATTGTCATGCCCCTTGCGCAATTGATCACCCCGCAGCAGTTGGCCGAGCGTCTGGGCTCGCCCAAGTTGGTGATCCTCGACTGTCGCTTTGCCCTCGAGGATGTGGACTATGGCCAACGCAGCTATGCCCAGGGGCATATTGCCGGGGCGCATTTTGCCGACCTGGACCGCGACCTCAGCGGGCCGGTGAGCAAGGGGCGCACCGGGCGCCATCCACTGCCCGATGCGCACCGGCTGGTGGAGCGCCTGCGCGAGTGGGGCCTGGACAACGACAGCGAGGTGGTGCTGTACGACGACGGCCCTGGCGCCTTTGCCGCCCGGGCCTGGTGGCTGCTGGCCTGGCTTGGCAAGCGCAACGGCGTGGCGATCCTCGATGGTGGCCTGAAGGCTTGGCATGCGGCACACCTGCCGTTGAGCCTGGACTCACCGTCCAAACGCGAAGGCACCTTCAGTGGTGAGCCCGATGCCAAGTTGCTGATCGATGCCGAGCACCTGGGCAAGCGCCTGGGCAGCACTGACCTGACCTTGATCGATGCGCGTGCCTTGCCGCGTTTTCGCGGTGAAGTAGAGCCGATCGACCCGGTGGCGGGGCATATTCCCGGGGCCCAGTGCGCGGCGTTTAACGACAACCTGGGGGCTGATGGGCGCTTCTTGCCTGTGGATCAACTCAAGCAGCGCTTTGCCGAAAAGCTGGCCGGGCGGGCACCGGAGCAGTTGGTGTCTTACTGCGGGTCTGGGGTGACGGCTTGCCATAACCTGTTTGCGATGGCACTGGCGGGGTACCCGCTGGGCAAGCTGTACGCCGGGTCGTGGAGCGAGTGGATCAACAACCCGCAGCATGCGGTAGCTACCGGCGAGTAAGCAGGTCCGGCCTCATCGCCGGCAAGCCAGCTCCCACAGGTACATCACTGCCCATCAGGGCTGTGCCCTACCTGTGGGAGCTATTGCCTTGCTCACATTCCAAAGCTTGCGCGATCCCTGTGGGAGCTGGCTTGCCGGCGATGAAAACTGCGGCTCTTACTGGCCTTCGACCAGCCACTGCGGAATCCGCCGCTCCAGGTAGTACCCCGGGTTGCGCAGGCTGCCATCGACAAACCCCACATGGCCACCGCGGCGGTGCAGTTCGAAGCGGGTCTGGGGTGCCAGTTCACGGGCCGTAGGCAGGCTCTGGCCGGCCACGAACGGGTCATCGCTGGAATGGATGATCAGCGTCGGCGTGCGGTTCTGGCCAAGGAAGAAGTGGCTCGATGAGCGGCGATAGTAGTCGTGCACATCGCGAAAGCCATTGAGGGGTGCCGTGACTTTGCCGTCAAATTCCCAGAACGTGCGCAGGTTGCTCAGCTGCCCCAGGCGCTCCAGCGCCGCCAGCCGTTCATGCTCGCCCTGCTCGTGGAAGTGCCGCTGCTTGAGCTGAACATACGCCAGCATCTCGCGCATGAAATGCGCCTGGTACACCTTGGAAAAGCCCTGGCCGATACGGTCGGCACAGTGGTCCAGGCGAAAGGGCACCGACACGGCAACTGCCGCCTCCAGCTGGCTGGCAACGCCGCTCTCGCCCAGGTATTTCAACAGCACATTGCCACCCAGTGAGTAACCCACCGCATACAGCGGCGCCAACGGGCGCTGGGCACGCAGGTGGCTGACAATTTCGGCCAGGTCTTCGCTGGCGCCGGAATGGTAGCTGCGCGGCAGCAGGTTGGGTTCGCCTGAGCAACCACGCCAGTTCACCGCCACGCTGGCCCAGCCGCGGTTTTGCAGCGCTTGCTGCAAGCCTTTGACGTAGGGTGAATGGGACGAGCCCGTCAGCCCATGTAGCACGAGCACCAGTGGCGCCTGTGCCTGATGTGGGCCATGCCAGTCGAGATCGATGAAATCGCCGTCGGCCAGCCACAGGCGCTCGCGGTTGCGCTGCAGCTCAGGCAGCTTGCGCCACAAGGGGCCCCACAGCGTCTGCAGGTGGGGATTGGACAGGCCGATGGCCGGACGGAAGGTGGCGCTTGGGCTGGGCATGCTGGGCAACTCATGATGTGCTTGCCTAGATTGCCATGAAAAAGCGCCACAGTACCTGCGCTATTGGTCGGTGGCCGGCAGTGGTTGTTGCGCGGTAGGTGGGCCGACACTGACGCGTACCGCCTGGCTCAAATCGAGCTGACGCTGCAGGACGGCGCCGACATCTGCCAGTGTCAGCCTGGCGACGCGCATCCTCGCTGCCAGAGCGCGTAATGCACCTGGCCGGTTTTCTTCTCGCGGTGCAGCCGCCAGTTGCCGGGCATCGGCAGTGTTGAGGGCGCCGCTTCGCTTTCGGTGTAGATCAGCGCCTGTTCGCCTAGCCACTGGTTCTGCTCCAGCAGGTTGCAGGTGTTGGCCAGCAGGTCCTGGTGGAACGGCGGGTCGAGGAACACCACGTCGAACTGTTGCTTGGCCGGGCCTTGCAAGTAGCGCAGGGCATCAGTTTGCAGGATTTGCCCGCGGGGGCAACGCAGGATCTCGAGGTTGTTCTTCAGGTTGCCGATCGCCGCCGGGTTGCTGTCCAGTGCCACGGCATCCTTGGCGCCGCGAGACAGGGCTTCGAGCACCAGGGCACCGCTGCCGGTGAAGGCATCCAGAACGCGGGCACCCTCGATGTGCGGCGCCAGCCAGTTGAACAGGGTTTCGCGCACGCGGTCAGGCGTTGGCCGCAGGCCTTCGCCTTCCGGTACCGCCAGGCGGCGGCTACGCCACTCGCCGGCGATGATGCGCAGGTGGCCCTGGCCCTTGCTTTGGCCCGATTGCGGGCGGGCGGGAGGGGTGGATCTTGGCATTAGTGCTCCGGTACCCCGAGCGCTTGCTCGGAGGGCTTGTCAGTGGGGGCTGGAAGTGGTTTTTGTGGCACTTTCGGGCCTACGGTGACGATCACCAGTTTATCGGCTGACAGGTGTTTGTTCATGGCCGCCTTGACCTGCTCGACGGTGAGGGCCTGGGACTGCTGCATGAAGTCCTCCAGCCAGGTCAGCGGCAGATTGTAGAAGCCGATTGCGCCCAACTGGCCGACGATGCTGGCGTTGCTGGCATTGGACAGCGGGAAGCTGCCGGCCAGTTCGCGCTTGGCATCGTCCAGCTCTTGCTGGGTGGGGCCTGTCTTGAGGTAGTCGGAAAGAATATCCTGTACCAGCTTGAGCGTGCCTTCACTGAGCTCGGCACGGGTCTGCAGGTTGATCATGAACGGGCCGCGCACCTGCATGGGGCTGAACACCGAGTACACGCCGTAGGTCAGGCCACGCTTTTCACGCACTTCGCTCATCAGCCGGGTACCGAAGGCGCCACCACCGAGGATCTGGTTACCCAGCGACAAGGCTGGCCAATCCGGATCCTGGCGGTCGATACCAAGCTCAGCCAGCATGAGGTGAGTCTGTTTGGACGGGAAGTCGATGTGGGTCAGGCCGGCCTTGGCTTCGCTGGGCTGGGCTGGCGCGGCAAGCGCCGGGCCCTTGGGCAGGCCCGCCGAAACCTGGGCGGCAATGGCTTCGGCTTCGGCACGGCTGAGGTCGCCGACCAGGGCGATTACTGCGTTGCCGCCGGTATAGGCCTTGGCGTGGAAGGCGCGCAGTTGTGCCAGGGTAATGCCGTTGATGGTTTCTGCGGTGCCATCGCTTGGGTGGGCGTAGGGGTGGTCGCCATAGAGGTTGCCGAACAGCGCCTTGCCAGCGATCTTGCCGGGGTTCTGCTTCTCGTACTCGAAGCCGGCCAGCATCTGGTTCTTGATGCGCTTGAGGGCGTCCTCGGGGAAGGTCGGCTTGCCGGCCACTTCGGTGAACAGCTTGAGCGCAGGTTCGCGCTTGTCCTTGATGCTGAGGCTGCGCAGCGATGCCACGGCCATGTCACGGTAGGAGCCATTGCCAAAGTCTGCGCCCAGGCCTTCGAAACCTTCGGCGATGGCGGTGACGTCCTTGCCGGCCACACCCTCGTTGAGCATGGCGTTGGTCAGCGCCGCTACGCCGGGGGTTCCGGCGTCCTGGCTGCTGCCGGCGGCAAAGGTGACGCGCAGGTCGAACATCGGCAGTTCGCGGGCTTCCACGAACAGCACACGGGCGCCCTCAGCGGTGTTCCAGTGCTGGATGTTCAGCTGGCGCCGGCTGGGTGCCTTGCCATCCAGCTCGGCCAGCGACTGCAAGGTGTTGGCCGGGCGGGCGGCGCTGGTGTCCGCCTTGGCGGCGTTGTCGGCCATGGCCGGGGCGGCCAGCACTGCCGCCAGCGCCAGGGCGCGGATGCCCGTGGCCAGCAGGGTTGGGCGCGGTGCGCGATGATCACTCATGAGCGGACTCCTCGGGCAGTACATGGGCAACGCTCAGGCGTTCGCGGGTGAAGTAGGTGCGCGCGGCGTCCTGGATGTCCTGCGGGGTGACGCGCTTGAGCTCGTCCAGCTCGCTGTCGATCAGTTTCCAGGACAGGCCGACGGTTTCCAGCTGGCCGATGGTGGTGGCCTGGCTGCTGATGGAGTCGCGGTCGTAGACCAGGCCGGCAATGACCTGGGCGCGTACGCGTTCGAGCTCTTCGGCGCTGGGCGGGGTGGTCTTGAGTTCTTCAAGCAACTGCCAGATGCCTTTCTCCACATCGTCGAGGGTTTTCTGCTTTTGCACGTTCGGCGTGGCCGAGATCAGGAACAGGCTGTCGCCGCGGGTGAAGGCGTTGTAGCTGGACGAGGCGCCAGCCACCAACTCCTGGCCACGCTCCAGGCGTGCCGGCATACGGGCGCTGTAGCCGCCGTCGAGCAGTGCCGAGATCAGGCGCAGGGCATGCACGGTGCGCGGGTCCTTGGCGGTGGGCAGGCCGGGCACGTTGAAGCCATAGATCAGGCTGGGCAGCTGGGTGCGTACGTGCAGGGTCAGCTGGCGCTGGCCAGGCTCGGCCAGCTCCAGTGGCAGTTTGGCCGGCGGTACGGCGCGCGTTGGAATGCTGCCGAAGTACTTCTGCGCCAGGCCCTTGACCTCGTCGGCGGTGACATCGCCGACCACCACCAGGGTGGCATTGTTGGGGGCGTACCAAGACTCGTACCAGTGGCGCAGTTCTTCGACCTTCATGCGCTCCAGGTCCGCCATCCATCCGATGGTCGGCGTGTGGTAGCCGCTGGCCGGGTAGGCCATGGCGCGGAACAGCTCGAACGCCTTGGAGTTGGGCTGATCGTCGGTGCGCAGGCGGCGTTCTTCCTTGATTACCTCGATTTCGCGGCTGAATTCGTCGGCCGGCAGGCGCAGGCTGGCCAGGCGGTCGGCCTCCAGCTCCAGGGCGACCGGCAGGCGGTCGCGGGCCAGTACCTGGTAATAGGCGGTGTAGTCGTCGCTGGTGAAGGCGTTTTCTTCGGCGCCCAGGTCACGCAGGATGCGCGAAGCTTCGCCGGGGCCGACCTTGGCGCTGCCCTTGAACATCATGTGTTCCAGCGCATGGGACAAACCGGTCTGGCCTGGGGTTTCATAGCTGGAGCCGACCTTGTACCAGATCTGCGAGACCACCACCGGGGCGCGATGGTCTTCGCGCACGACCACCTTCAGGCCATTGTCGAGGATGAATTCGTGGGTGGGTTGCACATCGGCGGCGAAGGCCGCGAGCGGCAGGCAGAGCGTGCCGAGCAACAGGCCAGCGGCGCGGCGGGCTAGAGCATTCATAAGGTGTTTAACCTGTTCGGCGGCCCGCTGGGTTTAGCGTCGGCGGGCCAGGAGGTGCTAGGATACTGATCCGGTTGCCTGGCGACCATGCCTGACGCCGTTCTGGCCCGCAGGACACTAAGACAAAACGTTGCGCATGAACCAGCAGGCTTCAAGATAGTCTGTTCTGCGTAGAGAGAATTCCCGATGGGCCATTGCTGGCTCATCGCTACCCTGAGATAGCCGTCCTCCATGTTTGGTTCCAACGACGACAAGAAAGCGCCGGCCGAGGCTGGCGAGAAGAAAGGCCTGTTCAGCTGGTTTCGCAAGAAGCCGCAGCAACCTGTCGCCGAACAGCCACAAGCCCCCGAGCCCCAGGCTGCAGAGCCTGTAGCGCCGCAGCCCGCCGTCGAGCGCCCTGAAGCTGCTCCGGTCGAGCCGGTGGTTGCAGAAACCCCCGCCCCTGCAACCGAGGCGCCTCGGGCCGCCGAGCCGGCAACTGCCCCAGTGGTTACCCCGGTCCTTGAGCCCGCGCCCACCCCAGTGGCCGCCCCGGTCTTCGAGCCTGCACCCGCCCCAGTCCCTGCCCCGGCCCCCGAGCCTGCCCCGGCTCTAGAGGTTGTCCCGACCCTTCAGCCTGCCCCGGCCCCTGTGGGAGCGGGCGTGCCCGCGAATGCGCAGCCTGCGGCTCCGCAGGTCGAAACCCCTGCGCCGGTAGCTGCTCAAGCCGTTGAACGCCCTGTCAGCAACCTGGTCCTGCCCGTTGCCGAGGAACCTGTCGCTCTCGTCCCAGACCTGGAGCCAAAGGCCCCACCAGCGATTCCCGAGCGTCAGGTGGCAGAGCCCGTCGCACCAGAGCCCGAGCCAGCTCCCGCAGCCGTCGCAACCGTTACCGAACAAGCCAAACCCGGCTTCTTCGCTCGCCTCAAGCAGGGCCTCTCGAAGACCAGCGCCAGCATCGGCGAGGGCATGGCCAGCCTGTTCCTCGGCAAGAAGGTCATCGACGACGACCTGCTCGACGAAATCGAGACGCGCCTGCTGACCGCCGACGTCGGTGTGGAAGCCACCTCGGCCATCGTCCAGAACCTGACCCAAAAGGTTGCCCGCAAGCAGCTGGCCGACGCCGACGCGCTTTACAAGTCGCTGCAGGAAGAGCTGGCCGCGCTGTTGCGCCCGGTCGAGCAACCGCTGAAAGTGCAGGCGCAGAACAAACCCTATGTGATCCTGGTGGTTGGCGTGAACGGCGCCGGCAAGACCACCACTATCGGCAAGCTGGCGAAAAAGCTGCAGCTGGAAGGCAAGAAAGTCATGCTGGCTGCCGGTGACACCTTCCGTGCCGCCGCGGTCGAGCAGCTGCAGGTGTGGGGTGAGCGTAACCAGATTCCGGTGATCGCCCAGCACACCGGCGCCGACTCCGCGTCGGTGATCTTCGACGCCGTGCAGGCCGCCAAGGCCCGTGGCGCCGACGTGCTGATCGCCGACACTGCCGGCCGCCTGCACACCAAAGACAACTTGATGGAAGAGCTGAAGAAGGTCCGTCGGGTGATCGGCAAGCTCGACGCCGATGCGCCACACGAGGTGCTGCTGGTACTCGACGCCGGCACCGGCCAGAACGCCATCAGCCAGGCCAAGTACTTCAACCAGAGCGTCGAACTGACCGGCCTGGCCCTGACCAAGCTGGACGGCACCGCAAAAGGCGGGGTGATCTTCGCCTTGGCCAAGCAGTTCAACATCCCGATCCGCTTCATCGGTGTTGGTGAAGGCATCGACGACCTGCGTACCTTCGAAGCCGAGCCGTTCGTCAAGGCTCTGTTCGCCGAGCGAGACTGACCATGATCCGATTCGAACAGGTTGCCAAGCGCTATCCCAATGGTCATGTGGGTTTGCATGAGCTGAGTTTCCGGGCGCGCCGGGGCGAATTCCTGTTCGTCACCGGCCATTCGGGCGCCGGCAAGAGCACCTTGCTGCGCTTGTTGCTGGCCATGGAACGCCCGACCAGCGGCAAGCTCATGCTGGCCGGTCAGGACCTGGGCCAGATCAGCAACGCGCAGATCCCGTTCCTGCGTCGGCAGATCGGCGTGGTGTTCCAGAACCACCAGCTGTTGTTCGACCGCACGGTGTTCAACAACATCGCCTTGCCACTGCAGATTCTCGGCTTGTCCAAGGCCGAGATCGCCAAGCGCGTGGATTCGGCGCTGGAGCGTGTGTCGCTGTCCGACAAGGGCGAACTGTTCCCGGCCGACCTGTCCACCGGGCAGCAGCAGCGGGTGGGTATCGCCCGCGCCATCGTGCACCAGCCGGCCCTGCTGCTGGCCGACGAACCCACCGGTAACCTCGACCCGCGCCTGGCAGCAGAGATCATGGGCGTGTTCGAGGACATCAACCGCCTGGGCACCACGGTATTGATCGCCAGCCATGACCTGGCACTGATTGCGCGCATGCGCCACCGCATGCTGACCTTGCAGCGCGGCCGCTTGATCGGCGATGGGGAGGCCGGGCAATGAGCACTATACGTACGCCGAAGGTTTCCGAGCGGGTTGCGCCAAAGCCGGCCGACCCGCAACCGGAGAAGAAAAAACGCGGCGAGGACGATGACGGCCCGGATTTCCGCACACTGCTGAATGCCTGGCTGGAAAGCCACCGTGCCAGCATGGCCGACAGCCTGCGTCGTTTGGGCAAGCAGCCGATCGGCAGCTTTTTCACCTGCCTGGTAATGGCGGTGGCGCTGAGCATGCCCATGGGCCTGTCGTTGCTGCTGAAGAACATCGAGCAGCTTGGCGGCTCATGGCAGCGTGCTGCGCAGATTTCCCTGTACCTCAAGCTCGATGCCGGCAGCCGCGATGGTGAGGCCCTGCGCGACGAGATCAAGGGCATGCCCGGGGTGGCGGACGCGCAATTTGTCAGCCGCGAGCAGGCGCTGGAAGAATTCCAGCAGCAGTCCGGCTTGGGCGAGGCCTTGCGCGAACTGCCCGACAACCCGCTGCCTGGCGTGGTGGTGGTAACCCCGACCGAGGTCGACAAGCCCGCCCTGGATGCCTTGCGTCAACGCCTGTCGGAGCTGCCGCGGGTGGAAGTGGCGCAACTTGACCTGGTGTGGGTCGAGCGCCTGGCGGCCATCCTCAAACTCGGTGACCGCTTCGTCTTCGGCCTGGCCGTGATGCTGATTTCTGCCCTGCTGTTAGTAATCGGTAACACAATTCGTCTACACATTGAAAACCGCCGTGTCGAGATCGAAGTGATCAAGCTGGTAGGCGGCACTGACGCCTACGTGCGCCGGCCTTTCCTGTACATGGGCGCCTTGTATGGCCTGGGTGCGGGGCTGCTGGCGTGGGGTATCCTGGCGTTTGGCCTGAATTGGCTCAACGACGCGGTTGTAGGGCTTTCCGGACTGTACGGCAGTGACTTCGCCCTGGGCGGGGTGCCGGCGTCCGATGGTCTGTCGCTCTTGATCGGAGCGGTGCTGTTGGGGTATATCGGTGCATGGATTGCCGTCGCTCGTCATCTGAACGAGCTGGCGCCGCGATAGTTTTTACGTGCCAGCATTGACATTTTGTTCACTACGGAACTTGTACCGTCGTTCCAGGTCTATGTTGGCAGCGCCCACAAGGCGCGAGTTTTGTAAGTCGGAGGTTCTTGAATGACCACATCGTTGCAACCTGCCTATGCCCTGGTACCCGGTGCAAACCTGGAAGCCTATGTGCACACGGTCAACAGCATCCCGCTGCTGACGGTCGAGCAGGAGCGTGATCTGGGCGAGCGTCTCTATTATGAGCAGGATGTCGAGGCCGCTCGTCAAATGGTGATGGCCCACCTGCGTTTCGTCGTACACATCGCCCGTAGCTATGCAGGCTACGGTCTGGCACAGGCTGACCTGATCCAGGAAGGCAACGTCGGCCTGATGAAGGCCGTCAAGCGCTTCAACCCTGAAATGGGCGTGCGCCTGGTGTCGTTCGCCGTGCACTGGATCAAGGCAGAGATCCACGAGTTCATCCTGCGCAACTGGCGCATCGTCAAGGTGGCCACCACCAAGGCCCAGCGCAAGCTGTTCTTCAACCTGCGTAGCCAGAAGAAGCGCTTGGCGTGGCTGAACAACGACGAAGTGCACCGCGTGGCAGAAAGCCTTGGCGTCGAACCGCGTGAAGTGCGTGAGATGGAAAGCCGCCTGAGTGGCCAGGACATGGCCTTCGACCCGGCAGCGGAAGCTGACGACGACAGCGCCTTCCAGTCGCCTGCGCATTACCTGGAAGACCACCGTTACGACCCGGCGGTGCAGTTGGAGGATGCCGACTGGAGCGATAACTCCACCAGCAACCTGCACGAAGCGCTGCAAGGGCTGGACGAGCGTAGCCGCGATATTCTCTATCAGCGCTGGTTGGCGGAAGAGAAGGCCACGCTGCATGAGCTGGCAGACAAGTACAGCGTATCGGCTGAGCGGATTCGCCAGCTGGAGAAAAATGCGATGAACAAGGTCAAGGCACTGATCGCGATCTGATCGGGCCTTGGTTGTAGATAGAGCCGCTGGCCCCGATGGGGCGAGCGGCTTTTTTGTGCTCGGCGTGAATGTTGTGATGCCCGTGAGATTGAGCGCCGCCCGCGCGGCGCTCAATTTGCGCATCACCGCAAAACTCAAAGCTTGTTGCGCGAAGTATCGAGCTGCATCAGGTAGCTGGGCCCGCCCAACTGGCTCATCTGCCGGCGAATCCACCCCGCCCGGCTGGCCACATAGGCGCTCGGCCGGCTGGCACTCCACTTGATCGGACTAGGCAGCACCGCCGCCAGCTGCGCCGCCTGCTGGCGACTAAGACGACTGGCATCGACACCAAAGTGATAACGCGCCGCTGCCTGGGCGCCAAATACGCCTTTGCCCCATTCGGCACTGTTCAGGTAAACCTCAAGAATCCGCTCCTTGGACCAGAACAGCTCGATCAGGGCCGTGAACCAGGCCTCAAGCCCTTTACGGAACCAGCTGCGCCCGGACCACAGGAACAGGTTCTTGGCCACTTGTTGGGTCAGGGTGCTGGCACCGCGAACATTGCCGCCGCGCTCGTTGTAGGCCAGGGCCGCCTGGATAGCCGGGATGTCGAACCCCCAGTGGCTGGCGAACTTCTGGTCCTCGCCGGCGATGACGGCAACCTTCAGCTCATCGGAGATGTTCTCCCACGGCTCCCAGTCGCGCTGCAGGTCGATGGATTCTCCATTCACCCAAGACTGCACCTTGCGCTCGACCATCAGGGCCGTGCCGGGCGGTGGCACCCAGCGGAACACCAATACCAGCACAATGCTGCCGGCAGCGAACCATAGCAGGGCACGGGAAAGGCGGCGGAGAAGGGTTGGCAGCATGGCGATGGCTTGGCCGTACGGGTGGAAGGGGCCATTATACAGACCCGATACAAGGAGTCGTCCCATGCTTCGCAGCTTCCTGATGCTTGCCGCCTTTTTCGGCTTTACCGGGGTCGCCCTGGGTGCCTTCGCTGCCCACGGCCTGAAAAGCCGGCTGACGGCAGACTACCTGGCGATCTTCCACACGGGCGTGACCTACCAGCTGGTGCATGCCTTGGCGATCTTCGGAGTCGCCGTGCTCTCGGTGCACCTGCCCGGGCGCCTGGTCGGCTGGGCTGGCGGCCTGTTTGCCTTAGGCATCGTGCTGTTCTCCGGCAGCCTGTACCTGCTGACCCTCAGCGGCCTCGGCAAGCTGGGCATCATCACGCCGATCGGCGGCCTGTGCTTCCTGGCCGGCTGGCTGTGCCTGGGCCTGGCAGCCTGGCGGCTGGGCTGACCGAGTGGTCCACAATCGCGACTAATGGCGTGCACCGGCCTTGGGTTGCAGGTGAGTTCGGCGCTAGAATGCGGGCCCCAAAGAACAATGGTGGCCGTGCGCATGCGCATTCAACTGAACGGTGAACCTTACGAACTGCCTGCTGGCGAAAGCGTTGCAGCCCTGCTGACGCGCCTGGAACTGACCGGGCGCCGTGTGGCAGTAGAGCTGAACCTGGATATCGTGCCGCGTAGCCAGCACGACAGCACGCTGCTGAACGACGGCGACCAGGTCGAAGTGGTCCACGCCATCGGTGGTGGCTGACAGCAGCCCGGCGGTTTACAAGCAAGCCCAGCAACCTATTCCCGAGGAACAACGATGAGCAACGTTCGTAGCGACAAGCCCTTCACCCTGGGCGGGCGTACTTTCCAGTCGCGCCTGCTGGTCGGCACCGGCAAGTACCGTGACATGGAAGAAACCCGCCTGGCCACCGAGGCCTCGGGTGCCGAAATCGTCACCGTCGCCGTACGCCGCACCAACCTTGGCCAGAATGCGGGCGAGCCGAACCTGCTCGACGTACTGTCGCCCGACAAGTACACCATTCTGCCGAACACCGCAGGCTGCTTTGACGCGGTGGAAGCGGTGCGCACCTGCCGTCTGGCTCGTGAACTGCTGGACGGGCGCAAGTCGCACGAATCCCGCACGCTGGTGAAACTGGAAGTGCTGGCCGACCAGAAAACCCTGTTCCCCAACGTGATCGAAACCCTCAAGGCCGCCGAAGTGCTGGTCAAGGAAGGTTTCGACGTGATGGTCTACACCAGCGACGACCCGATCATCGCCCGTCAGCTGGCCGAAGTCGGCTGCATCGCGGTCATGCCGCTGGCTGGCCTGATTGGCACCGGCCTGGGCATCTGCAACCCCTACAACCTGCAGATCATCCTGGAAGAATCCAAGGTGCCGGTGCTGGTCGATGCCGGTGTGGGTACCGCTTCCGACGCCACCATCGCCATGGAAATGGGCTGCGAGGCAGTGCTGATGAACTCGGCCATCGCCCACGCCCAGCAGCCGGTGCTGATGGCCGAAGCCATGAAGCACGCTATTGTCGCCGGTCGCATGGCCTACCTGGCCGGGCGTATGCCGAAGAAACTCTATGCCAGCGCCTCTTCGCCGCTGGATGGTCTGATCAAGTAAGAGCTCCTGATGACTGAATCGCACGATACGCCGATCACCCCCGACGGCGAAGCCCGCCCACACCGCCGCATCAAGAGCTTCGTGATGCGCGCCGGGCGCATGACCGAAGGCCAGCAACGCGGCCTTGACCAGGGCGGCCCGCTGTACATCCTGCCGCTGGCCGACAGCCCGGTGGACTACGACCAGGTGTTCGGCCGTTCGGCGCCGCGCACTCTGGAGATCGGCTTCGGCATGGGCCATTCCCTGCTGGAAATGGCGGCTGCCGCGCCTGACCAGGACTTCATCGGTGTGGAAGTGCACCGCCCGGGTGTCGGCGCGCTGCTCAACGGCGTACTGACTCAGGGCCTGAAGAACCTGCGGGTGTACGACTGCGATGCCATCGAAGTGCTGAACCGCTGTGTGGCGGACAACAGCCTCGACCGCCTGATGCTGTTCTTCCCAGACCCTTGGCACAAGGCGCGCCACCACAAGCGCCGCATCGTCCAGCTGGAGTTTGCCGAGCTGGTACGTCGCAAGCTCAAGCCCGGTGGCGTGTTCCACATGGCCACCGACTGGGAGCCGTATGCCGAGTACATGCTGGAAGTGATGAGCGCCGCCCCAGGCTATCGCAACCGTGCAGCCGACGGCACCTACGTGCCACGCCCGGAAGAGCGCCCGATCACCAAGTTCGAACGCCGCGGCGAGCGGCTGGGGCATGGGGTATGGGACTTGAAGTTCGAGAAGGCGGATTGATCGGCTGATCTGGCCTTTCGATGTGCTGGTGCTTGCAGAAATGCGGGCGAAAAAAACCGCCTTGAGAAAGGCGGTTTTTTTGTGAGCGACAGGACTGAGTATCCTTCGCTCTGGGACTTCACCGAAAACGTCCCCACAGTTTTCGAAGGCATCGAAGTGCCGGTTAGATGCTGGAAGATTGGCCCGCCAACACGGAGGCCAAGGCATATCTGTGGGAGCGGGCATGCCCGCGAAGCAGGCGACGCGGTAGATGGCACCGGCTTTGCCGGTGTTCGCGGGCATGCCCGCTCCCACAGAAATTACGCAACCTTTGAGATTGTGAGTAAGGCAGTTGCTCTTGCAAGGGCCTTTGTAGGTGGAATCAACCCCTGCGATCAGCCACCACACCAATCAACACCAGCACCACCAGCAACACCGGCGCGAGCGCGTAGTTGTTGAACTGGCCCAGCCCCTTCACCACCCACGGCGTGGCATAGATCAGCGCCGCACCGCTGCCCACCATCACCATCAGCGCCATGAACGGCACCCGCAGTGCACCCGCCAGGCCACCGAGGCGTTGTTCGGCCCAGGCTTTCACATCGCTGCCGAACAGCACCAGCAGGCAGCCTACCAAGGCCAGGGAAATCTCCGACAGGTTGCCGCGGCTCCAGCGGGAAACCGTCGCGAGTAGATCAAGTACCAGATCCATGGGTCATCCTTAGGTCAAGAAATACTGCAGCAGGTCGTTGAGGAACAACTGGCCCCTTGGCGTGGCTACCAGTCGATCCGGTTCGACCTGTAAAAGGCCTTTTTGTTCGGCGGCGCGGCGTGCCTCGCGCAGTTGTGCAAGCGGCAAACCAGTACGCTGAGTGAACAGTTCGGCTTCCACGCCATCGGTCAGGCGCAGGGCGTTCATCAGGAACTCGAACGGCAGTTCGTCGACCGGCAGCAGCTTTTCGCCGGCCTTGAACGGCTTGGCCAGGTTCAGGTAGTCCTTGGGCAGGCGGGTTTTCCAGGTGCGCAGGATGCGGCCGTCGGCGAAGGTCAGCTTGCCGTGTGCACCGGCACCAATGCCGATGAAGTCGCCAAAGCGCCAGTAGTTGAGGTTGTGCCGCGCCGCGCGGTCCGCCTGGGCATAGGCCGAAACCTCGTACTGGCGGAACCCGTGCTCGGCCATCAATGCCTGGCCCGCCTCCTGGATGTCCCAGAGGATGTCGTCCTCGGGCAGCTCTGGCGGCTGGTTCCAGAACACCGTGTTCGGTTCCACGGTCAGCTGGTACCACGACAGGTGCGTCGGCCCCAGGTCGATGGCCTGGCGCAAGTCACCCAGCGCGTCATCCAGCGACTGGTCGGGCAGGCCGTGCATCAGGTCCATGTTGAAGTTGTCGAAGCCGGCAGCACGCGCCATACCGGCAGCACGGACCGCTTCGTCGCCATTGTGGATGCGTCCCAGCGCCTCCAGCTTGGCTGGCTGGAAGCTCTGTACGCCGATGGACAGGCGGTTGATGCCGGTTTGCCGGTAGGCCTTGAACTTGTCCTGCTCGAAGGTACCCGGGTTGGCCTCCAGGGTGATTTCGATGTCTGGCGCGAACGGGATGCGTTGTTCCACGCCGCGCAGCAGCCGCCCCAGGGCGTTGGCACTGAACAGGCTGGGTGTACCGCCACCAAAGAAGATCGAGCTGATCGGGCGGCCCTGTACGGCAGCCAGCTCCTGGTCAAGGTCGTCCAGCAGGGCCGAGACGTAGGCGTCTTCCGGCAGTTCAGGCCCGGCAGCGTGGGAGTTGAAGTCGCAGTAAGGGCATTTGCGTACGCACCACGGGATGTGGATGTACAGCGCCAGCGGCGGCAGGCTGGTAAAGGCCGCCGCGCCGGGAGAGGACAGCATTTCGATCATGCCAGGCCCAGACGTTGGCGCAGCAGGGCCATGGCACGGGCGCGGTGGCTGAGCTGGTTTTTATCTGCCGGGGCCAGGTCGGCGCTGGAGCAGTTGCGCTCCGGTACCCAGAACAGCGGGTCGTAGCCGAAACCGTGCTCGCCGCTGGCCTCGAACAGGATGCTGCCGTGCCACAGGCCTTCGCACAGGATCGGCAACGGGTCGTCGGCATGGCGCACCAGCGCCAGGACGCAGACGAACTGCGCGCCGCGCTCCGCTTCGGGCACGTCTTTCAGGGCTTCGAGCAGCTTGGCGTTGTTCGCTGCATCACCCTTGCCGTCGGCATAGCGTGCCGAGTAGATACCCGGCGCACCACCGAGGAAGTCCACGGCCAGGCCAGAATCGTCGGCCAGGGCCGGCAGGCCGGAAATACGCGCGGCGTTGCGTGCCTTGAGGATGGCGTTCTCGACGAACGACAGGCCGGTTTCTTCCGGCTCGACCTGGCTGAACTCGCCAATCGAGCGCAGCTGCACGGACTGGCCGAGCATGGCCTGGAGTTCCTTGAGTTTGCCGGCGTTATGGCTGGCCAATACGAGTTGCTGGAAATTCATCATTCGCCTGGGAACACTTCCTGGTTGAAGCTGAGGGAGTTGCTGATGCCGCCGGTTTCGATGGTCAGGTCGAAGGTGACGGTTTCTGCTTGTTCGATCTTGAACTGGGCGATGTAGTAAACCGCGCCCGGTTCGGTAACCTGCTTGAACGACAGCGGGCTGATGCGCCCGGTCAGGTCTTTGACCTTGCCGCTGACCAGTGCTGGGGTGGGCTTGCCGGCCTTGAGCACGGCAATGTTGAGCACGCCCTGGTTCTTGCTGCGCACAAGCCCGGTGGCTGCAGCCACCTCGGGTGTGAGCATGCTCGAAGTGAATGCGCTGTAATGCACCGTCACGTCGCCAAACACTTCCTTGCGCTCGGGCCGGGCGGCATCGGCAGCCAGTACTGGCAATGCCAGGCACAGGCTGATCAGGAACAGGGCTAGGCGACGCATGGGGCAATTCCTCCGGTGGGCGTCAGACAGCGAGCTGGTGCTCTGGCAGGCCCGGGCTGCTGACGCGGTAGATGCCGATCTCACCTAGAAGATTAGGCCAAAGCCGGCCACCCCACCCGTTGCGGTGCAAGTGGTCGACGGCCAGGCGGTCAAGCACCTTGGCCCTGCGTTCGTGCACCAGCTCCTCGAAGTCGGCGAAGGTGCAGAAGTGGATGTTCGGCGTGTTGTACCAGGTATACGGCATGAAGTCCGATACCGGCATGCGGCCTTTGGTCGCCAGGTACCAGCGGCAGCGCCAGTGGCCGAAGTTGGGGAAGGTGATGATGCACTGGCGGCCCACGCGCAGCATCTCGTCGAGGATGCGGTCGGGGTACTCCACGGCCTGCAGGGCCTGGGTCATGATCACTACGTCGAAACTGTTGCTGGCGAAATTGCCCAGGCCCTTGTCCAGGTCCTGCTCGATGACGTTGACGCCCTTGGCCACGCAGGCGGCGATGTTGTCGGCGTCGATCTCCAGGCCATAGCCGGTGACCTGCTTGCGGTCACGCAGCGAGGCCAGCAGTTCGCCGCTGCCGCAGCCCAGGTCGAGTACCCGGCTGCCGGCGGGGATCCAGTCGTGGATGATTTCCAGATCGGCTCTCATGCTGTCCTCAGATGGCAATGCGGTTCATGTAGTTCGAGAAACCCTGCATGTAGCGAGGTGTGGGGATCAGGAAGGCATCGTGCCCGTAAGGCGATTCGATCTCCAGGTAGCAGACGTTCTTGCGCGCAGCCATCAGCGCGTCGACGATCTCGCGCGAACGGGCCGGCGAGAAGCGCCAGTCGGTGGTGAACGACATGATGCAGTATTGCGCCTTCACGTGGGCCAGGGTGGCGGCCAGGTCGCCGCCTTGGGCTGCGGCCGGGTCGAAGTAGTCCAGCGCCTTGGTCATCAGCAAGTAGGTGTTGGCGTCGAAACGGCCAGAAAACTCCTCGCCCTGGTAGCGCAGGTAGCTTTCGACCTGGAACTCGACGCTGTGGAAGTCGTAGTTGAGCTTGTCGCTTTTCAGCTCACGGCCAAATTTCTCACCCATCGAGTCGTCGGACAGGTAGGTGATATGGCCGACCATGCGCGCCAGCATCAGGCCGCGCTTGGGGATGACGCCCTGGTCCTGGAACGAACCCCCATGGAATTCGGGGTCGGTGAGGATGGCCTGGCGAGCGACTTCGTTGAAGGCAATGTTCTGTGCCGACAGCTTGGGTGCCGAGGCGATGTCGACGCAATGGCGCACACGCTCCGGGTAGCTGATGGTCCATTGCAGTGCCTGCATGCCGCCCAGGCTACCGCCGACGACAGCGGCCCATTGCTGGATGCCCAGGCGCTCGCCCAGGCGCACCTGGCTGTGCACCCAGTCCTCTACGGTCAGTACCGGAAAGTCGGCGCCGTAAGGCTTGCCCGTGGCCGGGTTGACGCTGCTGGGGCCGGTGCTACCGTTGCAGCCGCCGAGGTTGTTCAGGCTGACCACGAAGAAGCGGTTGGTGTCGATCGGTTTGCCAGGGCCGATGCAGCTGTCCCACCATCCCGGTTTGCGGTCGGTGGCGGCATGGTAGCCGGCGGCATGGTGGTGGCCGGAGAGGGCATGGCAGATCAGCACGGCGTTGCTCGCGCTGGCGTTCAGGGTGCCATAGGTCTCGTAGACCAGCTCGTAACTGGCCAGGGAGCGGCCACAAGCCAGTGCCAGCGGTTCATCGAACCGGGCGGTTTGCGGTACTACCAGACCGACGGAATCTTCGGGAAAGACAGTGGACATCGACCCTGCTCACGCTTGACGGAGGCGTAAGTCTAAAGAGCGCTACCCCCAGCGGCAAGCAAAGGCTTGCCGCTGGAAGCAACCAGGGTCAGATCATGCGCCACAGTTCTTGTGGCATGCCTGCGTAGGCGGCCAGCGGGGGCATGACGAACGACTGGATCACCTGGATCGCCAGGAAGGCGAAGATCGGCGAGATGTCCATGCCGCCCAGGTTGGGCACGAGGCGGCGGAACGGTGCCAGTACCGGCTCGCTGATCTGGTAGGCCAGCTCGGCGGCCGGGTTGTGGCTGTTGGGGGCAACCCAGGAGACGATCACCATGACAATCATCGCCACCCAGAAAATCTTCAGGAACAGCGAGGTGATACCGATGATCGCCCACATCAGCAGGTGCAGGACGTCACCGAAGGTGCCGTAGGTGACCATCAGCACGAAGCCCATCAGCAGGGCCTGGATGATGACCGCCAGCAGCAGCGACGAGGTGTCCAGCCCACCGATGCTGGGGATGATCCGGCGGATTGGCTTGAGCAGCGGCTGCGTGGCGCGCACTGCGAACTGGCACAGCGGGTTATAGAAGTTGGCTTTGACCAGTTGCAGGACAAAACGCAGCAGGACGATCACCAGGTAGAGGCTGACCAGGGTTTGCACCACGAATATCGCGGCGCCGGACAGTGCATTCATCTAAAGCTCCTTATTTGCCCAGTTGTTCGGCCAGTTCGGCGGAGCGCGTAGCCGCAGCCTGCAGCGCCTGCTCGACGATGGCTTCGAAGCCGCTGGCCTGGAACGACTTGATCGCAGCTTCGGTGGTGCCGGCGGGCGAGGTGACGCGGCGGCGCAGCTCGGCGGCATCGACATCGCTGGCAACCGCCATGCGGGCAGCGCCAAGGGCGGTCTGCAAGGTCAGCTGGGAAGCGGTTTCGCGTGGCAGGCCGAGCTTTTCGCCTGCTGCGGTCATGGCCTCGATCAGCAGGAAGAAGTACGCAGGGCCGCTGCCGGACACTGCGGTCACGGCGTCCAGTTGTTGTTCCTGATCCAGCCACAGGGCTGTGCCCACGGCCGACAGCAGTTGTTCGGCCTGCTGGCGCTGCGTGTCGGACACTTCAGCGGTTGCGTACAGGCCGCTTACGCCCTGGCGCAGCAGCGCAGGGGTATTGGGCATGCAGCGCACCACCGGGCGAGCGCCCACCCAGCTTTGCAGGCTGGCACAGGTGATGCCGGCGGCAATGGAAACGATCAGTTGGCCATCCTGCAGGTTGGGTTGCAGGGCCTGGCACACGGCTTTCATGACCTGCGGCTTGACCGCCAGGACGATGACGTCGGCGCCGTCGATGGCCTGGGCGTTGTTCTCGAACGTTTCGATGCCGTGCTCGGCCTGGATGCGGGTGCGGGTCTCGGCGCCCGGGTCGCTGGCGCGGATCTGCGAGGCGTCCAGGCCCTGGGCACGCAAACCACCGATCAGGCTGGCGGCCATGTTGCCGGCGCCGATAAAGGCAATACGTGTCTTGCTCATGTCAGGTCCTTGTGGGGAAGAGTGAGTAAAGCATGGAGTCAGTTTTGGCCGTAGTCGCGGGCACCGAACAGGGCGGTGCCGATGCGTACCCAGGTCGCACCCTGTGCAATAGCCGCTTCCAGGTCGTGGCTCATGCCCATGGACAGGGTGTCCAGGCCAAGGCCCAGGCTTTCCTGCAACTGGCGCAAGCGGGCGAAGGAAGCTTCCTGGGCGGCGCGGTCGTCGGTGGGCTCGGGGATTGCCATCAACCCGCGCAAGCGCAGGTTGGGCAGCCCGGCCACGGCCTTGGCCAGGGCCGGAAGGTCTGCGGGGGTGCAGCCAGACTTGCTGTCTTCGCCGCTCACGTTCACTTGCAGGCAGAGGTTCAGTGGCGCCAGGCCGGCAGGGCGCTGCTCGGACAGGCGTTGGGCAATTTTCAGGCGGTCCACGGAATGCACCCAGTCGAAATGCTCGGCGATGGCTTTGGTCTTGTTCGACTGAATGGGGCCGATGAAGTGCCAGATCAAGGGCAGGTCGCTTAGCGCCTGCTGCTTTGTCAGCGCTTCCTGTAGGTAGTTTTCCCCGATATCGCGCACGCCAGCGGCGTGGATTTCGCGAATGGCGCTGGCGGGCTTGGTCTTGCTCACGGCCAGCAACTGGACGCTGGCCGGATCGCGCCCGGCAGCCCGGGCAGCGCTGGCGATGCGGGCGGAAATAGCGGAAAGGTTGTCTGCTAGGGTGGACATGGACGGATGCCGGCGGCTAGAGGGTCTGCGGCATTCTACCTACTTGAAGGCCTTTGGGGAGTCTCATGGATGTGACCGACCTGTTGGCCCGGGCCGTGGATGCGGGGGCTTCGGACCTGCACCTGGCGGCGGGCCAGATCCCGATGCTGCGCATTGAGGGTGACTTGCAACGCATGAATTTGCCGGCTCTGGTGCCGGCAGACCTGGCCGAAGGCATGGCGCCCTTGCTGGCTGAACACCAACGGCGGCAATGGGCCCAGGGCGATGAGCTGGACCTGGCGCTGGAGTTGCCCGGGCTTGGCCGCTTTCGGCTGAACCTGTTTCGCCAACTGAACGGCGCTGGGGCTACCTTTCGGCTGATCCCGGGGCGGATCGCCACGCTGGATGAGCTCGACCTGGGGGATGTGTATCAAGCTGTTGCGCAATGCACTGATGGCCTGATTCTGGTCGGTGGGCCTACCGGCAGTGGCAAGTCCAGCACCCTGGCGACGTTGATCGACCAGCTGAACCGCGAACGGGCGCTGCACATCATCACCCTCGAAGACCCGGTCGAAGTTATCCACAGCAGCCAGCGCAGCCTGATCAACCAGCGTGAGATTGGCCGCCATAGCGGCGGCTTCGCCCAAGGGCTGCGCAGTGCGCTGCGCCAGGACCCGGATGTGATCATGATCGGTGAGCTACGTGACCTGGAAAGCGTTCGCCTGGCCTTGCGCGCAGCCGAGACCGGGCACCTGGTGCTGGCGACCGTGCATACGCGGTCGGCGGCCAGCAGCGTTGACCGGTTGGTGGAGGTGTTTGCTGCCGAGGAAAAGCCCTTGGTGCGAACCATGTTGGCCGAGTCGTTGCGCCTTGTGGTGGCTCAGGTACTGGTCAGGCGTGTGGGCGGTGGGCGGGTGGCGGCGCGGGAAGTGCTGGTGGCGACGCCGGCGGTGCGCAACCTGGTGCGGGAGGGGCGAATGGCGCAGTTGTGTTCGGTGATGCAGGGCGGGGCGGCGCAGGGGATGCGGACGATGGAGGGGGCGATGCGGGAGCTCAAGGAGAGCGGACTGATCAGAGGGTTATAGTGCCTGCTCAGGCCTCTTCGCGGGCACGCCCGCTCCCACAGGTACGGCACAGGGTTCGAAGGCTGTGCTGTACCTGTGGGAGCGGGCGTGCCCGCGAAGAGGCCGGACCTGTTAGCGCTTGGCCAGGTTCAGCTGCTGCTGTTCCTTAGGCAGCACCCGCTTGGCTACTACGTAGTGCTTCTGCCAGTAGGGCTTGCTCAGGTTGTCGATGCTTACCCGCTTGCCACGCCGTGGTGCGTGGATGAAGCGGTCGTTGCCCAGGTAGATGGCAACATGGTTCACCCGGCGGCTCTTGATGTTGAAGAAAATCAGGTCGCCAGGCTTGAGGTCACCCTTGGCCACCTTGACGCCATGGCCCTGGGCCATGGCATTGGAGGTGCGCGGCAGGTCGACGTCTGCGACATCGTTGAAGGCGTATTTCACCAGCCCGCTGCAGTCGAACCCTTTTTTCGGGCTGCTGCCACCCCAAACATAAGGGGTACCGAGCACATTCACGGCACGGCTGAGCACATCGCTGCTCTGCTTCGGCGACATGGCAGCCACTGGCAAGCCGCGGTTGCTGGCGGCATTGGCTGGGCGTGCGCGTAGAGCGGTCTGCTTGACCGGCGCGTGTTTCACCGAGGCATTGGTGGTGTAGCCGGTGAAACCATTGGGAAGACGTTGCTCACGATTGGTGGCGTGGGCGGCCAGGGGCAATAATAGGCAGAGGGTCAGCCATGTCTTGATCAAAGGCGGCATAGATGAAGCTCTTATGAATAGTTATGTGTTGGGCGCGCAACTTTATAACAGCTTTTTGATCAATCTTTGATCCGTTGGTCGATTGCCCAGGTGCCGTACGTCGGCCTGCGACAAGAAAGTCACATTTTTTTTTAGAAAATTTTCGGATAACCCACGAGGGCTATGAATGAATACTTATCAACAGGGGGCGCCCTATCACGACACTCACAGCAAGGTCATCGGTTACCTGCTGTGGATTTTCGGCTTCACCGGGTCGCATCGCTTTTACTACGGCAAGCCCATCACCGGCACCATTTGGTTCTTCACCTTGGGCCTGCTGGGCATTGGCTGGTTGATCGACCTGTTCCTGATCCCGGCCATGGACCGTGAAGCAGACCTGCGGTTCCAGTCCGGGCGTATCGACTACAACATCGCCTGGATCCTGCTGACCTTCCTTGGGGTGTTTGGCCTGCATCGGCTGTATCAGGGCAAGTGGATCACCGCGATCATTTACTTCTTTACCGGCGGCTTGTTCCTGGTGGGGGTGCTGTATGACTTCTGGACGTTGAACAGCCAGGTGTCCGAGCGCAACGCCTTGCGTTGAAATGCTTCGCGGGTAATGAAAAAGGCCTTGTCGCACCGAAGCGGCAAGGCCTTTTTTTGTGGCTGGGTTACTGCCGGGTCTGCCGTTGTTGCAGCAGCAGGTTGCTGAACCCGGCCCCGGCCAGTTGCTTCTGCGCACCGGTCAGCTGTTCACGGTTGCTGAAGGGCCCGACCAGTACGCGGTACCACGTCTCGTCCTTGACCGTACCCGACTCCACCTTCACCGACTGGCCCAGGAGGATGATCTGCGCACGGACCTTGTCGGCATCGGCCTGCTTGCGGAACGAGCCAGCCTGCAGGAAGTACTGGGTGGTCGCAGCCGGCTTGATCACCGGTGGTGGCGGTGGCGGGGTCTGGCCCAGCAATGCCGCCTGGGCCCGCGCGGTGTCGATTTTTGCCGCTTCTGCCGGCGTCACCGGGGTCACGGGCTGGGCCGGTACCGGTGGCGTCTTCTCCGGTACCGCTTCTGGCGGCACGATCACCTCAGACTCCGGCAGCAGGGTGTAGAAGTCGTACTTCGGCTTCACCGGCTGCTGCGGGGTGGCCTGCGCAGGCTTGCTGGCTTCGGTCACCTTTTCCGTCTTCTGCTGCTCGGGCTTGGCACGCTTGATGTCATCGCCCCCCGGCTCGAGCTTCATCAGGAACACGATGAACGCGCCGACGGTGAGGCCGACGGCCATCCATACCCAACCAGGGATCGGCTGTTTGGCCGGTGCCGTCTGGCGGCTGGCGCCGCGTTTTGGGGCGGGTTTTTTCTTGGCAGCCAACTTACATGCGCTCCAGGGTTTCCAGGCCGAGCAGTTCCAGACCTTGTTTGAGGGTGCGGCCGGTCAGGGCGGCCAGGCGCAGGCGGCTTTGCTGTTGCTCCGGGGTTTCGGCGGCGAGGATCGGGCAGTTCTCGTAGAAGCTGGAGAACAGCCCGGCCAGGTCGTACAGGTAGCTGCACAGCACGTGCGGTGTGCCTTTTTCGGCGACGCTATTGAGGGTTTCGCCAAACTGCGCCAGGCGCGCAGCCAGGTCCTGCTCGTGGGCGGCCTGCAGCACGATCTTGCCTTCGACTTCGTCAAAGCCCTTGCCCAGCTTGCGGAATACGCCGGCTACGCGGGTGTAGGCGTACAGCAGGTACGGGGCGGTGTTGCCTTCGAAGTTGAGCATCAGCTCGAAGTTGAAGCTGTAGTCGCTGGTGCGGTGCTTGGACAGGTCGGCGTATTTTACTGCGCCAATGCCAACCACTTCGCCGATGTGGCGCAGATCTTCGTCAGCCAGGCTCGGGTTCTTTTCCTTGACCAACGCGTAGGCGCGCTCCTTGGCCTCGGTGAGCAGGTCGATCAGCTTGACGGTGCCGCCGTCACGGGTCTTGAACGGGCGGCCGTCGGCGCCGTTCATGGTGCCGAAGCCCATGTGCTCCATCTGCATCGGGTGGCCGACAAAGCCTGCACGGCGTGCCACTTCGAATACCTGGTTGAAGTGCAGGGCCTGGCGCTGGTCGACGAAGTACAGGGCGCGGTCAGCGTTGAGCACGTTGCTGCGATAGCGCACTGCGGCCAGGTCGGTGGTGGCGTACAGGTAGCCGCCGTCGGCTTTTTGCACGATCACCGGCAGGGGTTCGCCTTCGCTGTTCTTGAATTCTTCCAGGAACACGCACTGGGCGCCTTGGTCTTCGACCAGCAGGCCCTTGGCCTTGAGGTCGGCCACCACGTTGGCCAGGTCGTCGTTGTAGGCGCTTTCGCCCATCACGTCGGCCATGGTCAATTTGACGTTGAGCAGCTCGTAAGTCTTCTGGCAGTGCGACAGCGAGATGTCCTTGAAGCGGGTCCACAGGGCCAGGCACTCAGGGTCGCCGGCTTGCAGCTTGACCACCAGGCCACGGGCGCGCGTGGCGAACTCTTCCGATTCGTCGAAGCGCTTCTTCGCCGCCCGGTAGAAGTTCTCCAGGTCCGACAGCTCGTCGCTGGTGATCGGGTTTTCCTGCAGGTAGGCCATCAGCATGCCGAACTGGGTGCCCCAGTCGCCGACGTGGTTCTGGCGAATGACGTTGTCCCCCAAAAATTCCAGCACGCGTGCGACGCTGTCACCGATGATGGTCGAGCGCAGGTGGCCGACGTGCATCTCTTTGGCCAGGTTTGGCGCCGACATGTCGATGACGACCTTTTCGCTCGGGCCGGCCTTGCGCACGCCGAGGTGGTCATCGGCCAGGGCGGCGTCCAGGCGGTTGGCCAGGGCGTCGGTGTTCTGGAAGAAGTTGAGGAAGCCGGGGCCGGCGATTTCCACTTTGCTGATGTCGGCGCTGGCCGGCAGGGCGTTGATCAGTTTTTCGGCCAGGTCGCGTGGCTTCATGCCTGCCTGCTTGGCCAGCATCATGGCGATGTTGCTGGCGAAGTCGCCGTGGGTCTTGTCCCGGGCGTTTTCCACCTGGATCGCCGGCGACAGCCCTTCAGGCAGCACACCGTCGGTGACGAGTTGGGTGAGGGCTTGCTGGACCAGCTGGCGAATGGTGTCTTTCATGGGGATCTCTTTTCGACCGCAAGCGCGGTGAGCGCCTGGATGCGCAGGTGGAAAAACTGGGCATTATCCGTTGCCGGG